>CALAUZ010000056.1 GCA_937892105.1 uncultured Fretibacterium sp. | reverse complement strand
CCTGCGTTGTCAGTGTACTTGCCGATAGTAGCGCAAATGTCATGTGTTTTCGTGGACATGATGCCTCCTAAAATTGAGAAAAAAATCCTCGATGTGAGTATACTTTCTGAAGTAACGATGATAGCAGTTTTCGCAGTAGGCGAGAGTAGAGTTATTGAGAAAGATTTTCCAAGTAGCGCGATTGTAGCCGCAAGTTGTGCAGGTGTAGCGGGTTATCATGTTATCGACCCTGCCCTTCTGTTCCAAGCAGCTTTGGCCTCTTTAGGTGTCCTGCAATACACAGTAGTCAGAGTACAGCCTAAACATTGTACGCAATACTTCCTATCGTAAGATACGAAAACACGACCTTTCTTCCCGCAGATTGGACACGGTTTTAAGTCAGCATCACGCCGTGTTCGCTTGTTCCAGAGAGTTGCAACAGCATAGCTCCAGATGTTATTAACCCCGCATTCTGTGCAATATACTTGGGTATGTCCACATGCCTCTCTGATGTCTAGTTCGCCTCCGCAGAACGGGCAGGGTTTTAGTTTATCCGGCATTAAGCCTCACACCCTTTGATATCCGCGCCCGAATTGAGCCAATCTAGGAGAGTTTTTCCTGTCTCCTGCGAGATGGAGAAGACCTGTCCATCGAACAGGCTTGTTCTGTCCTTACTGACGCAACATGTGTGGTTGTTACTAAGGTCAAAGACGACCCCGAACTCGTAATCAATCCCCTCACGTTGTACTGGTGCTAGTCCAACCTTCTGTATCTCAGTCCTTCCCAGCTCGTTCTTAGCCTGTGCATACTCGGTCTTGCTCCGCATAGTAGCGATGATATGAGCGGGAGACGCAAGAATGGTGTCAACTAGAGCGTTCTGCAACGGAGTAATATCTCTCCAAGCGGCATAGCTATTGCCTCTGTACCTGCTTTCAGAGAGCTTTCCCTGCAAGTCCAATAGTCCGCCCTGCCCGCTCCAAGCATGGGACAGGCTGTCAATGATGATGACGTTGTAACCTTCCTTCTCTGCCTCATGAATAGCCTGAATGTACTTTCGCGGGTCAAAGGGAGCCGAAAGGGAGCAAACATCGTAA
This sequence comes from uncultured Fretibacterium sp., assembly GCA_937892105.1. The sequence goes on along the minus strand of CALAUZ010000056.1, from coordinate 10,350 downwards.
TCGCCTAAGCTGGAGTACAAATCGCCGCGCCCGTTCTCGGTGTCAATCATAGCGATAGGTCCGCCCAGTCCCAAAGCGATAAGCAGTGCGCCGTAAGTTTTGCCCGCCCCAGCAGGGCCGGTGATGGCAAGCCTTAGCTTAGCCTTTTTTCGTTCAGCTTTCCTAAAAGCCATCTATATTGCCTCCTTAATCTCGTATATAGTGCTGAAAGAAGTTTTAGTGAACTCGCTGACAAGCTCAGGGTGAGCCTTCTTGAACGCAGTAGTATCAAACCTAGAAGACGAACGCTCTTTCATAGAGAAGACCAACCCCCCGCCGCAAATGCCTGATAAACCCTTGTTTCTAACATTCTCATCAAGAGTAGTCTTAGCTTGTTTTTCCAGTTCTTTGGCCTCGCTGGACATATCCCGAGCCTGTTTAAGCAACTTCATAGCGTTGATGATGTCTTCGTCCTCTGTTACAGTGAGAAACTCATTACTCACAGTTACGGGAGCATTTTTGCGGTGAAGTTCACAGGCAGAAGAGTATTCGCAGTAGTTACAAGCCGAAGTTTCCGAAGGGCAATTAAACTTCGGTGGTTCATACAAGGCAAAAAGCCTTTCAGCTTTGTCAGTAATGCTCTCAGCGATAAAGCCGTCAAACGGGAAGAAGTCAATATACATCTCTGAGTTGTTCTTATTCACGCCGACAATGCCGAGCCGCTCTATTTCTATGCCCAAGAGAGTAAGACCCATAGCATAGACATGGAGCTGAACGACATACTGAGGCTTAGAATTGAGAGTGCCTTCATGCTTCCAATAGTTTAAAGCTCTGTCATTCATGGTCTTAATGTCCACGAGAGCATTTTGGACATCCCCCTTGCTGATAATGCAGTCGGGGTGTCCAGTAAGTTTACCGCCTTTGACTGGAATGGAGACTTCGAGAGCGGCCTGTTGAGAGCATGGATTATATTCAACCAGCCAGCCGTCTTGCCTGAGCCAATCCACTATCACAGGTTCGAGGTAAGTGCCTACATCAAATATTCGTTGAGTGTGTGTGTCATTCTCACAGCCAGAATACCCGTTGACTGTGTACCAGAGATTGCGTAAGCAGGGAAACCCTGCTTTAGACGCGCTTAATACCTTATCCATTGTTGCTATACTCCTCCTTTATGAAGAAATAGGCCGGAGTATTAAAGCCTCCAGCCATACTGTCATGCACTCTACTCAGAGCCTCTAAGGTTGAGCCTTATGATGCTGAAAGAACTTTCGATAATGTCATGTCCTAAGATGGATTTAGCTTTGAGTGCGAGCATGTATTGCTTATTTCTTGCATTCGAGTGTCTTAGAGCAAAGAAATTCTTGAACCTTCTGAAGAATGGGAACAAGATAGAGATACCCCTCCTTATCTTCCTCGCCTCCTGTACAATACTTCCACATCCTTGAAAAAGAAGGTGAACTTAATGGAAATAAAAAGTGTCAATTCAAGCAACATAAGCTCTATAGGCTATGACACTCGGTCTCGCACACTATTCATAGAGTTTCATGGAGGGCGCATTTACCAGTATTCGGACGTACCACCGTCCTTATACGAAGGGTTGATGTCTGCATCCTCTCATGGAACTTACTTCGATAGAAACATAAAAAGACATCCTGACCGCTTCACATATGTCAGGTTGTCGTGAAAAACGATAACGCTGACTCGATTATTCGTGTCGCGTCTTCCGTGTCTATGTCCCACGTCTTCTCTTTCTCTGGGACATCCGTTACATGAAGCCCGTTCAGACTGCTTAACTCATGCAATGCCACTTCCAATGCAAGCTGCACGGGCGACATTTCTTCATATCCTAACGGTAACTGTATCTTCATCGCCTCCTTTCTCTTTACAACCTGCTCTTGCGCAGGAGGCTTGATGTTCGTCTTGCCTCGTATTCGATTGTCAATTTACCGAGCTTTTGAGGCTCGTCAGTATGGGCTTTACCCGCAGACGGAGTTAGACTGCTACTCCGTTTCGCCCTTCGCTTCCATCAGTATCAACAACGGATAATTCTCCATTGCTAACATCTCCGTCAGGTACGCCAACCCTAGTGGTGTTACCATCGCTATTGGCCGGAAACCTCCGTTTATCTCCGCATTGAACAGTCCGCGCTCTATCGCTTTCTGCGTGGGCTGGTTGTATTGCCGTCCCTTCCGCTTGCACAGGAAGCCCTCTTCTCGGCATTTCTTGAATAGACGGTTTTGCCCTATGTCGAAACCATGTTGCGCCAGAAAATGTGCCGCGTTCTGTACTGTTACACTTCCAGGCAACGCTAGTACCACATGTCCCAAGTTCATGAATGCACGCTCAGAGGCTAGTTTTTCCTCTAACGCCTGCGTCTTCTTGCACTCAGACGTGTACCGCGCTAATAGCTCGTCAAACGCTGTCGGGTTGGTCGCCGCTACTTCCGATACCTTGTCCGTCAGGTACATTCCGTGCTGGCGGATATGTGGCAGGACTTCATGTGTTACCCAACGCGTAAAGGCTTTCGCTTCTGGTTTATGACTCTTGAATATTAGTTTGTACATACCTGGCTCGTTTACTACATTCATTACTTGTGCCCCTCCGCGTTGCCCTGAATGACCCTTACTATTGGTTAGGGTCATTTTTCATCGCTATCAAGCGACTTTATCGCTCTTGTAGGGTTCGCAAGCCCTAAAATGTCGCACACGTCTTTTGCGACGAACCATGCTTCATCGTCTATCTGTACAGTACGTACTTGCTGTTCTTTGTAACTGAATACCTGTAATGCGTTCTTCATGACTATACCTCCTACCAGCCTTCACGGCGCGTCTTAAGTCCTGTTGCCCTCTTACGTCGTAAATCTTCAAGGAGTGCCTCAAATTTCGCGTCATCTTCCCAAAGTTCATACGGTGCTGATAACGTTATTCCCATCGCTGTATCTCCTATGTTTAATGTCGCTGTGCTTCCGCTTCCTGTCATATCTACTGTTCCTCCTTCTTGTATCCCTGACTTCGAGACTAGTAACTTCAATTCCCATTCTTGAGACGTGGAACCGTTCAATAGCTCTGCTTCTGTACAATTCAACACTTCACAAAGTCTCTTAATTACTGAGGCTTTAGGCTCAAAATGTCCATTTTCCCAACGGGAAAGTGTAACTGTAGTAATCGACAATAACTGAGCTAATTCCTCCTGCGTTATCCCTTTTTTCTTTCTAAATTCTTGCTATATTTTTACCTCCCAATTAATACCTCCCCTTTAATTAACAATAATAGAATTATACATAACATTTCTATAAAGTAAATAGATAACTTAACATTTTCTATAATTAACAAAACATATTTTATATTGCTATATGCTTAACAAAATTATAATATTTCTAAAAAGGACGTGAAGATATGAGCATAGGTGAAAATATAAGATTATGCAGAGGAGCTATGAAACAGTCAGAACTTGCGGAGAAACTTGGGGTAACGGTAACAACAGTCTCACGTTGGGAAAATGACCAAAACGTCCCTAGTGGAGAAATGATACAAAAGATAGCTAATACACTTGATGTAGATATTGAAAGTATATTAAAACAATCATCTGAACCAAAAGTCAAGGAATTCAATGAGCGTTCTCTCAAAGAAAACAAAGGTACCATGATTTATAGATTTAGTGATAACGAATCTATTGAATTACCTGCAACTGAAGGATTTATATCCATGTTTGAGCGTATGGTCATGGAGAGACTAAAATTACAAAAAATGTAGGAGGTTAAAGCAATGCCAGAAGCCGCATATAAAGAGACATTTGAAGATGACGAAATGATTTTCAGAATACCTCTGCTTCGCAGCGAAATCAACATCATGCGTCGTAACGTTGACTCACTTAACGATAATGTTGCTGAAATCAAACGCGACGTGGGTATACTTAAATCTGACGTGGCTGAGCTAAAGCGTAATGCTTCTGAGGGAAGATTAGAACAGGAAGCGATAAAGTCTGAACTCAGGGAAACTAGGGCAGAACTTAAAGGTGATATTCGCTCTCTGGATACCCGCATTGACGGCTTGGAGAAGCGCATTGATGATATACACCAGTCTCAAAATAAGTGGTTCACTTTGCTAGGACTTCTCATTGCTTTTGTCCCTATCGCCATTGCTATTATTCAGAGCTTCATTAATAAGTGATAGTAACAAAGGAGAACTCATAATGAGAAAACTTATACTGGCACTACTCATCACCATAGCAGTCTCAACATACGCACTCGGTGCTACAAGTAATGATATTCAGGAAGGTATCTACCTGCGTCAAGATGTATTCGAGGCTAAAATGGACACTTTCATCGCTGAGATTAGGCTCATGAACGAACAGCTACGCTCGGAGCTAAAACAAGAAATTCAGGATACTAAAGCTGAACTCAGGAAAGAAATTCAAGATACTAAGGCTGAACTTAAAAAAGAAATTCAAGCCAATAGCACTGCCATTCAAGTTACAAACGCTCGACTTGATGAATTAAAAACTATGGTCTACTGGGGCATCGCTTTGCTCGGTATACTCATTACTCTCGCTGCTGTCGCTCCGTCTCTCGTTCAGGTCGCTAAAGAACTTAAACAGCAAACTTTCTCTCTCGAAGATATTGAACGCCTCATTGACGCTAAAATCAACCAGAAAAACGCTGTGAGGAATAATTAATGGCTAAACTTTCTTATATTGAAAAAGACTTGCTATCTTACTTGGAGGAACTTCTACATTTAATTCACCATTTAGCGTTTAAGACTAATATGTCCACAAAAGAGGAGAAAACTTTTTCAGCTACCATCAATACTATACATAGTCTTCTGGTTGCTCATGAACTTATGCTCAACAGTCAACGCTTAACAAAGGAGAAATCACAATGAGAAAATTTATACTAGCAATACTCATTACCATAGCTACAGCAACTTTCGCTCTCGGCGCGGTCTCGGAGGATATGAGCGTGTACGTGCGCAAGGACTTATTTGACGTAAAAATGGACGCTTTTATGACGGAGATTAGGGGAGAATTTCAGGTAGTTAATGCAAAACTAGAAGCCCTATCTAGGCGCATTGATGATAATTATCATAGCTTAGACACTCGCATTTCTGATGTGAGAAACGATATGTATCTAGGGTTTGTCATTCTTGGCATAATTGTAACTCTACCTATGGTTCAAAAGATGTTGCAGGGGCGAGAGGAACGAAAGGATGTACACAAAGCATTCGTAACGCTAGAGGACGTTCGCCGCCTCATTGAGGAGAATAATGTTAAGCTCAATAGTCGCACTCAGGCTTAATTAGGCTATTGCTCAGGTCAGCAAGGCTCTCGGCATCCTTAAGGCCGCTGTTCCGGCGGGGGCAAGGGCATGAATCAGATACTCCCTGTCAATGGATTATACGGCATAGATAACCGCTCTAAACTGCGGTACTTCAACTTCTGCACGTCCAAAAATCCGCAAAGAAACTTATATAGCTCCTGCTTGCTGTCTACGCTCGTTTCCATCAGCCCTATCGTTTGCAACGTTAGAGCTATATCATTCAGGCGATTGTTTATCTCACAAAGTATCGTCAATATACGGTCGTCTTTATCCGTCATTTCTCATCACTCCTTGGAGGTTATAATACCATGAATCAAGAACACGAACAGGGACTAAATGCTCTTGAGGCCTGCCTCACATCTTACATTCACATGGGTAAATCACTGTCTGAGATGCCTCTCGATTGGGCGGGCATGGCTCATAAAGACTTAGAGCTTATTAGGCACGGTGAAAAGTTCATGACTGAAGAGCAATTTTATGGCTTCCTCCAAATTTTAAGAAGCCTCATGCAGCTACATATCCCTCTTACCGATTGGATACTAGCAAGGGGGTATGGCGCATTAACAGGAATACTACAGCCTACTTTTTCCTTAAACGGTGTGCCTGTCAAAGCTATCTTCGACTTCCCACACGTTATTATCAATAACAAGGATATACATATCCGTGAGCGCGACTCTCTTGCTCACATATATCCTGACGGCTTCACTGAAGAGCTATTTATTGACAGTATTGAATACGAGCCTTATTCAAGAGGCTACAAACCCATCTACACACTCACTGTTACGAGGTCAAAACCTAACATGCAAAACAACAACATCAACATCCAAAACATGAGCGGCAATGCCCGCATAAACTCAGGCTACTTCACCGATAATTCATCGAATGAGATACATGAATTTCCGGCTGGCTTCTTCGAGCAGGTACACGCAGTACTGGCAGAAGTCAACAATAGCCACATACAAGAGTTTGAGGATATACTCGCAAAAATAGAGGCCGCTCATGCTTCAGGTAACAAGAAGGAGTGCGGTAACTGGTTCGGGCAATTCTTCAGTCTAGCTTTCACCGCTGATTGCATCACTGTCCTACAGCCCCTTTTGCCGCTCATATCGTGGCTCATCGCAAAGTCCTAGAATGCGCTCACTGGCTCTCCGTACACATACTTCAGTGGCTCGACAGGGATGTCCGTATTCCCGGTACGCTCTAGAATTATCCTCATCGTCTCATCATCGGGGGCTACTATTCCTGAGTAGTACATTGCTACCTCTAGGGGCTGCATATCCGTCAGTCTGGACACTTCAGACACTGTATAGCCGCGATGCCAAAGCTGTCCTATTGCATGTTCCTCATGCACACCACACTCAAAATCATCAAAGCTATGCATCATCAATAACAACGGCACAGAAAACACGTCATTTATCTCCGCAAGCAACTTTAACGAGGTGTACTGCATTATCACAGGGAACTTGCGTTACGGGCAGAAGAATACATATGACTCGCTACGGCTTGAAGCATCAAATGCCTTCAGAATCGGTATCAAACTCATCTTCTCTCACCTCAAGGGGGGTTGAATAATATGTCATTGTACTATGAGACCATACTTCATGGCTTAATGTCTAACATTGAGGGGCAGGATAGTTTCCTGTTTTTCCTCGACAACACTATAAGGAGACTTGATCCTGATGAATAAACTCGCCGTAACACTCTGGAACTACAAGGGCGGGGTCGGCAAAACTACCATTAGCCTCATACTTGCACAGATTGCCACTCGTGAAGGGCGGAGAGTCCTTGCCATTGACTTGAACGAAAAACAGAATCTTGAGGGAATGCTCTGCTTCACAGAAGATTCTTTCCTGTCAGTCGAGGTTAGGGATACGCTCCGAATTTATTACGCGCAAACGGTGCTTCACACCTTACAGTTCACCAATATTGCGTCGTCCCTATACTGTGCAACTTTCAAAGTATCTTGAAGCTTGCGGATGTGTTCGATTTTATTCACAGCGCGGGTGTTGGTCATACGCAGGCCACTATCATAAACGTTTTTATATTTCTATGTGCCTATCATTCATTGTATAGCACTACAGCCGTAACAACATCCCTTCTTCGTTGATGTAGCTTCATACTGGATTTCTGTGCTATACTTATAATATGAATAAATTCTCTTTTAAGGACATATGCAACAATGCCGCAGAGCTTCAGGTTTTCTTAGGTTGCCCCGCTTGGCTTTACTTCATCGGAGTTGGTGAAGCTGATGGCAAATCCTGCATTTATCTTTATGTCAACCGTAAGAACTTTCCGCGCAGTGATATTCCTGATACTTGGTGCGGTGTTCCAGTCAAGATAAAGCGCATAGGCAAAATTCGCCCGGCTTAAACCCGTCGATTTCGATGGTAGTTAAGTTTGCATCAATATCCTGTATTTCTCTCGAAATTCGTTATATTCATATCGTTGAATGTACCCATCATGTTGAAGCCGACCGACTACGACTCCGGCGTGTATACCAACCAATGAGGCAAACTCTTTAATATCCGTTGCTCTAAAGTTACACGCATTTACAAATACAGAATACTTGTCCGGCGGGATTAATGTGTCCCGCGAAAATTTATCTGCTTCTTTCTCATCTTCGTTCTCTGATGCATTCATGAGTTCACGGTCATAACTCAAAAACACTCTCTTGAGCTTCTGCTGAAATACATGCTTCATTTCGTGAAACAATGAAAACCAGAATGTATCTGCATAACATCTTCTGTCATTTAGCGCAAGCACTACATGTTCCTTATCAAGCCATTTCACTGCTCCGTTGATACAGGATTTTTCCAAGTAAGGCAAAATCACAAAAGACACTCCGCTCTCTTTGAAGATTTTTTCTAATTCCGGCATAAATTCCGAAGGCGGCTTTAAAGTCATTTCCCTTATTTCAGGTAGTCTCTTGCCCAACACTGCCAAATTAGCCACGCCAGACGGATTTTCTCGCGCTATATTTACTGCCGTCTGTACCCATGCCTGCGCGTTTACCATGTTCTGACGGTTCAGTTCTTTCACTCCACGCCGGAAATTCACCACAACGCTACGTTCTCCTAATATCCTTAAGTCCGATACATGCAGATAGCGACAAAGGTTCTTGATGCGTTCACGCTAATTTCGTGTTTTCGGCAAGCCTGCAACTTCAACAAAAAACTTGTAGCTCAATCCTTGTTCCGTCTCGCGCTGTTCTTCAAGACTGCTTTCTTGAGCTATCACTTGTATCTTCTGGTCGTATTCTGCCTGAAGACCAAGCCATAATGAAACACTTGTCCCGGTCATTGCTGATAGTTTCATCGCTGTTTCTTCCGTTATACGGCTTTTCCCATTTATCAAATAGTTAACTGTTTTTACGCTTGTTCCTAATCTTACGGATAATTCTGCTTGCGTTATTCCAAGTTCTTCTGCTATCTCTGAAATATAATATCCGGGGTGGAACGCTTGAATACCGTTATATTCTTCATGATTACTCATAATGGTTTGACACCTCCGTTATCTTAAGCTTCGTTATGGTTTTACATAATTCAACTACTTTTTCGGCGGGTATCGTTTTCCAATCCTCTCCTCAAGGTAAAACTGTTACCCTGTACCCGGTATTCCCAACGTACATGCTCCATTCTCCATATCGCGAGCCTTGAAGCTGATGAAAGTGATAAGGATGATAATTCAATATATCCCTTAAGGATTCAGCTCTGCGAATAAACGTTTCCATCGCCAAAAGTTTTTCCTTCATCTTTTCGTGATATTTCCATTTCTTAGCATAATCTGGGGAAAATTGCTTCTCTGCACTCTTACTCTTGTATGCAATTTCCAAAATTTTTATTTCCTCTGAGGTAATTATATTTTCAGTATTTTAACCTGTAAACAGCATATTTCCATCAGGCAACACAACATTTATAGCATTCTCGGAATGCCACTATAGTCTAGCTTTTCGTGGTCGGTTTCTTATGCTGTTATTCGGTGCTACACTCCGGCTTCATGGTCTTCATCCCTGTCATGCTTCCTGTACCGCGAATCTCCGGGCAATTCGTATTCATCCTCGTCATCTTTCCACAAGTCTGCGTCATTCATGCCCAGCTTTTCGGCCTCTGCTTTGGCTTTCATGGCCTCTTCCATCTGGCGCATAAACTCTCGCTTCTTTTCCTGAAATTCTGCCTCTTTCCTTTCGCGCTCTATCACTTCCTGCTCGTAGGGGTCAGCTTCCCATGTGCCAGGTTCTGATGCTTGTTTCCGCTTGGGTGAAGATATTATGTCTCCTTTTTCGTCAAAGTTCACTCTCATTCCTAGTGCTGAAGCTATATCGCGGTGTTTGTCATCCACTGTCGGCGCGGGCGCGGGCTTTGATACAGCTTCCGGCTTGGCTAACTCTTGTACGGGAGTGGAGGATTTTTCTTCCTTCACAGCGTTATTTGTGGCGCATTTTTCGCAGTTATGCTTGCAGATTAACTCCCCAGCATACTCAACACATACACACCATTTTCCACTCGGATTTTTCTTCCTCACTATCACAGGGTATCTCAGCCCCTTGCATATTCCGAACGGAAGGCCGCAGTTTTCAGGGTCAGTGCAGTTCGCGCACGCCTCGTCTATCCTGAATGCCTTTTCCATCTTCCTGTGTTCGCTGAAGCCGCTGTAATCCTCGTGTACAGTTCCGTCATAATCTGTCCTCAGTTCTTCCTCTTCTGCCTCAGGGAACTTCAGATGCAAGTAATCTCCGAGCGTCATGAAAAAGTCAGGCGCATCTTCAGGGAACACTATGCAGCCGTCTTCATCTCGCGGAAGACTCTCATAATATGCATTGCTCTGCTCTAAGCGTTTTTCGTTCTGTTCCTTGATTTTCGCGTAAAGCTCTGATGTTTCTGCTGAGAGTTCGGGCATTGCGGTTTTTGGCTCTGACAGTTTCAGCGGCTTCTTGCATAGACGGTGATTCTTCGCATTCCTTATCGTTACCCACTCGCCATTCTCTACTATCCTCGACACTAACGGCTCTATCTTATCCGCATTCCATGCATTTATAAGCCCATTCATGGTCAGTGCAT
>CALAUZ010000055.1 GCA_937892105.1 uncultured Fretibacterium sp. | reverse complement strand
ACATATTGCTAACCTCCTGTACTTTTCCTTTTTACACACTTCATTGTACAGTCTCTTGCTTCATAAAATTTTTGGTGTAATATCTTCATTAATCCACAAATATTCATCATGACATCAGGAGGCGCAAAATACATAATGCCCGGCGGAATATATGAATGCATTTCCCTGATAGCAGAACGCATTACAGCAAACAAGGATTTACTCACAGAACTTGACCGCGAGATTGGCGACTCGGATCACGGCATAAACATGGCACGAGGCTTCGCGGCAGTAATGGAAAAGTTATCGCCAGAAGACAAGGACATAGGCGCGGTACTGAAGAAGGCGGGAATGACTTTGCTCTCGAAAGTTGGAGGAGCTTCCGGCCCATTGTACGGTACTGCATACATGGAGGCAGGGAAAATCACTGCTGGCAAAACTGAAATTTCCCCCGAAGACATGAAAGCCATACTTGAGGCAGCAATAGCAGGAATACAGAAGCGCGGCCATGCAGTAAAGGGTGAGAAGACCATGCTTGACGCAATAATCCCTGCAAGCGAGACATTCTCGGCGAAAATTGCTGAAGGTTCAGACATTGTTACGGCACTTGACGCGGCGTGCCAGTCAGCACGTGAAGGGGTAGAGTACACCAAGACTATCATAGCCACAAAGGGACGTGCAAGTTATCTGGGTGAACGCAGCATAGGCCATCAAGATCCAGGCGCAACATCATCAACAATAACGATTGAGGCAATACGCGACTACATGAAGGGGAAGAATTAGCATGGTTGGGATAGTAATAGTGTCTCACAGCTGGAAGATTGCGGAAGGAACATGCGACCTTGCCCGCGAAATGGCGCAGAACCATGAAGGTATTATCCCCGCAGGAGGACTTGAGGACGGTTCAACGGGAACTGACGCTCAGAAGATAGCGGACGCTATAGTTGAGGCTGATACTGGGGACGGAGTAGCGATACTTGCGGACATTGGAAGCGCAATAATGAGTGCTGAGGCTGCTATAGAGATACTTGAAGAGGAAGGCCGGGAGATTAACGCTGTTATAGCAGACGCTCCGATAGTTGAAGGTGCAGTCTGTGCGGCGGTTGAAGCATCTGGCGGGGGCAGTCTTGATGATGTACTTGCGAGTGCAGAAGAGGCAAAAGATACCTCAAAACTATAATTAACGGGAGGAGTTATTACAATGAAGAAGTTAATCAACAAGGTAGACAGCATAGTGGACGAAATGCTTGACGGAATGACGGCGGCATATCCCCACTACGTGAAGAGGCTCGATGGCTTCAACGTTCTGGTTCGCGCGGAGGGTGCAACACCTAAAGTTGCGCTAGTATCAGGCGGCGGCTCAGGGCATGAACCATCACACGGGGGCTTTGTTGGTCGCGGAATGCTTGACGGAGCAGTAGCGGGTGAAGTCTTCACATCACCGACACCGGATCAGGTATACGAGGCAGTGAAGGCGGTGAACGGCGGTAAAGGAGTTCTTCTGGTCATCAAGAATTACACTGGCGACGTAATGAACTTTGAGATGGCGGAAGAGATGGCCGGAGATGAAGGTATCACAGTTGAACATGTCATAGTGGCAGATGATGTAGCAGTAGAGAACTCGACATGGACGACAGGCAGAAGGGGAATAGCCGGTACAGTTCTAGTGCATAAGATTGCAGGTGCTGCGGCGGAAGCAGGATTGTCATTGCCTGAAGTGAAGAGGGTAGCGGAGAAGGTAATCGCCAATGTCCGTTCAATGGGTATGGCGGTTAATGCCTGCACCGTACCTGCGGCTGGGAAACCGAGCTTTGAGCTTGCCGAAGACGAAGTAGAGATTGGCATCGGCATTCATGGAGAACCCGGCACTCACAGGGAGAAGATTTCCGACGTGAACAACATTGCCGACAAGTTGCTGGAGAAGATATTTGCCGAAGGGATATACGCTGCTGGAGATGAAGTAGCTGTGCTGGTGAACGGAATGGGAGGTACCCCATTAATGGAGCTACTTGTTGCGAACAAGCATGTGAAGGCAGTTGTCGAGGGTAAGGGCCTGAAGGTTGCGAAGACGATTGTCGGGAACTACATGACCTCGCTGGACATGGAGGGGTTCTCGGTTACGTTACTGAAACTCGATGATGAGCTGAAGAAGTATCTTGAGGCTCCGGCGGATACACCAGCGTTTGTACAGTTCTAGGGAATGTGATTGTCCCCCTCTCTGAGTTTTCGGGAGGGGTTAATTTTTGCATAAGATATAGTTACCACACTTTAAAAGCAACAGATATTGCATTATCTAAATTTTTACATGTAACTACGTAATCAGATACCTTTTTCTTTAGCCAACTCCAGAAATGTTCTATAGGGTTTTATTCAGGTGATTACGGGGGCAGAAATACTACTTGCCTGCCAGTCATGTTTAGCTGCTTCTTTCTATGGTATTAGGCGTTATACATAATTATTACAGCTCCTTCGGGGGATACTGGAAGAAGATGCTTTGCAAACCATTCTTCGAACAACCCTGATGTCATTACACCTGTAAATTGAAGTGGTGATAACATTTTGTCCTGCTACTATGTTTACTCTTTCAAATTTCCGCCCTTGCAAGGCTCGCCCATAGGGGCGTATAAAATACTTGTCAAGTCCAGTATCATCTACGTATACAATCTTGCTTCTGGGAATATTTTTTCCCTTCTCTAACTATTCTTGTACTTGTAATGGGTCATGCTCACTATATCTCTTAGTCTTTTTTTTCGCGTTATTTTTCATTTCTTTAACGCTTTCCTCTTTAACGCTTTCCGGATTGCTGACGCTCTGCAGTTAAATACTTGTGCGATTTCTCGTCAATAATCATCGGGATTAGACTTTATATGTTCCATTAATTTTTCTGGAAAATGGTCGCTTGACTGCATGTTTCTTTAAATTCCCCTCTTCTCGCAGCTGTTTTTCCCTTTTACGAATAGTTATTATTGCTACCTTGAACACTTTACTCGTTTGTTTCAGCTTATGTCCCTCTTGTCGATATTCTAATGTACGTTTTTTTATATTTCTAATCGTAACTTATTATTTTATTTTACTCTTTTTTATGTGCGTTGACTGTATCACTTTTACTGTTTTACAATTGGGCTTACTATAATACTAAAATATGAGTGTGAACTATTTTTTATGTAAATACAGTAGCTATGAAGTAACTAAACGCAAGCGAACACCTGATAAGCAAGAAGTTAAGACGGACAACAAACGGAAAGAAATGTTGGGAGAGAAAAGTTGATATGCAACAATTCAACCTGAAATATTTTAACAATATAAGCAACATTATTAACCGGCCAGACTTGCTATGGTTTAATATGAAAGTCACAACCGACACACCAGCCGACACAACTGTCTATCCTGACATGCCAGGTTTAACCGCTTACAGATTAGAAAGATACTTCTGGAAACACATAGTGGCTGGTGAAACTGGCGAGACCGGCAGAACCAGTGAGGCTGAATTCAAGCATCTCTATGGAAGTTTGTGGTATTGATGAGGTACTAAAAAATGGAAATCTCATCATTTGAAGATTTAATGTGCGCCGTCCGTGAAAGGTTCGGCAAACTTCTCCCAAGTAAAGCAATTATCGAACTCCTCAAAACGCTTCATAAAAATACACAGGAAGCGTTGTTGAGGCTATATTTGGAAGACAATAGCTAATAATACCTTAGTGGAGGCTTCCCGCTCTTCAATCTGTATCTCAATCTGCTATAATTGCTTTGGCGGGTACAGGTGAGACATCCACAACTGCTGGCAATGCCTCTATCGATAATGGTATAGACTCTGAAAACATTATTACTAGCGGCGAGGTTGGTAAGGTTGGTGATGTCGGTAACGGCCACGAAAAAAAGCGAAAAGAAGACAGGAGTAGAGATAGCAGTGCTGAAACCGACCATGCTCTACGCCTTATCATAAACATAATTTTAAGTGCTTTCGATGAGATAAGTCACTGCTCATTGGAATCGGTAGATACGTTAATTAGGAAAAGACTTATTGCACACGGAATTAAAGTAAATTTCATAGGAATGCAAGACTCAGAACCTGTCTTCACAAATTTAATGAACGTGATAATCACTGAAATGACAGTCCATCTTGAAATCACCGTTTATTTAGGATTTTGCGAGACCCCGCAAACTTTGTGAAGACACGTTCTTAATAAAATTGTGAGTGCAGTACGAGATTTTTATCGTCATCGGCCTCAGAAGAATCCGAAACGGCAGAACCTCCAAAAATCCCGGAGACGTCCCCAGCAACATCATTCGGAAGAAATGTTGTGAGATTTGCTCATTCGGACACAGAAACGTCAATTACGGAACGGCTGAATATGCCATGAACGTTGATAGAGTGGGTCAACACCATCAATTTGGGACTTGTAGAACTTCCCCCAATCCTCCATCGCAAGCAGTAACGGCTTCAATGTCATTCCCAATTCTGAGAGTGAGTATTCTACTTTCTGGGGCTTTTCGTCATATACCGTGCGCGTAATTATCCCGTCATTTTCCATTGAACGGAGCGATGAGGCCAGTACTTTGTGGCTTATTCCTGAGAGACCGCGCTTCAGTTCGCTGAACCTGTGAGGCTTCTGCATGAGATTGCGGAGGATTAACAGCTTCCATTTGCTGCCTACAAGTTCAACAGCTGTAGCTGCCGGACATTCTGGGAGGTCTTTACGTTTAATCATAATGTGAGAATTATAACGCCCTTCAAGAATTTCACATACTGGTTACAATTTTGTGCGTTCTTGCGCGAAAACGAATAACCCCGTATCATTACACAAAATCACAATAACAGGAGGCAAAGTACAATGGCACTTAAAGATTTAGCGGATTGGGGAAGCAAGTCATCATCATGCGGAGGAGAGAAGCCATCTTCCTGCGGAGGGACAAAACCGTCATCATGCGGCGGCGAGAAGAAGTAGCGTAATCCAATGACACACAATGCCCCGTCAATTCAGGCGGGGTATATTTATGACCTAATGCGATATTTTTCGTTCCAATGGCACATAACCGATAATTGCGACCAGAGATGCCGGCACTGCTATATATACTCAGGAAGCAACACTCATATTCCCAAAGCAGTCAGCCGTGAAGAAATACATACTATTTTCGCGAACTGCCTCGATTTCTGCCGGACGTTCGAGCGCGTTCCGTACTTCTACATCACGGGAGGAGACCCGATACTTCACCCATGCTTCTGGGAACTTCTCGAAACCCTTAGCACAAACAGCATAGGCTTCTCAATACTGGGCAACCCTTTTCACATTGACGGTGAGACATGCAGACGCTTGAAGTCTCTTGGCTGTGAGAAGTACCAGCTCTCAATCGACGGTCTCATGGAAACTCACGACTATTTCAGGAAGCCAGGCTCATATGACGCTACCTTCGCGAAAATCAGAACCATCAACGAGGCAGGAATATGCTCCGTAATAATGTCAACAGTCTCAGGGATTAACATTCACGAAATTCCCGGCGTTATTGATGAAGTTGTACAACATGAAGCGGAAGTGTATTCATTTGCGCGGTACTGCCCTACAGGTTCGGGGATTGAGAATGGGATAACTCCGCAGGAATACAGGAAGTTTCTCGGCGTATGTGATGTGAAATTCAGGGAGTACGAGGCTCAGGGTTGCCGGACATATTTTGACCGCAAAGACCATCTATGGACGCTCTACGAATACGAGGCCGGAAGGTTCACGATACCCGATGACGCGGAGAAAGGCATGATATACTCAGGCTGTAATTGCGGAAAGGGACATATTACAATTCTTCCGTCAGGCGATGTCTATGCTTGCAGGCGTGTGAAGGACAGCAAGGCCGGCAATGCTTTAACGCAAAAACTATCGGACATATGGCTTAACGAAATGGAGAGTTACAGGGAATACGGCTCTTTTGCAAAATGCTCAAAGTGTGAACTTCTGCCTTATTGTCGCGGCTGCCCTGCTGTTGCGAAAGGAACATACGGAGATTTTTACGCTGAAGATCCGCAATGCTGGAAGGAGATATAAATTATGGAAGTAATGGAAGCAATAAGAACGAGGCATTCAGTCAGGAAATACCAGAATAAGCAGATAAGCCGTGAAGACCTCGAAACAATTATTGAGGCTGGGCTTCGCGCACCAAATGCGGGAGGACGGCAGGGAAGCGTGATAGTTGGTATACACAATGCTGAACTTTCGGAGAAAATCGGGAAGCTGAACATTGCGAAATTCGACAGGTCAGCACTTCTAGGAAGCTATGTTTCTGAAGAACAGCCAAGCATTATTGACGACCCAGCAATAAAGAGCGGGTTTTACGGTGCGCCTTCAGTGTGCGTGATTTTCGGGCCTGAGAACTTCCTGTACAGTGTTGCGGACGCGTTCTGCTGTGCTGAGAACATGATTATTGCGGCGAAATCACTGGGAATTTCGTCATGCATTATTGCACGCGGAGAGGAGACGTTTGACAATCCTGAAGGCAGGAAATTTCTGGAACAGTGGGAGATACCTGAAGGTTATACGGCGAGATGTTTTGTACTTCTGGGATATATTGACGGGCCTGAACCTTCCCCCAAGAAACTTCATGAAGGAAGATCCAGGATTATAGACTAGCGTTTAGTGAAATGAAGATGTTTTTTTGCGTTTCTGTACTGTTCAGGAATTTCGGAAGGCGTTAAACCCTTCACAACGTCTTCCGTTCCAGCCTCGCAAGCTCTCTCGTAGTACCAGCATTTATACTCGATAACGTCAAGAACTCCCTCCAAGTTTTCAAGTTCCTGTTTGAGTATCTCTCTTCTCTTTCTGAATATCTCAAGTCTTCCCGTTAATGCCCCTTCTTTTCCGGCCATGTCTATGAACTTCCTTATGTCCTTAATCGAAAGTCCGGAGCGTTTCAGGCAGTCAATCAGGCGCAAGTGGCTGTAATCCTCGTCCGTGAAAATGCGAATATTATTGCCGTCGCGTTTCAGGTTTGGCAGAAGTCCCTGCTTGTCGTAATATCTCAGTGTTGAGGCCGGAAGTCCGGTAAGTTCTGACATGTCTTTTATCGTATAAGGCAAAAATTATCCCTCCAGTTCGTGAGATAACATAATTTTACAGTCTTACATCAGGTTTAATGCACGCATATGATGAAGTCTACGTTCGTTATGGGTTATGAGTTTATTATGACCTGCCATTGCAAAAAGACAGGGCATATCTTACACTCTATATCAGTCCCACAAGAAGCCCTACAATAAACGTAGTCGGCCCCATCGTCAGGAACAACTGCGGAATGCTTATCCCCCACGAAATCAACACACTCGCCATAACAGCCGCAACAGCCATGAAGATTGAGTCTGTGATGTTCGAGCAGGCAATAACACCCGATACCTTTTCGCCCGCCTCAGTCTGCATTACAGCATACAGCGGAACAATGTACAGTCCGCCGCAGAACGCTATCACGAAAAGGCACGCCGTAATCATGAAGTTTTCTGGACGGCTGAAGAACTCCCACGCTCCAATAATCGGGGTACCTTCCGGAACTGGCGGCCTGTTGCTGACGTACCACAATAACACACTCGCAATCGCTATACCGTAGGCAGCAGCAGGAACGTATTTTGCCGTAACTTTGCCCTTCAGTATAGTGTCGCAGAACATTGAGCCTATCCCTATTCCGCACGAGAATATCGCAAGAAATGCCGTCGCAACACTCTCATCAGTCCCAAGAATTAGCCGTGAATACGTCGGGAACTGTGCCAGAAACACTGACCCGACAAGCCAGAACCACGAAATCGCCATCATTGAGCCAAAAACTTTCCGCATTGGGTAGACTTCGCTGAACATTTCCTTTGTACGTTTTACAATTCTGAATGACACTTCGCGTGATGGATCAATGGGTTTTGTTGGCGGAATGAACATTGAGAAAAGCCAGCCTAATGCCGCAATCGTTACCGCAAGACCTCCTACCCAATATATTCCGTTCTCGCGCAAAATCATCAATCCGCCCGCTATCGTTCCAGTGAGAATTGCAAGGTATGTTCCCATCTGGATTAGTCCGTTGCCTGCAATAAGTTCGTCCTCCTTCAGGTGTTGAGGGAGTATGCTGTATTTTGCCGGCGAAAAGAACGCTGACTGCGCACCCATCAGGAACAATACGGCCATCAAGAGCCAGACATTTCCGAGCCAGAAGCCCAATGCTGCCCCAGACATCACAACAATTTCTGCAAACTTTACCCAGCGCATTAAGTCCGAACGATCGTATTTGTCGGCCAAATCTGAGGCTGTAGGTGCAAATACAAAGAACGGAAGTATGAATACCCCTGCTGCGGCATTTACGAGTATTCGTGAGTCAACCCCTGCCGCATCACCAAGCCTGTATGTTATCAACATCATTAACGCGCTCTTGAAAAAGTTATCGTTGAATGCCCCTAGAAATTGCGTAATGAACAAGGGCATAAACCTTCGCACAAATAATAATTTCAACATCTCTTAACCCAGTTCCCTCTTCCATTTCGTACCTTGCGGGGTGTCTTCAAGGACAATTCCCCGTGATTTGAGAAAATCCCTTATCTCATCAGAACGCGCAAAATTCTTTGCCTTTCTCGCTTCTGCACGCTCCTGAATAAGACCTTCAATCTCTGCTGCCTCGCTGTCATTCCCACTTTCTGCGTCATCTTTGCCGATTACTCCCAAAATATTGTCATACTCATTCAGTGCTTCCTTTGAGAGCGTGAAGAAATCTCCGGGCAATGTAGCATTTTCTTTCAGGCTGGTGTTTATGGCATATACGACATCGAATAATATTCCCATTGCGGCGGCAGTGTTGAAGTCATCATTCATTGCGTCCGCGAATTTCGTGTGAAGCTCCTCAAGCTCTGACCTGTATTTTGCAACGTCAAAGTCTGAACCGTCATTTCTGCGTGTCTTTGCGGCAAAGTCCAAATCACTTCGGCAATTCCTGAGGCGTTCAACTCCTGCTGCCGACTGTTCGAGGGATTCACGGCTGAAATTGATGGGGCTTCTGTAGTGTGCGCTCAACATGAAAAATCTTATTGCTAACGGAGGGTATTGTTTCAGAGCGTCCCTTGCCGTAACGAAATTCCCAAGAGATTTTGCCATCTTCTCGCTGTCGATTAACAGGAAGCCGTTGTGAAGCCAGTAGTTCACGAAAGGTTTTCCTGAACCTGAAGCCGCCTCGCTCTGTGCTGCCTCGTTCTCATGGTGAGGGAACATGAGGTCAACACCTCCCGAATGTATGTCGATGTTCTCGCCGAGATATTTTGACGACATGGCCGAGCATTCTATGTGCCAGCCGGGTCTGCCTTTACCCCACGGACTTTCCCATGAAGGTTCGCCGGGCTTTTCCGCTTTCCATAAGGCAAAGTCCAGAGGGTCGCGCTTCTTTTCGCCTGGTTCAACCCTTGCACCTGCTTCCATGTCTTCGAGGTTCTGTTTGCAAAGGCTGCCATATTTGGGCCAGCTCCTTATGTCGAAATAGACATCACCTTCTGAAACGTATGCATGGCCGTTAGCGATTATGCGTTCAATCGTGGCTATGATTTCGGGAATATGCTCTGTTGCGCGCGGAGCTGCATAGGGTCTGTGTATGCCCAATGCGTCAGCGTCCTTGTTGTATTCAGCTATGAATTTTTCAGCGAGTTCCGATACTGTAATTCCTTCTCTGTGGGCGCGGTGTATCATTTTGTCGTCAATATCCGTGAAGTTCTGCACGAATTTTACCGTGTAACCTTCGTGTTCAAGCCAGCGTCTAAGCACGTCAAACACGATGAATGGTCTTGCGTTGCCTATGTGAAAGAAGTCATATACTGTAGGGCCGCATGAGTAGAACCTGACTTTTCCCGGCTCTATCGGGGTGAAAGTTTCCTTTTTTCGGGTCAAGTCGTTGAACAGCACTAAGCTCAAAATGTTTCATTTCCTTTCATGGAACAAATTTTGCAGAATATTTTACACTAAACAGGCATGAAAAAAGCGGCCTCAAAACTTTAGACCGCTTCAGCAACTACAAATATTACTTGTTCTCAGCATTAAGTGTCTGAGCAGCAATTCTTCCCGACACAAATATTTCCGTTATCGCATTGCCGCCAAGCCTGTTACCGCCGTGAATACCTCCCGTAACCTCGCCAGCAGCGTAAAGTCCCGGAATTATCCTGCCTGTCCCTGTGAGAACGTGCCTTCCCTCATCAACCTTAATGCCGCCCATTGTGTGATGTGTGCTGGGTGCCATAAGCCTTATCGTCATTATGGTGTTGTCGAGATCGTAGGTGTCAAGGTTGTAGCTTCCGTCAGGGTTCCTCTGAACGTTACCGACTGTACGGGACGCTATAGCCTTGCCGACATCAGGGAAATCGCTGCCAGTCATTACTGCCTTGTCGTATGCCCTGATTGTCTCCTCAACAACTTTCGGGTCTGCCTTAACTCCAAGTTCCTGGAAGAGCGGGGCAAGTTCCGAAATCTTGCGCCTGTAGTAACGTCCGGGATAATCGCCGGTCTCAGGAAGCTGAGTAGGTGCCGGCATCTTCTGTTCAACGTTATAGAACTCAAGGAATACTCCCTTGCTGCCCTTGTAATCCATTCCGTTCTTGAACTCTGCAAGCGACAAAACATCACGTTCTGACCCCTCGTCAACAAACCTGTGTCCGTTATTCGGGTTAATCCAGCAGGCATAATTTCCGCCGCCGAAAGCTAAATTTCCGTTATCGATCCATGAAATCGGCATTAACTGAGTGAAGCCCATTCCCGTAACATCAGCACCGGCAACCTGAGCCATCGTGATTCCATCGCCCTGCAAAGATGAACGGTTCGTAGTCTTTGTTGAAAGCGATAAATATTCGTTCGACCAGTAAACGTTTTCTTCGAGAACTTTTTTGATGTTCGCGGCATAACCGCCCGTCGCGAGAATTACGCCCTTTGAAGCGTAAGCCGTGATTTCAGTGCCGTCATAACGTTTTGCCTTAACGCCCACGACTCTGCCGTCGTCTTTTATTAACTCGCTGACTGAAGTCCTGAGCATAATATTATTTTCTTTGTTTGCTTTTAAGAACGAAGTTACTGGAGCTTTGAAATAAGTTCCCCAGCGTCCGGGATAATTTTCAGCAGTGCCGTCGCCGTTGGTGTCAACGTTAGCTCCGATAAATTCGTTTTCGCGATACCATAAAGCACCGATTAACGTCGGCTGAGTGTCTTCACGGAAAGTCGCGCCCATTGCTTCGAGCCATTCTTTGAGTCCCTGAGCTCCTTCGATGAACTGTTTAACGAGAGCGACATCGCCGTAAATCCACTGAGATTTGTCTGCACTCTGTCTTAAACCGCCGTAATAAGTCTGGAAAATATGAAGATTAAGAGTCGAGAACAAAGTAAGCTGATTTTCTGGAGTTCCAGCGTCAAGTTTCGGCTGTGCCCAATCGAGATAGGCTTTGATTTCTGATTTTAATGCCTTGAGAACCGG
>CALAUZ010000054.1 GCA_937892105.1 uncultured Fretibacterium sp. | reverse complement strand
CATTGCGTCCAGAAACCTGCCAATACCCAGTCATTCCAGGCTTTATGTGGAATATCTGCAAAGCTGTCCTGTAACCGTAATACAGCTCGACTTCCCTCTGAACGATAGGGCGCGGGCCGACAAGGCTCATCTCTCCTCGAAGCACGTTAAACAGCTGTGGAAGTTCATCAAGGCTGGTTCGCCGCAGAAATTTTCCGATTGGAGTAATTCTCTTGTCGTCCTTGAACTTGAAAGCCTCCTCAAATTCACGTTTTAACTTTTCATCTTTCAGCATTTCGCGCAGTATCTCCTCTGCATTCTCTACCATAGTCCGAAACTTGTACACCTTAAACGGCTTTAACCCTTGTCCTACTCTTTCGTGTTTGAAGAATATTTTTCCGCCATCACAATTCTTTATCTTCCAGGCAATATATATCATCAGCGGCGAGGCAATCGTAACGGCTGCAAGTCCGCCAATATAATCTACGATGGATTTTATGAGCCTGTTGGCAGGATTAAGAAGTCCCTGTGATGAAGATATTATGGGCAGTCCATCAATGCTCCTTATGCCAGCCGTCATTGTTGTAAGCATGTACATATCCGGAACGTAAAGAACCTTGCCGGTAAGTTCCTCAACCTTATTCAATATTTCGGCAAGTTCTTCCCTTGAAGCTGTTGGAATGGCTATGACTGCTTCATCTGCTTGAAAATCTCTCTGTAACCGCTCAAAGTCTGATGTTCTGCCGATAACAGGAATGCCATAGACAGTATCACCCTGTTTCAACTCGTCATCATCGAGGAAGCCAAGTATTTTTCGAGCAATGAATTTGGAAGACGTTATTTTTTGGGCTAAAAGTTCACCAGCAATGCCGGCACCAATAATAATCACGGGTACATATAGAAGTCCCATAGAGAACAGCAACCGCCTAAAGATATATCTTGCCGTCAGGCAGAATAGTATAAACATAGCAAAAGACATTATCACGGCAAATATAGGGAATTTCTCTGCCTCTGAGTATAAAAACAGTGTACTGACCAGCAATGCATATACAACAGAGCGTATACATTGTTTTATTTCATCATCAAATGTCCAGTTATGGAAGCCGTACATTGAGTTAAACAAAAATAGTACTGCTATGCTGCCGCATAAAAAAACTCGAACCTCAAGAGTTAAGCCTATTCCCGTAAGAGACAGACAGAAATTGCATATAGATAAGTCAAGGATTACTTGAATCCCGGAGAAAAGCCACCTGCGTAAAGACATAGCGGGAAAACCGCCTCCCGATGAAGGATTATAAGGGGGATTATATCATGCAAAGCCGAGAAAACAGGCAGAGCCTCCCCCGCTAAGAGAAACCCTGCCATAGAACATACTACACCGAGTACCCAAAGAACGCCGGAAGACACAAACTAATCGCCGGAACGAACGTCAAAAGCAGCAGCGTGATTAACATGCACAGATAGAACGGCAGTGTAGCCTTAACAACCTTCTCCATCGGCAGTTTCGCCACAGCAGAGCCAATGAACAATACTGACCCGACCGGAGGAGTGAGCAGGCCTATCCCGCAGTTCAGGATTACCATTACGCCGAACTGTATCGGGCTTATCCCTATGGACTGTGCGACAGGAAGCAGTATAGGCGTAGCAATGAGGATAATCGGTGCCATATCCATGATACAGCCGAGTATGAGCAATATTGCATTGAGCATTAACGCTATTGCTATGGGGTTATCGGACACGGACTTTATGAGGTTAGCGGCCTTTGCTGGAACATGAAGCGTCGTAAGGCAGTAACCGAATGCGGCAGACGTTGCAATGAGGATTAACACGATTGCGAGGGTCTCAACGCACGAGTCGAGAGCTTTCCATACGCCTTTCCATGTCAGCCCCTTGTACACGAACACCGACACCAGCAGTGAATACACCACAGCGATAGCCGCCGACTCCGTAGCCGTGAACACTCCGCCGACAACTCCGACAACAACGATTAATACCGCTGCCAATGCCCAGAATGAACGCAGAAGTTCTTTCAGAAAAAACGCAAGGCTGAAAGGTTTTCCGCGAGGGTAATTGCGTTTCACGGAGATTATGTACGACCCTATCATGAGTGAGAGAGCCAGTATTGCACCTGGAATGTATCCGGCCATGAACAGTGCGCCGACAGATATACCGCTTGCAGTCGTAGCGTAAATCACCATGTTATGGCTTGGCGGAACTAACAGTCCCTCGCATGATGATGTTATGGTTACGGCGGTTGAGAAGTCAGCGTCATAACCCTGATCCACCATCATTGGGATTAATATTGACCCAAGCGACGCAGTGTCGGCAGAAGCAGAGCCGGATATCCCTCCGAAGAAGTACGAGGCTACAATGTTGACCATCGCAAGGCCTCCCCTCATCCAGCCGACGAGGGAGTTAGCCAGCGCAATCAGCTTGTCCGAAATACCTCCTGACCCCATCAGAACGCCCATCGTGATGAAGAACGGTACTGCCATCAGTGAGAACGACCATATACCCTTGACCATCTGTTGAGGCAGGGTAACGAGTGCCTGGCCCTGTGATAGGAGGCAGAATACGGTTGAAAGCCCAACAGCGTAGGCAATGGGGAAGCGCAGAAGTATCATTGCGAAAAATGTACCTAAAAGTATCAATGTTGAAATATCTTCAGGGCTCATAGTGATTAATCAATCCTTTCTTCAGGCTAAAAGTTTCCTGATTGTTTCATTGTGTGCATAGTCTATAGCTTTCCTGCCGTCAATGTTAATTAAAGATTTATCAGCTCCATGCGAGAGAAGAAGCTTTACATTTTCAGGAAGTGATTTCTCAGCCGCATACATGAGAGCAGTTTTCCCCTTTCTGTCCTGAGCGTTCACATTTGCCCCAGAGTTCAGAATTGCCATGAGAATTTCCCTGTGGCCATCAAATGCTGCGCTCATAACAGGAGTATGTCCCTTAATGTCCTTAGCGTTAATGTCTGCTCCTGACGCGGCCAGCATGGAGATGTACTCAGGTTTTGAAGCTCTGTGAAGTGCAGTTAGGCCGTCAAGGTTCTTTAGTTTTACGTTTGCGCCGTTTTCGATGAGTATTCTGACGATTTCGGCTTTAGGGTTGAACATTGAAGCCATCATAAGTGCTGTATTGCCATTATCGTTTTGGGCGTTGACATCTGCACCAGACTTTACGAGAACGTTGAGTATTGCAGGTTCACGATTGAGCATGGCCGCGCTTATGAGCGGTGTATTGCCGTCATTGTCCCGTGCCTCAATGTCTGAGCCTGAGTCGATGAGGAAGCTGACAATCTCGATTGACTTGCTTCTTGAGGCGGCTCGTATTAGCGGGGTATGACCGTCTTTGTTGCGTGCTTTCAGGTTTGCTCCATTGCTTACGAGTTCCATGATGTACTCAATGGAAACGTCAAGTCTACCCGCAGCGTCGAGTATTTCCTCGTCAGGTGTCTTATAGAGCAGAAAAACAGCTGTAACGGTAATAAGTGCCGCTATTGTCAAGGATATAGCTGTTCTTGACGCTTCCTGCCATATTAGCGCGGCAACTGCGATAACCAGCAGGACAATGAGCCGTCCGCATAACTTTCTCATGTTATACCTTTACGCGATGTTACTCTTCGGGAACGAATATAGCTTCAAGCCTCTGGAATATCTGTTCAAGCTCGAATATAGCCATACTGCCTCCTGCGACAGGAATTGGAAGGTACATCCAGAACCTGCTCAATGTCGGAATACTCTCGTATTTCCCGAAACGTGCGAGTGGCGACTGGCATACTTTAATTCCGTAAACCAGCATGATTATCCCCAGAGCAAACACCGCGATATCTGCCAGAAGGTCAAGAACTTTCACCAGACCATCAGGCAGATACTTGTCGAACGCCGTCATACGTATATGAGCTTTGCGCCTTATAGCGAGCGTAGCGGAGAG
>CALAUZ010000053.1 GCA_937892105.1 uncultured Fretibacterium sp. | reverse complement strand
CTAAGCAGATTTTCTTCGCTTACGACACTCCTGATGACCTGCCACCTCTCGAACATGCCGCAATGCTATTCAGGGATGCGGGGTACGGCAACAGAAATCTTTTACGCTGTTACGTCCTCATCGGTTATCCCGGCGATTCCTTCGACTTCGCCACTAAACGACTGGAGACCGTCAAGGCTCTCGGTTTCTGTCCTATGGCCATGCTCTACAGGGATTTCAAAGACTATACCTCTCGCGATTGGCGCAGATTTCAACGCTCTTGGGCTAGACCTGCCACTATTTACTCTCCTAACTGGCATGACCCTCTCTATACCTAATACTTATCTACTTTTCGTAGATATTTACTCTCCTTAATAATATAATATCTTCATCTCTTTTCTCGTTAGGAGGTGGCTTTATGTACAACTATGATGACTCCAGTAACAACGTTAAAAACATGTTCGCTAACGTCATTTTACAGTTTCGCTTAGAGAAGGGCTTATCTCAACTACAAGCTGCTCAACTCTCTGGCTTGTCCCTCAAAAAATGGATCAGCATTGAAAACGGCAATCAATGGCCTCAATTTCATACCATTAAACATATTTGCAAAGCTCTCAACATTTCTCAAAAGGATTTTTCTTATCGCCTCGCTTATTTCATTAACTCTTTTTGCGACCAAAATTCTCTCCCTTAATTTTCTCTGTCTCCGACACATCTACATGTATAATTACATCATTATTTTTTGTCGAGGATTCTTACATGGATAACAATTTTTCTGACAACATTTCTACTGCTTCTGAGCGCGCTGATTTCGACGGCTTATGGAAGGACGCTATTAAACGTTTCCTTCCTCAGCTCATTCAACGCACTTTACCCGCTCTTTATCAGGACGTGGATTTTTCTCGGGAGCCGGAGTTCCTCTCTAAAGAACTTCGCGATTCTATTCAACGTCCTGTTGCTGGTGAGCATAATTCTCCTCTCTTTGTTGATGAACTCATTAAAATTTTCCTCAAAGACGGCAGATCTGAATGGATTTTGCTACATATTGAGGTTCAAGGCAGCGGCGGCGAGGATATTTCCTTCCGCATGATGCTCTACTGCTGTCTCATCTTCGCTCATCACAGAAAAATGCCCGTTGGGCTCGCTATTCTCACTAAACGCCGTCCTAAAGATGAAATCATTGGGGCTTATCACCTTGAGCATTATGGTTCTAGTATTTCTTACAAGTATAACTGCTTCGAGGTCTACGCTCTCGATGATGATAATCTCCTTAACTCCGATAATCCCTTCGACCTCATTTTCTACGCCACTAAAAAGACTATCGGCCTCAGCGGAAAAAGCAAGGAAGAAAAGAAATTCTCTTACTTGTTGAAACTCACTCGCCTACTCGCTTCTAAAGGTTGGGGCAAGGAAGAACGCAAAGACATCTTCAATTTCATCGTCCGCGCTGTCAACCTAAAAGACCAAGCTCTACAGCAAAAATTCATTCATGACATTCATGATTTTCAAGGAGATGATACTATGGCTCAATTAACTTTTGTCGAAAAATACTTCCACGACAAAGGGCATAGCGAAGGACTTAATGAAGGAATCACTATTGGGGAAGAACGCGGAATTGAACGCGGCAGGCGTGAAGCTAACTTTGAAACCGCCAGACGCTTACGCCATGCGGGCATGAGCGATAATGACATTCATACCTTCACTAACTTATCCTTCGACGAAATAAGCTCTTTATAATCGCACTTAAAGTCAAAGGCTGTCGCTCCTACAGGGGACTTGAGCTAGAATTCAGATTCTTCACTGCTTGAAATCGTAAAGTCTTTTCAATGTCCCCTTCCTTTTTTATTACTGCAACAGGCTCGCTCAATATTAGTCTTCACACATACTACCGTCATTCCTTCATCTATATCTCTATCGTTATTATTAACATTTTAACTTTTAACATTAAATCTTATGAAAATGTTATAACGTATTAAGTTATCACATGAAAGGAGACTGCTTCATGCAAATCATTAGTATCGTCAATAAGAAGGGCGGGGTCGCTAAAACTACTACTGCTCTCGCTCTCGCCAGCGACCTGTCAAAACGTAATTTTCATGTCCTCGCTATTGACTGCGATGCTCAGGCTAACTTCTCTAAAGCTAGTGGTGGCGAGGACAACGTTGTTGGCTCTTTCGACATCCTCACTGGCAAAGAGAACATCAATGAGACCATTCAGGAACTTCCTTTATATCACCTCATCGGCGCAGACAAACGTCTCAGCTCTCTTGATGTCGCTCTCAATAAGCGGGAGTTCGCGGGCATCTACGCCAATATGTATAACCAAAGATTGATACAATGTCCTGCACACGGTCCTGCACACGGAAGTGTAGAAAAGTGCCTAAAGTAAAGGCTTTCAGCGGATTTGGACGGTCTGCCGAAAGCCTTACTTTTTTTGCCAAGATATGGCGGAGCGGATGCAAGAAGCGTTTGAACCCGCTTCGCAGTCAAAATAAAAAGGTTATAACGCACAAAATCAAATCGGTAAACGAGGGCGGGCTGTGCAGAATGCTGATTTTTTTGATAGGTGTATTGACTTTTCCATAACACAGTTATAGATTATACCATAACAGCGTTATAGAGGAGGCGCTATTAATGAATACGGACGATCAAGTGACAAAAGATCGGATACACAAAGCAGCTGAGGAAGAATTTTTGGAGAAAGGCTTTCAAAATGCCTCGCTTAGAAATATTGCTAAATTGGCAGGTGTGACCACAGGATCATTTTACTGGCATTATAAAAATAAAGAAGATCTGTTCGATTCGATAGTTGGCGAACATTATTTGCATTTACTCTCTATGCATGATGCCGTTGCAAGTGACTTTGCAAAACTAAATCCTTCTGAACAGATGCTACATATGGATGAGGGTGGGAGAAAATGCTTTGCTGAAATGCTGGAATATATGTATGAACATAAGCGAGTTTTTCTCATTCTGATAAACGGCAGTGCAGGAACAAAATACGAGAATATGCTCCATGAACTGACAGAAAGGGAGATTGCTTCTACTGAAAAATTCATGAACAGCATTCAAACCGAAGAAAAGCAATATGAAAAAATCCCAGTGAAACTATTGCATATCATTATAAGCGGCAGATTTGCGGGGTTATTTGAACTGATCATTCACGATATTCCTATCGAGAGTGCCCGCAAGTATGTAATACAGTTATATGATTTTTACACTGCTGGCTTTGTATATACAATGGGAATTCGGTTACCTGATTCTATGTCAATGAAAGGAATTTGATATTTTAGCTTGTGAAATATTGCGGTCGGGATATTCTGACCGGAAAGGATGTGTCATATGAAAAATAAAAGCAAAACCTCCGCATTTCCACGTTTGATGACATATGCGGGCGGAAGGGCGGGACTTACATACCTGTCCTTGGTGTTATCGGCTGTTAGTGCATGCTTAGGGCTTCTTCCATTTGTGTATTTATGGAGGATTTTCAAGGAGATTATTGATGTCTATCCTGAATTTGAGAATGCGACAAGCATTATCCATAATGGCTGGATGGCTGTTTTCTTTGCGGTTATATCGTGGTTGATTTACATAAGTGCCTTGATGTATTCCCATATGTCCGCCTTTCGAGTGGCCAGCAACATAAAGAGAGATTTACTGTCCCATATTGCAAGGCTTCCTATAGGGTTTGCGGACGAAATGGGTTCCGGCAAGGTACGCAGAATTGTTACGGAAACGGCAGGAGCCGCGGAAACGCTTCTTGCCCATAATCTCCCGGATATGGCAACGGCAGTAGTGACACCAATTGGAATGGTCGTTCTTTTGTTTCTGTATGATTGGAGATTTGGAATAGTATGCCTTATACCTGTCGCCCTGGGGTTTGGAGCTATGATGAAAATGGCGGGGCCCGGGATGCAGGAGGATATGAAAAACTACCAGAATGCTTTAAGCGATATGTCTAATGAGGCTGTGGAATATATTAGAGGCATTCCGATTGTAAAAACCTTCGGACAAACGGTTTTCTCATTTAAGAGGTTCAAAAAATCTATTGATGAATATAGCGATTTTTGTATTCGCTATACTGTTAGATGCCGCCAGCTGATGCTGATGTATACCGTTATGATAAATTCTGCGTTTGCATTTATATTGCTGCTTGCAATCTTACTGATGCATCATAGTGGATACAGGCAGGATATACTTCTGAATTTTTTGTTTTATGTCATTTTCACTCCTGTGATTGTCACGGCGATGGACAGAGTGATGTTTATTTCAGAGAATACTATGAAAATCAATGATGCAATGGAGCGCATTGACAGCATCATGAATCTTACCCCTTTTGAGCAGACAGATACTTGTAACGAGTTGTCAGATGGTTCAGTGATTTTAGAGAATGTCTCCTATCGCTATGAAGAAAATGCTCCAGCTGCTGTTAATGGGCTGTCATTGTCTGTTCAGAGCAATCAAATTGTAGCTCTTGTCGGACCGTCAGGAAGCGGAAAAACGACTGTTGCGGGCCTCATTTCACGCTTTTTTGATCCGCAGGAGGGCAGTGTAAAAATAGGGCATTCTGATGTGCGTGGTATACCGAAAGAGCGTCTGATGGATTATATTTCTTATGTATTCCAAGACAGTAAATTATTAAAGCGATCGATTGCTGACAATCTCCGTATAGCAAAACCTGATGCAACAGAAGCTGAGATGATGGACGCATTAAAAAGGGCTCAGTGTATGGATATTATAGAACGCTTCCCTGATGGCATAGCGACAGTGCTTGGCAGTGAAGGAACGTATCTTTCTGGAGGAGAACAACAGAGGATTGCAATTGTGAGAGCTTTCTTAAAAAACGCCAGGATAGTTATTTTGGATGAAGCAAGCGCATTTGCTGATCCGGAGTGTGAGAACCAAATACAGAAGGCATTTATGGAATTGGCAAAAGATAAGACTGTCA
Source organism: uncultured Fretibacterium sp. (assembly GCA_937892105.1). The sequence continues at coordinate 5,802 of CALAUZ010000053.1, read as the reverse complement.
TAATGATCGCTCACCGACTGTTTACCGTAAGATATGCCGATATGATTTACGTCCTGAATAACGGGCAGGTTGAAGAATGTGGAAAACATGACGAGCTTATACAAAGCAATGGGTTATACCACAAGATGTGGATGGAGTATCAAAGCTCTATTAATTGGAAGGTAGGTTAAGCGGTATGAAAAGCACTATTATGAAAAAATTCTCTCTTTCAGAGCAGGGTGCAAGAGATATGAAAAAGGCGATAATCGCTGCAGCCTGTTCGAATTTGTCCTTAATGTTTCCTGTAAGCCTGCTTTACTTTTTTACCAGCGACTATCTTGATAAAAATATATCATCCTGCAGGATTGTTTTCTACATTATTGGTGTCGTGATATGCCTGGTACTCATATATGTTACTAACTTTAGGAAGTATAATTCTTCTTATTTTTCTACATATATTGAATCAGGAAAACGCAGAGTGTCCCTTGCAGAAAAGCTACGAAAACTTCCGCTTTCCTTTTTTGGGAAAAGAGATCTTGCAGATTTGACAATGACCATTATGTCGGACAGTGAGATGCTCGAACACGCAGGATCACATCAAATACCACAATACTACGGTGCCATGATCTCTACTATAGTCATTTGTGTTGGCTTGTTTTTCTTTCAATGGAAAATGGCACTGGCTGCTGTATGGGTAATACCGGTTGCCCTTACTATAGTGCTGATATCAAAAAAAGTTCAGCATATCTTTGCAAGGAATCAATCTTTAGCAAAGGTTTCTTTGTATGAAAGCGTACAGGAATTTATTGAGACGAACCGTGATTTGAAAAGTTATAACTTTGAGACTGATTATCTGCATGAGTTGGATCAAAAGATAGATATTGTGGAGAAACGTGCAATCGGGGCAGAACTTGGGGTGGCACTGTTCGTTGTTTCTGCACAGCTTGTCCTGAAGCTTGGCATTGGTACAGTGGCACTTTGCGGAAGCTTCCTGTTGAAAAGCGGGGAAATAGGTCTGATGGAATTCTTCTCATTCCTTCTTGTTGTTTCAAGACTTTATGAACCGATGTCAGGTACGCTTATAAATCTTGGGGCGTTGAACGCCTTGCAGGTAAACGTTGATCGTATGAATAAGATAACTGATTATCCGGAACAAACAGGGAAAAGCGATTTCACGCCCGATGGTTACGATATTGCGTTCCACAATGTCGCTTTCTCCTATGAAGATGGGAAAAAAGTGCTTTCGGATGTTTCTTTTTCAGCAAATCAGGGAGAGGTCACAGCTCTTGTTGGAACATCCGGCGTAGGAAAAACTACTATTTCAAGATTGGTAGCGAGGTTTTGGGATGTTGACAAAGGTAAGATCACAGTTGGGGGCATTGATATATCTGAGATCGATCCCGAAACTCTCCTTTCTGTGTACTCTATTGTGTTTCAGGATGTAACATTGTTTAACAACACAATTAAGGAAAACATACGAATAGGAAAAAAAGATGCGACAGATGAAGAAATTCTAGCTACGGCGAAGCTCGCTAACTGCGACGATTTTGTGCAGAGGCTTCCGAAAGGCTATGATACAGTAATCGGAGAGAATGGCAGCGAACTTTCTGGAGGGGAGCGTCAGCGTATATCCATCGCAAGGGCTTTTCTAAAAGATTCCCCTATTATTTTGCTGGATGAGGCCTCCGCCAGTCTTGATGTCGAAAATGAGACGGCGATCCAAACCGCCCTGTCACGACTGATAAAAAACAAGACGGTGATTGTCATTGCACACAGAATGCGGACGGTCTCCGGTGCAGACAAGATTGTGGTTCTTGCTGACGGCAAAGTTCAAAAGAGTGGCAAGCCTTCCGAACTTATGGAGCTTAACGGCTTGTTTGCACGGATGGTTAAGGTTCAAAGCGAAGGACAGGATTGGTCGATCAGAAGATAACTGTGAAGTATCTTGTTACGACAGGAATCTTTTCCGCACTTCTCTACATCACGACTCAGATTGGGGCATTCTGTTTGGAATGAATCCAGCCACGACTTTTTATGTTCCGATATCGTATGATAATATGCACCGAAAATAGTGGCAAATGTTATAACAAGAGTTATTCCAGCTTTCATTTGCCAGTATTTACGCCATTTTTCCGACATACTGCCACACTTTTGTGTGGTCTTACAATTCAACGATAAGGGTTCAAAACTTGCTTGCTGTGTGTGGAGTTTAGAGCGATTCTTAGACCTACCAAATGGAAAAGGAGGTAGGTGCGTATGCTCAAAAACGCACATAAGGAAGTCGAATACCGGCTTGCAAAATGGATTTTCAGAAACCTGTAACAGGAGCAGCTTCTATTACCGGATGAGATCGAAGCCATCTGGCGTGAACTGCTCTCTCTATGATCCTACGACGAAAAACATCGAGGTTGTAACCGGGACGTTTGGAGGTATTTGAAAAAGAGAACATCTGGACACTGGACTCCAAAGGTGAGTTTCTATTGATCGTGATGTCCAGCATCGCACAGGAAGAAAGCAGGAGCATTTCGGGACGTGAGTTTCTGCTCAAAAAGGCTCTCGCTCAACTTCACTCGGCTTATGACTTCTGCATCATTGATAATCCTCCCGCTCTCAACCTTGCCGTTGCTAATTCTCTCATCGCTAGCAACAAAATCATCTTCTGTTCTTCTGCTGAGACTTTCGCTCTCGATGGCCTCATGGATCTTTCCGCTACTCTCGATGATGTTCTCCAGTTCATGAATCCGGCTCTCATTGTTGACGGCATTCTCATCACCATCTTCAATCCCAGAACTATCATCGGACAACACTTGAAGGAACAGCTCTCAAAAATCGCTCTCGTCATGAACACTAAGGTCTACAATACTGTTATTCGCAGGTGCAATACTATCAGCGTATGCCAGTCTGACCGAAAGTGTATCTTCGACTACCCTACTACAAATGCCGCTCTTGATTACGGCCATTTCATTGACGAATTTTTAGGAGGTCATCTTCATGGCTAAGAAAAGAGATTTTGCGTCCGATTCTGATGTCTCCCGTTTCATCTCTCGAAAGCAGAAGCCCACCGAGTCAATGCCATCGAAGGAAAGACAGCAGGTTACTATCTACCCTAACAAGGACGAACTGGAGAATGTCAAAATTCTCGCTAAGGTCAAAGACCTTAATCACAATTCTATGTTTCTTGCTCTCATCAGGGAAGCTATGGACAATGAGCAATACCAGAAAATTATTCACGCATACCTCCAGATGAAGGAAACTACTCTATAATTTTCCTAACGTATCATCTTCCCCCTGTCTTTGCGGCTGGGAAATTTTTTCTCGCACTGCCTTTATCAACTCTTATAGGGATATAGAAAAATATATAGCAACGTGAACTTTCTGCGCATATAGTTGCCCTTGTTTCCTTAATTCAGGCTCTACCAAACTTTCTCAAGTGACGAGTTCCGCAAAAAATCTGATGCTGAACGCAAAATAAAAGATGAGAAACTCAGAAAAAAGCAGATACAGGCCGCTGAACTTTCTCGTATACTTTGGGAAACACTCAAAGAAGCTCCAGAAGACCACTTGTATCTCAAGAATAAGCAGGTCTTCCCTTACGGCATTCGTATTAATTCCGAGAACAAACTCGCTGTTCCACTGCGAAACATCAACGGCATCGTCAAATCTATACAGTGGATTAACCCTGACGGCTCTAAACGCTTTCAGCAAGATACCTCTCTTGATGGCCTCTTTTGGAGCATTGGTCTCGATACTCTTAATACAAGCGATTTTGAGGGCGTTATTTTGCTCGGCGAAGGCTTTGCTACTATGGCTAAACTTTACGAACTCACAGGCAAACCCTGTGTCGCAGGACTATCTTGCTACTCCCTAAAAGCTATTGCACAAGCCATAAAGAGCAAATACTTCAAGTGCAAAATTATCGTCATGGCTGACAATGATTGGGCTACTGAAGCTAAACGCGGCTTCAATCCAGGTATTTCACACGCTCAAGAACTCGTCAAGATGGGACTGGCTGTCGATGTCATCGCTCCATCTTTCAAAAACGATGAAGACGGCTCGGATTGGGACGATTTTGCTCTACTTCACGGCGATGACTACACATCCGATTTACTGAAAGATAAAATCAGATGGGGCTGTATGACTGAACCAGAAAAACGCGAATATAATACCCGTAAATCGCTGTCTTACGTCATACATAATCTTGACCCAAATTTACAGCTCCCCCCTCAAGAGTTCATCGGCGGTTTGTTCCCTCGTAAGTTCGTCAGTATGCTCATAGCTCCTCCTGGTACGGGCAAAACTATATTCATGCAGAAGTTCGTGTCTGACCTTAGCATTGGCGGCTCTGTCTTTGACGGCTTCGCTGAAGATGAACCCCAGAGAACTTGCCTTATTCTTGCGGGCGAAGCTGGTTATGAACTTCTCACAAGAAGAGGCGCGTCTATGAAGTGGCCTATTAATCCTGAGAATGTTAAAGTTCTTGACCAATACGAAGCGGAAACTAAAAATATTCCCGTCATGCTCGATGATTCTGAAGGATGGCAGAATATTCTCCGCGCTGTTGACATGTGCAACCCCGATATACTGTTCATTGACACTTTCTCTTCTTTCCATGAGAGGGACGAGAATAAAGCCACCGAAATGAAGCCTATCATCAAGAAGCTGGCAACACTTGCAAGGGACAAAAATATCGCCATCGTTCCTGTACATCATTCACGAAAGAGGCTCGCTAAAGAACGCTCCTTATCTCTCAATCAAGATGATGTCATTGGCTCCAGTATCATGAACAGGTTAGTCGGTCTTATTGTTGGCATTGAGCCTATGAAAGAAGATGAGAAGCTCCTGCTTGTAAGACCTCTCAAGTCATGGTTCAGTTCTTTCATGCCCTTCACATACACTCTGAAGGAAGGCTTCTACGGCGGGACAGTCGTGCAAACTGACCTAGCCCCAGCGTCAGTGAACAACTCAAAGATTGCTGTGTGGAATTACCTGCGACAAAATTTTGCTCCAGGTGAATGGTTTTCACGCTCTCAAATCATCATCTCCGAAATTGACGGTAATGTAACAGAACACCAACTCAAGCGAATACTCACCGAGTTCATCAAAACTGGAAAACTCCAAAAAAGAGGGGCAACAAAATTTAGCGAGTACTCTTTCGCGAAATATAGCTCAGATGTTTAACATCTGGGCTTTTTTTATGCCTGAAAAATTCTTTAGCGCAAGCAAAAATTTTATTAGCGCATATGCCCCGATACCTGCGCTAATAAACTGCTCCAATTAGTTGTTGACTAGGTTTTCTTTAGCGCAACACAAGAAAAAATCTGCGCTAATAACTGCGCCAATTCGATGAACACTAATTAGCGCGCTTTAGCGCAGTTATTGGCGCACACTCTGCGCTAATAAATATATAGATAATATCTATATTTATATCTCTTTAGCGCAAGAATAACCGTATCTCTGCGCTAAAGAATTAATAAAGAGTATTTTTATGTTTATACATGACATATACAGCAGTAGTTATGTATAATGAGTGCTAATAACATCAAGGAAAAAACAAGAATGCACAAATTATTATCGTTGGAGTTAGAGGGGTTGCCGCCGAGCGTGAACCAGATGTACCGGACAGGGCGAGGCTCAGTAAGGTACAAGAAAGCTGAAGTGTCGGAATGGCAAGACGCAGTAGCCTCAATGATGCGGCAAGCATGGAATAACCCCCGTCCATACACAGAAGAAGTCGAAGTCCATGTGCTGTTCACGGTTGGAAACCACAGACGTTGGGACGTGGATAACCGATTGAAAGCCCTTCTGGACTGTTTAGCGCATGGA
>CALAUZ010000052.1 GCA_937892105.1 uncultured Fretibacterium sp. | reverse complement strand
CTTGTTTTGGGGGATTTTAGGGTGTTTTGCGATGTTCTGTGGCTTTTGCGAGGATTTCGGGGTCTTCACCGAGATGTTTAACGATTTCCGCATAAGCATCTGAGGGAACGGCCTTACCGTGATAATCTGGTATGCCTTCCATGATGAGTCCATCTTTGCCCATAACGGTATGACATAACAGCACTGTGGGTTTGCCGTGAGTTCCTGCATTCTTGAGAGCCGTGTAGAGTTCGCTGAAGGAATGTCCGTCAACTTCGATGGTTTCCCAACCGTCAGCCTCCCAGAGAGCCTTAATGTTGCATGGCATAATGTCGAGCCTTCTGCCTGAGAGCTGAATGTCATTCCAATCGACGAGGGCTGTTAATCCTGTGAGGTTCTCCTTCACGGCCATGCGCCTGGCCTCAGCGATTTGGCCTTTTGTCTGGCCGCCGTCTCCCATGAGTACGTACACGCGTCCATGATGATTATTTGCGCGTTGTGCGAGAGCGAACCCAGCTCCAGCCGAGAGACCCTGCCCGAGATTGCCGGTTCCCCAGTCAATGCCGGGAACTTCGCGTTCGACATGACCTTGAAAGATACTCCCGCAGTTACGGAAGTGCGCTCTGGCTTCATCACGGTCAATAAAGCCCCATTCTGCCAATGCTGCGTAAACTCCAGCTGATGTGTGCCCGTGCGAGATCACGACGTAATCACGTTTAAGGTCATTGCAGTTTTCGGGGGTGAGATCCGCGACACCATATACGGTGAGGAACATCTCCATGCTTGAGAAGGCTCCTGCAGGGTGTCCGCTTTTTGCAGCGTTTACCATTGTGAGTGCGGATATCCTGGCATGTTTTGCGGCGGCTTCGAGGTCATGTAATTGGTGTTCCGAAAGTTGTTCGAGATGAAATCTATGTATATCAGGGAGGGGCATAAGTTATCACCTTTTTTCATTGTAATAGATTAACATATTTTAGTGTCATTATCTATATTCTTCAACTACACATTTCAGAGCGTTCAATTTCAACTAAACATACCCCCATTATGAATATAGCCCCCATTATCAGTCATATTTACTACCATAAACATTGACGGCTTTGCTTTCGTCTGGATAACTGACGGCAAAGGCTGGAAATCAGCAAGGCACAACATTGAGGAGACACTCAGTGTTATGGACTACATTTATAACATTACGGATATGGAAGCAGGAATATTCAGCAGGCTATTCTCGTAAACATAAAACAATATCCCTCCCCTATGACTTAACACAGAGAAGGGATAGTTATTTCTGCCTTCATGCACCCCAAATATATCGCGCTATGTCAATGCCTCTGTCGGAAGCTGCACCCTCTCAATCCCTAACGCAAGCCCCGTATCATCATCAACGTCAATTATCACACCGTTGAACGCCGCACCATCTTCACTGGCCTCGAACTTGCACGGAAGCCCCTGAATGAACTTCGGCATAACTGTGTCATACTTCACACCCAGTATCCCCTCATGGCCTCCCGTCATTCCAGCGTCAGAAATGTACGCCGTACCATGAGGAAGAACCCTCTCGTCCGCTGTCTGAACATGCGTATGTGTTCCGACAACAGCACAGGCTCTCCCGTCAAGGTAATACGCCATAGCCTGTTTCTCACTCGTAGCCTCAGCATGAAAGTCAACGAATACAGGCAGGTTATCCCCACCTTCGTCCTTCAGTTCGGCAATAAGACCGTCAGCACATGAAAACGGAGAATCTATCGGCGGCATGAATACCTGGCCTTCAAGATTGAGTATGCCAAGACGCTTGCCCTTGCGTTCGATTATTCCGTGCCCTCTGCCTGGACATGAGGACGGGTAGTTCGCCGGACGGAATATCCTCGTCTCTGCGTCAAGAAGAGGGTATATTGCCGGCTTGTCCCATATGTGATTGCCTGAAGTCATCGCGTCAACTCCAAGCTCCGTGAACTCATCGAATATCCTGTCGGTCATGCCTTTTCCGTGAGCAGCATTCTCACAGTTTATGATGATGAAGTCGAACGGCCCGTATTCACGCTTCAGTACGGGAAGTGAAAGTTCAAGTGCTTCCCTGCCGGTACTCCACGCTACATCGCCCGAAAACAGAAGCCTCATCACTTCGCAAACTCCGATGCCTTCGTCTCACGCGAAACGCTGACCTTAATCTGCCCGGGATACTTCAGTTCTGCTTCCACCCTTCTGGCTATATCGAACGCAAGTTTATGCACCGCACCATCATCAGTATTGCCTGCGTTGAGTATCACACGGACTTCACGGCCTGCCTGCATTGCATAAGCCTTCGTTACACCGTTGAAGCTCTGGGCAATTTCCTCCAGCTTCTCCAGCCTCTTGATGTACGCGTCAATGCTCTCACGTCTCGCACCAGGTCTTGCGGCACTTATTGCGTCAGCCACAGACACTATGACTTCATAAACCGAGCTGACTTCAAGGCTGTCATGATGACAGGCGATACAGCTCACTATTTCCGGCCTCTCACCCAATCTTCTGGCCAAGTCTGCACCTATCTCTGCGTGAGGCCCTTCTGTCTGGCGGTCTATGGCTTTGCCGATGTCGTGAAGCAATCCGCCTCTCCTCGCAATCTCCTCGTCAACACCAAGTTCTGCGGCGATAATTCCGGCAATCTGCGCAACCTCTACGCTGTGTGAGAGAACGTTCTGGCCGTAGCTGAAACGGAACTTTAACTGTCCTATGGTGCGGACAAGCTCATTGTTCATATTCTTGATGCCAAGCTCAAGGATAATGTTCTCGCCTTCCGTAATCATCTCATCGTCTATATCGCGTGCTGCCTTCTCGATGAGTTCCTCAATGCGTGCGGGGTGAATACGTCCGTCAACAACGAGGCGTTCCATTGCGCGGCGTGCTATTTCGCGGCGTATCGGGTCAAAGCTGGAGAGTGTTACGGCTTCGGGAGTGTCATCAATGATGAGGTCTACACCTGTGAGGCTCTCGAACGTTCTTATGTTTCTGCCCTCACGTCCTATTATGCGGCCTTTCATTTCTTCGGACGGAAGCTGAACAACACTTATGCTGCTTTCGCCTGCACTCTCGACGGCACATCTCTGCATTGCGCCGATGATGATATCGCGTGCTTTTCTGTCAGCCTCACGCTGTGCCATCTCCTCAAGTTCCTTCAGCCTAAGCCCTAACATATGTTTTGCGTCTGCTTCGGTCTTATGTATGAGGACTTCCTGAGCTTGTTCCCTCGTCATGGCCGCTATTTCCTGCAGCTTTACTTCCTGCTGCTGTATAGCTGTTTCGAGGTCGGCGCGGCGTTTTTCAAGGTCTTCATGCCTGGCTTTAAGCTCGTCTTCTTTGCGTGTTACGCGGTCAATTTTCTTGTCGAGGTTGTCTTCCTTCTGTTCCAACTTTCGTTCGGTTCGCTGGATTTCGTTGCGCCGTTCGCGAATGTCCTTTTGGGCTTCCTGACGAAGACGGTTTACTTCCTCGCGGGTTTCGGAGATCTTGGACTGCTTAATGCGCTCGGAACTGTCTTCAGCGTCACGGAGCATGTCGGAGATCTGTTTTTTCACGCCGTTAATTTTCGAGTTATCCCATGCTTTCAGTAACGCATAGCTTAACCCTGAGCCGGCAATGAATGAGAATAATGCCAACACATACTGCATATTGTATTCTTTATCCTTTCTGTTTATGTCAAACATATCAAACATGAAAATTTATTCCCAAAATTAAGAAGGGGGTGCTGAATTTATTCCCGGTAATTTGGGCAGAACAATAAAATTCTACATTTTTACCCAGCGTTTAACAAGTAAAAATTTTTAGGGTTTACCAATAAAACGCTTACTCCTCCCTGTACCATCAATCCCAAACTTCTTATCGAGTGCGTAATTATCCTTCGGCCTTGAAAAATACCCATCTCTCACAGTCTCAACCTCTCCCATCTGCAATAACTCGCTGACCTTCACAAATTCATACCCTTCACCCTCCAGAACATCAACAACCTCATGCAGAAGGTTCAATGTTCCTTTAGGGACGGAGTTGGCATGAAACAGCAATATACTTCCCGGCCTGGTCATTCCCGCAACAATCTTCGCTGACCTCTTGGCACGCTTAAGGTTCGAGTTGTCCCCAGCCTCAGCAGCAATATCCCACTGAATCACACGCATACCCAGCTCCGCAATAACCTTCAGGGCACGTTCATTGTTCCTACCGTAAGGCAGCCTGAACAGTTCCGGCACTTCCGGTATATCCGTAACTCCTGCCTCCTCCCGCAATAATTCATACTCTGCCTGTGTCCACAAAATTTGCGCTCTCAGTCCTTCCTCCGATAACAACGCGCAGTTGCCATGACTCCAATTATGATTTCCGATCTCGAACAACTCACCTTCTGTCATAATCTGTTTCACACGGCGGGAATGTGTACGCATCCATTTTCCGCCCATGAATAACGTTGCAGGTATTCCCCTTTCGCGCAGGAAGTTCACAACTTCCATATCACAGCCCGTCGTTACCGTGTCAAGCTCGCACATGTCGAATGTCAAAGCTACAGCCTTCACCCCATCAGCTAACTTCACTCGCCGTATTACTCCCTCGTCATCGCTTAATGGCGGAAGCTCATGTATCGGTGATAGCCTTAATGGTGATGATGTGTCGTTGGGTATTGCTCTGCGGCGGTCGAGACTGTCGGGTGTCCATTCATCATCTGCGTATGATGGTGATGTTAATGTGAATGCGAGGCATAATATTATGATTAGAGTTTCTGCTTTCTTCATGGCTATGCATCTCCTTTATGCGTGAGTATATAAGGTTAATTATATTGCCCGCCCTGAATTTTGAAGTATAATCATTCCCAATCATAATGATAACTCAATCCATACATTACGAGGTGAATATAACAATGCCAATCCCCGGCACTCAGGAAATACGCAAGCCGCTTCTTGAGGCATTCAGAGGAGAAGCCCCCCACAGTTTCGCAATCAATGAAATTCTCGAACTCATGGCCGGATATTTCGGGCTTAATCTCAACGACCTTTCATCAGGCGACAAGAACATTCTCCGAAGCAGAATAAACGAAGCTAAGTCCGACCTCAAGAAAAACGCTTTCCTCTATAACCCTTCCAATAATACCTACATGATAACGAATGCAGGTAATGAAGTTCTTGAAGACAATCCGGACATTATCAGCGATGATTATCTTCGCGCCCGAAAGAACAAACCCCTTCCTGTCGCAGAAACTTTCGGCCTTGAAGCTCCTGTTTCAGAACCACTGCCGAAACCTGAAGAAGTCGCGGAAGAAGTTATGCCGGAAACCATAGAGCCTGAACCCGATACACTTCCCGAAAAAGACGCAATGCCTGACACCTTAGAGCCTGTTCATGAACCTGAGACGTTCACGGAAGAGCCAGAGATTGCGGCAGAGATGGAAGCAGAGACATTCACAGAGCCGGAAACGCAGGAAGAACTGCCGTCTTCAGAACCGGAATACGAGGACGAAGCACAGATGTCTGATGATGATATTACGCTGGAGGACGAGCCGATTTCCGAGCCTGAAACTGAGCCGGAAGAACAGGAAGTCTATGATGAGCCGGATTTGCCTGAAGCCCAAGAAGAACCCGAAAAACTTGAAGAGTATATCGAGAATGAACCCGCAGAATTTGAGAATACTGGTGATTTTGCCGGGCAGGAATTTGAAGATGCCCCCGAAGAAATCTTAGAGCCAGGAGAGGAGTACACAGAAGACATGCCCGAAGATACATACGAACCCGAAGAATTACAGCAGGAAGACATTACCTCTGAGAATAAGCCGGAGCAGGAGGACGAAGCAGAATATTCCCCCGAACCTGAACCAGAACAGGAGCTTAACCCCGAAACCGAACCTCAGAAGGAATACGGGAATGATGAAGACGAAGAAGACGAGGAGGACGCTGGACTTTTAGCCGCAATGATGCCGTCAAACAGGATTGATGATGTTATCGCAAAGCATAACTCGGATCTCGCAGATGAATTGCTGATTAAGACTGCCGGGCTTCCTTCAGACAGGTTTGAAATGCTGGTTATCGATCTTCTCTCGAAGATGGGATATTTCGCGTTCCAGACAGCAAGATACACAACCGAAGCAACAGGAAGCGGCCTAATTCACGGCGTAATCCTCGACAACAAGACCGGCGCAAACATATACATTCAGGCGCGGAAGCTCTCACCAGGCAGAACAGTCGGAAGGGCAGACATTCAGGATTTCGTGGAGGAACTGGCGGACAAAGGCGGGAAAGGTATATACGCTACTACCGCAACGTTCTCGGAAAACGCAAAAATTTATGCCAACGATGAACGCATAATGCTGATTGACGGTGTGAAGCTGGCTAACCTAATGATTGCCAACAACTTCTGCGTGAATGTCGAGAAAGTTTACGAGGTCAAAGCGATAGACACGGAATCTTTCAGCGAGTATGAAGACTGATTCCGAATGAAAATATTTCTCCTTAGCATGGGCTGTGCGAAGAATACTGCTGACAGTGAACATCTTGCGGCACAGCTCAGGTATTCCGGCCATGAAATCACTGATGCACCCGAAGAAGCTGAATGCGCCGTCATAAACACGTGCGGTTTCATTCAGGACGCGGTGAAAGAGAATATTGATGCCATTGTTGACCTTGAAGCACTGAAGAATGACGGGAAGATTAAGACGCTGATTCTTGCGGGCTGTCTCGTGAACAGATACGAGAAGGAACTGCGTGAAGAGTTTTCCGGAAGCGTTGATTTGTTCGTTCGTTCTGAGGAATGGGACAAGGTTATCAGCTTTCTAGGCGGAAGTGAAACTCCCAGCTGTCCTCCTGTACCTTTCAGCAATAATTACTGGTCTCGTTACCTGAAAATCAGTGAGGGCTGCAATACTTTATGCTCATACTGTGCTATACCGATGATTAGGGGAAGGCTCAGGAGTGTACCTTTGAGGCGCGTAATTGATGAAGCGGTAATTATGTGTGCTGCTGGAGCGAGGGAACTTTGCCTTGTAGGTCAGGACTTGACGGTATACGGTCAGGATTTTGGGGACGGCACTAACCTTCAGACACTGATACGTGAGCTTAATGCTTCAGTTCCGGCGGGTACATGGTTACGGCTTCTCTACCTTCACCCAAACAGGGTAAACGAGGCGTTAATAGACTTTCTCATGACGCAAGATAAGGTGCTTCACTACCTTGACATTCCCATTCAGCACGCAGACAGTGAGATATTGTCGCGAATGAACAGGCCATGCGATCCTGAACACATGCGGAGGATATTCACATACGTTCGTGAACTTGATCCGCTGTTTACACTGAGGACTACGGTTATGACGGGGTTTCCGGGCGAGACGGCAGAAAGTTTCGGGAGACTTATGGATTTTGTGAGCGATATTGAGTTCGACAGGCTTGGAGCATTCGTTTATTCACCGGAAGAAGGAACTAAGGCCGCAGCTTTCAAGGGCAAAGTTTCAAAGAAGACGGCAGAATTACGTTGCAGCCGTATCATGGAGCTTCAGTCTCAAATTGCGCAGGAACGCGGTGAATTATTCATTGGACGCGAACTTGATGTTCTTATTGACGAGAATGATTACGATGTTTGCGGAAGGTCGTACCGTGATGCCCCTGAAGTTGACGGAACTGTTATACTCACAGGCAATATTGGGGATATTGAGCCGGGCGATGTTGTGAGGGCAAAAATTTATGACTGTGAAGAAAATGATTTATTCGGCGAGGTAAAAACATGCTGACCATAAATTTGTCAGGAAGAATTGACTCGAATAACGCAGGAAGCATTGAGAAAGAAATTTCTTCAGAGCTTGCAAAATTTCCTGGTGAAACTCCTGTTTTTGAGGCTGCTGAACTCGAACACATATCCAGTGCGGGACTAAGGGTTCTGCTGAAAATCCGCAAGATGTTTGACAGAAAACTCGATGTGATTAACGTCTCAGATGATGTCTATAACATTTTCGATGTTACAGGCTTCACGGAATTGTTGAACGTCAGGAGAAAGCTCCGTGAAATTTCAACCGAAGGACTTGAAGCCATAGGCAGCGGCGCATACTCGACAGTATACAGGCTTAATCCTGAGACAATAATCAAAGTATACAGCAGGCAATCGGCAACTCTCGCCGATGTTGAGAAAGACAGACTTTCATCGCGTGAAGTTTTCCTTCACGGCATACCTACAGCGATACCGTTTGACACAGTGAAAGCCGGAGAGTATTACGGCCTCGTCTATGAGATGATTGACGCTGATACGATGTCAGGCATTCTCTCAAAACACCCTGAACGCCTCGAAGAACTCAGCATAAAGGCAGCCCGTCTCCTGAAGAAACTTCACACGACAGAATTTGAGCCGGAAACTTTCCCTGACGCAAGGAATAGACAACATGCCAGAGTACAGAGAGCCTTTGACATGGAGCTTATCTCAGCGGACGATAAAGCCTTTGCTGACGGTATTATTGACCGAATACCGTACAGAAACACATTTATAATGTTTGAAGTAAGTACGGTAAATGCCAGAATGGTAATTATGAGTTAGGCAGGAAATGTGCAGAAAGATACATGAACCGTCTGCGTGAAGCTGCTGATACGTTGAAGCCAATAGAAGGGATTTAGGGTGATAGTATGAAGAAGTATCCGTATTACGTGTGGATTGCGAGTTTGTTTGGGCTTGGCTTTATTCCTTCGGGAATGCCTGGCACTGTGAGTTCAGCGTTTGCATGTGCTGTGAGCGTGTTTGTTGATGTTCCGATGTGGGCTATTTTGCTGGTGTCAGCAGTAGGAGTGTATGTTACGGGGAAATCTGAGACATACTTCGGCACAAAAGACCCCAGTTTTCTGAACATTGACGAGCTTCCAGGAATGTGGCTGACGATATATCTTCTGCCAAAAGGCTTCATAATTCCAGGCTTCTTCCTGTTCAGACTGATAGATATTCTCAAGCCCTATCCTGTAAGTACAATGGAGAAACTTCCTGGAGGCTGGGGAATAATGGCTGATGATATAGTTGGCGGAATAATGGGGAATATAATCCTTCAAGGACTTAACGCGTACCTGTATCACGCAGGGTGGATATATGCATTAATGGAGGCATGGGCGTAATGGGAAGCGCAGTATTGGCGGCAATAGGCGATGAATTGCTTTCAGGTGCAAGGCTTGAGAAGAACGCACACTCCATGGCCGGACAGTTTCACGCAAAGGGCTGGGAAATAAAACGCATAGAAGTGATCTCAGATGAGGAGAACGAAATTATAGCATTGCTCTCACGCTGGGTTGGGAAGACGGACATTCTAATACTGTCAGGAGGACTTGGCCCAACTCATGACGATAAGACACGTTATGCCATAGCAGAATATTTGGGTTGCGGACTTTCAGCAAACAATGCAATGTATGACCGAGTAGTTGAGCGCGTCAAAAATGACCCCAAACGCTTCGAGTACACCGAAAGAGTGAGAGACCCTCAAGCCATGATACCCGAACTTGCGGAGGCAGTGTATAACCCTGTAGGGTTCGCACTGGGAATAAAGTTTGAGCGTGAAGGGACGAGAGTAATTGCGCTTCCTGGCGTTCCATTCGAGTATGAGGCCATGACGAGACAGGAATTGCCGGAGATATTTGCGCATGACGAAAAGTGTACTGCGTCAGTGATAATCCTTGATACCCCCGAAATGGACATAGCCTCGAAAATTCCGGAAGTCATTGGGAACAAGTCCCTTCATGTGTCGATACTACCTGCATTCCCGCAAGTTGAGCTGATTATGCGCGGGAAACCTGAGATTGTAGCGTGGGCTGAAGGAATAACTCGTTCACGTTTCGAGGGGCTTGCATTGCCTGAAGGTTCGAGGTCTCTTGCTGATGCTGTACTGATTGAGGCGAGGGCTAAGGGTGTTCGAGTGTCGTGCGCTGAGTCATGCACTGGAGGGCTTGTTGGAGGTGCATTGACGGAGATTGCGGGAAGTTCTGATGTGTTCAACGGTTCGGCGGTAACATACAGTAACGAGGCTAAACGCGATATTCTGGGCGTGAAGTCTGAGACGCTGGAGAAATTTGGGGCAGTAAGTGCTGAATGTGCCTGTGAGATGGCGGAAGGCTCAATGAGAGTTTACGGGGCGGATTACGCTGTCAGCATTACGGGGATTGCGGGGCCTGATGGTGGAAGTGAGGCCAAGCCTGTAGGGACTGTGTGGTTTGGCGTTGCTGGACGTGAGGGAAGTTATGCGGTTATGAGGAGGCTTCCGGGAAATCGTGAGGAAGTGAGGACGAGGGCGGTTAGGTTTGCGCTTTCGGAATTGTGGAAGATTATGCACACATCGAAATAATTTGTGATTTTCAGTCAGCACAAGACATATCCTCCTCATTAGATGGGGAGGATAATTTTTTCGCGTCAAAATGCTGTATACTATGCGGGCAAATTTCACATGACAGTATAAGGAGTGATTACTCTGGCTAAAGCAGTGAAGAAGTCAGGACAGACAACCCGCGAACAAATCCTCGAAGAAGCAATAGGCGATATCCGCAGCAAGTTTGGCGATGGCGCAATAATGAGGCTCGGCGACACCGCAAAACGCAATATCGAGGTCATCTCAAGCGGCGTTCTTCCTCTTGATGTTGCATTGGGAATAGGCGGGTACCCTAAAGGCAGGATTGTCGAGATATTTGGGCCTGAAGGTTCAGGGAAAACTACAATAGCTCTGTGCGCAATAGCTGAGTCTCAGAAGGCAGGAGGAATAGCGGCGTTCATTGACGCAGAACACGCTTTGGATCCAAGATTGGCGAAAATACTCGGCGTTGACATCGAGAACTTATACCTTGCACAGCCCGACAGCGGTGAACAAGCATTATACATTCTCGACCAGATGGTTAGGACTGGAGCAGTAGATATTGTTGTTGTTGACTCTGTGGCGGCTTTAACCCCTCAAGCAGAAATTGACGGCAGAATAGGTGAAAGCCAGATGGGATTGCAGGCGCGGTTAATGTCGTATTCCCTCAGAAGGCTTGCCTCAATTATAGCAAAAACAAACTGCATAGTAATATTCATCAACCAGTTGCGTGCCTTAATCTCAACAGGATACGCACCTGGCCCAAGTGAGACTACAACGGGAGGACGTGCCTTAAAGTTTTACGCTTCAGTGAGGCTTGAAGTGAGACGCGGCAAGAAACTTGAGAAAAGCGATGTTACCATAGGCCATGAATTATATTTGAAGGTAGTGAAGAACAAATTATCCCCGCCCTTCAGAACAGCACATGCAAGCCTTATTTACGGCAAGGGTATCCCTGTAGGAGTTGCTGTCGTTGATATGGCTGTGGATTACGGGATAATAGGCAAAAAGGGTTCATGGCTGACGTATAAGGGTGAGACGCTGGGACAGGGAAAAGAAACTGTCGCAAAGTTCCTGTCAGAGAACCCAGCTTTGCAGGACGAAATCATGAAATCAATCATGGCAAAGGCTGGAGAAGGTATAGGTTTCATGCCTGAAGCGTCAGATATTATGCGCAGTGAAGACGATGACGCTGCGATGGCCGCAGAGAGTGCTGTTACAGCGGAAGAAGCTGGCTCTGATGGCGAGGATACTATTCTCGATATTGCCGACAGCGATAATGATACTGATATGGAGCAGTAATAGTGATAATGCTCATTCCTCCTGTAAAATGCAGGGGGAATTTCTTTATGCTATAATAATAAAAATTCACGTAATAATGAGGTTGATTAAAGCGAAAATGTGTGCGTATGACAGTTCGCAGTTTGCAGTAGCTTAGTCTGTTTTGTTTCGTTTTGTCCAGGAGGCAGCACGAGATGAAGATAGTTTCGTTTATCCCTATAAAACTCAATAACCAGATATTCCCCGGCAAGAATTTACTATCGTTGAATGGCATACCTCTTTGCGATTATATTTTCGATACGGTCTGCAATGTCCCTGAAATTGATGAACGTTACGTTTGTTGCAGTGATAAACCCTGAATACTTCCTTACGAACAGAGAGAAGCAGTTGATGTTGACACTTCTGAAGATTTCGAGTTTGCTAAGGTTGTTGCTGTATACTTGGACATGAAGTAAAGCCTCAAGCATAAAAATAAATAAGACCTCCCGCCATAATTTCAACGGGAGTTTTTTTACTTCCTCACTTTATGATTATGCGAGCTTCTTCCCAAACTCCTTGCACTCCGCAACCGCGTCATCATCAGGCTCAAGATGTGCCTTCACCGTAGCGATAACATTCGCTCCAGCCTCCTTGCACCTGTCCTCCCATGTCCTGAGCCACTCACCATCGCCCCAGTCATATGACCCGAACAATGCTACCTTCTTTCCGCCGAGAGAACCTGCCGCCTCCGTGAAGAACGGTTCCATTTCCGCTTCCTCCAGAACTTCCGCGCCCATTGCAGGAGAACCGAACGCTACAACGTCATACCCCGCAAGTTCTGCTACAGACGCTTCCCCGACTGTCTTGCACGTTACATCAGCACCGGCACCCTTTGCCGACTCTGCGATAACGTTCGCCATTTTCTCGGTGTTACCTGTCGTTGTTACGTAGACGATTAATACTTTTGCCATTATTCTTTGCCTCCAGAATTTATATTGCAGCTTTGCCCGTCATTATCCTTCGGGCCGCATCGCACTCCGCACGTTTGTATTTCCTGAATATCCTTTCTGCACGGCGAACATCACCGTAAACCTTCCAGTAGCCAGGACAACCTGAGTTCTTCGCGCACCTTCCCTCGATGAAACCCCTGACATCTTCTGGCGGATAATCGAGGAACAGTCCTATCTCATGTGGGAAACCTTCGCAGAATTTTCCCCGCAGACACTCAAGGCAGGCATCAACATCATGAAGCGGATAACCATATTCCGCAAGAATATCGCACGCCATATCACACCCCAAAGCCTTCACCAGCAAATCACGTCTGTATATCAGGACTAAAGCATTGTCAGAGCCGCAATGTTCGTCAAATGAAATCCATTCCAGCCCCAAAGGTGAAAGCCATTCATCAGCATGTAAATTCCATAATGAGCGCATATTCTCGCCTTTATTGCGCCGAAAATTTATCAGACATGCCGCCTTTATTCCTGTTATAGTTGGTGCGCAGAAACAATATAACATGTTTTTCATGAAGTCTTCAGTATCTGCACCCTTTATGTGTTCCATGAAATTCCTGATAATCTTTGCGTTTTTCTCGGTCATGATATTTCTGCCATGATTATAATTTTGTTTGATGATACAAAATTATAATATATTCCCGTTTTTGTCAAGGATTAAATATAAAACTGAAACCTAGCTGGTTCTAACCTGTTCTGTGAGCAGCGGTTATGCAATGACAGATGAAGTCTATACAACATGGACGTATGCGGGTTTTACGTGGTATGGCGTGGATTTCTGCGATGATGGTGTTCGCACATACAAAGGGCTGTTCGCAGATGAGACTGATTACATAAGCTATGAGGAACTCAGAAATGACAGGGGCGTTACAATGGATTACTTGAAAATTAGATTTAAAGGTTTCCCTGATGAGTTCTTCAATGCGCTAATTGAACTTCGAGAGGCTTAAAATTTTCCCAGAGCGTTATAATATCGCGGTAACAAAAAATCTTGAGGAGGCAATTACTCAATGCAGTACGGAAAAATCGAAGCACTCTTAGGCTCAGAAGCAGAAACACTCTTAACCCACGAGTGCAAGACCATCAGCAAAGATATGTTATCACTTCCCGGCCCGGATTTCGTTGACCGCGTAGTCAGCATGACCGACAGACCTATCCCAGTTATGCGCGCAATGCAGACGTTATTCTCACGTGGCCGCCTCGCAGATACAGGATACATCTCAATTCTGCCGGTGGATCAGGGTATCGAGCATTCAGCAGGTGCTTCATTCGGCCCTAACCCAATGTACTTTGATCCCGAAAACATCATCAAGCTGGCAATCGAGGCAGGCTGCAATGCCGTAGCAACAACTCTCGGAGTTCTCGGCGCAACAGCAAGGAAATACGCCCACAAGATACCGTTCGTACTCAAGCTGAACCATAACGAGCTTCTGACCTACCCCAACCAGTATGACCAGGTGTTATTCGCGTCAGTGAAGCAGGCATACGAGCTTGGAGCTGTAGCAGTCGGCGCGACAATTTACTTTGGAAGCCCCGAATCAACGAGGCAGATACAGGAAATCTCAAAGGCATTCCATGAGGCTCACCAGATGGGAATGGCGACAATATTATGGTGCTACCTGCGCAACTCTGCCTTCAAGGTGAAGAATGGCGACAAAATTACCGACTACCATGCTTCGGCAGACCTAACGGGCCAGGCAAACCATCTCGGTGTTACGATTGAGGCGGACATCATCAAGCAGAAACTTCCGGAGAACAATGGCGGCTATCCTGCTATGGGCAAGGGTTACGGCAAAACGTCAAAGGAAATGTACGACAAGCTGACGACAGAACACCCGATAGATTTGGCGCGTTATCAGGTTGCCAACTGCTACATGGGCAGGGCAGGTCTCATCAATTCCGGCGGAGCGTCAGGCGGTGCAAGCGACCTCAGCGAGGCAGTAAGGACTGCTGTAATCAATAAGAGGGCTGGCGGAATGGGACTTATACTTGGACGCAAGGCATTCCAGAGGCCGATGAGCGAGGGTGTACAGATAATTAACGCTGTTCAGGACGTATACCTTTGCAAGGAAATTACGGTAGCATAACGAAAAGTGTAAGTGCCTCTCCTTATTCATCATCAAGGGGAGGTATTTTTTTGCCTGGATATAATAACCATCTATTCTGCTATAATCACCCATGAAACTCTACAGGAGGAAGAAATGGAAATCACTAACACATCACCAACAACTGAATATGGAGCAGAAAGCATAAAAGTCCTGGAAGGTCTTGAAGCAGTGCGCAAACGTCCAGGAATGTATATAGGCGACACGTCAGCACGCGGACTTCATCATCTTGTCTATGAAGTTGTAGACAACTCAGTAGACGAAGCTATGGCAGGGTATTGCGACAAGATACAGATTACTATTCACAGAGACGAAAGCATAACCGTACAGGACAACGGCCGAGGCATTCCCACAGATCCGCACCCTTACAATGGCAGGCCAACAAGCGAAGTTGTACTCACAGTGCTTCACGCAGGAGGGAAATTTGGCGAGGGAGCGTACAAGGTCTCAGGAGGGCTTCACGGGGTTGGAGTGTCGGTCGTCAACGCTCTGTCTGAGTGGCTGGTTGTTACGATAGCGAGGAACGGTATCGAGAAGACGCAGAGGTTTGAACGCGGAATACCTGTTACCGACTTGAGCGAGGGTGTAAAGGCCGACTGGCAGGGAACAAGAATAGACTACCTTCCCGACAGTGAGATATTCGAGGACGTTCATCATTCTCTGGATACGTTAAAGAGCCGTTTCAAGGAGTTGGCATTCCTTAATCCCGGTCTCAAAATCTCCATGCTTGACGAACGCACAAACGAATCCCGTGAATACTTCTTCAAGGGCGGTATAGGCGCATTCGTGAAGTACATTGACCGCGACAGAATGCCATTGTTCCCAGAACCGGTAGTTCTTTCGGGTGTCAGGGACAACATAGCGATTGATGTTGGCTTCGAGTACAACGACGGCTACCAGGAACACATGTACACATACGCTAATCTCATTCACACGATAGAGGGAGGCACTCATCTTTCGGGATTAAGGTCAGCCATGACGAGGGCACTGAATGAGCTTGCACGTTCAGGGAAAATTCTCCGCGACAAGGAAGAGAACTTAACCGGCGATGACCTCAAAGAAGGTTTAACCTGCGTTTTATCAGTGAGACTGAGTGAGCCTCAGTTTGAGGGGCAGACTAAGACGAAGCTGGGAAATAGTGAAGTGCGGGGGGCTGTAGACTCTTTTGTTTACGAGGGTTTAATCTCAGCGTTTGAGTACAGGCCGGAGATAGTGAGACCCATTGCGGAAAAGGCCATACGTGCCAGACGCGCAAGGGAAGCCGCAAAGAAAGCCCGTGAACTCGTCCGCAAAGGTGCAATGTCAGGAATGAGCCTGCCTGGAAAACTTGCCGATTGTTCCTCAAAGAAAGCAGAGAACACGGAGTTATACATTGTCGAGGGAGACAGTGCAGGTGGAAGTGCAAAACAGGGCAGAGACCGCAAATTCCAGGCCATACTTCCTCTCAGGGGCAAGATACTGAACGTTGAGAAAGCTCACATGGACAAAATGCTCGCAAACAGGGAGATACAGACCATCATAACTGCTCTGGGCTGCGGAATAGGCAACGAGTTTGACGCAAGCAAGCTGCGGTATCACAAGATTATCATCATGACAGACGCAGATGTTGACGGAGCACACATAAGCACGCTGTTACTGACGTTCTTTTATAGGCACATGCCGGAATTGCTCTCACAGGGCTATTTATACCTTGCACAGCCGCCGTTGTACCGTGTTCAGTACGGCAAGGAAGTACATTACTGCTACACCGACAGGGAATTGCGTCAAAGAGTGGATAATGCTTCAGACCCTTCGAGGGTTAGCGTACAGCGTTACAAGGGTCTTGGCGAGATGAACCCTGAGCAGTTGTGGGAGACAACGATGGATCCGGCAAGCAGGATACTCAAGAAAGTAGAGCTTGATGATAATTTCCTAGCAGACGAATACTTTGACATTCTCATGGGAGACAAGGTAGAACCACGCCGCAGCTTCATCATTGCCAACGCTCATGAAGTGAAGAACCTTGACGTTTAGGCTGAGTTGTGCTATCCGCGCTAAATGAATAGGAATAACACACCGATAATCTGTCCAGAAAGCAAGGAAGCAATAAAACATTCAGGGGGACGAGAAAATGGCAGCAGCGAATAACGCTCAGTTTACATATCAGGCAACAAGAATTTCAACAGCAACGAAGGAACAACTCCTGCTCATCACATACGATATAGGCATAAAGGCGTGCAGGACGGCAGAGAATGCAATGTCAGCGAAGGCACCAGACTATGACCTCGCCAACAAGGAAGTAATCCGCGCTCAAGAAGTAATCCGCGAACTCATGGTAACGCTCAACAAGGAGAGAGGCGGAGAGATGGCTGACAAGTTAATGCAGCTCTATGAATACATGTACCAGCTTCTAGTTGACGCGAACATGAAGAAAGACCCGGAGAACGTTCGCACAGTGAGGGGAATGCTTGAGGAACTGAAGCAGACGTGGGAGAATGCGTTAGTGCAGTTATTGCAGAAGTACCAGGAAGAGCATCCTGAGGACAAAGATCTTCAGAACGCCATGAACGAGATCGAGGGCAAGAAGCCAGAAGCGAAACCAACGCCGACAGCTTTATACACAGCCCCCGCAGGTGTTAAGAATGCAAAGGCCGGAACATTTACACTCGCAGGATAAAATCCTGGATCAGGCAAAAGACCTCATACAGCGAGAGATAAAGTATTGCAGGACACTAAGGGCAATGATTTCCAGAGAACTGGAAGCCATTGTCCTTAATGGTAATATGGACGAGCTTGCGGACATATTGGAGCAGAAGGACGGAGTTATTTCACAGTTACAGCTTCTTGCTGACGGGTGGCGTGATGTTCTGGAGGATTCGGGGCTTCAGGGGGATATATCCGGCACTGAGGGTTTCGGAATGAGGCTTCTGGAACTCTATCCTGATGATACGGAGCTGCCTGCACTTATCGAGGAGAGCAGGGAAATTGCCGAAAGCATAATGAAGGCTGAAGATAATGCGGTGTCGGAACTTGAGAAGCATTCCGCCGGATTACGTTCGCAGATGGTATCGCGGGCAAACGCAAAGAATGCCGCCGCAAGCTATGCAAAAATGGGAGGGGGGTATTTCTAGCAAGTTATGAGGAAGATTGCACTGTTAATAGCGATAATATTTCTTTTCCCGCTGAACGCTGCTTTTTCCGCCGAACAAGACCCTGATCTCGCCAAAGAAGTCGAGATAGGCCGCCGCGCAATGAAGCAGATCGAGGAGAAGTGGCCGCTTACATCAGACCCCGCAATAACGTCAAAACTTGAGATGATACTGCGAAGGCTGGAGCCGCATATGTCCCGCCGCATTGACTGGGAAGTAAGGCTGGTTAAGACGGAGGCGTTAAACGCTTTCTGCCTTCCAGGAGGATTTATATTTTTCACAACGGGGATAGTCGAAGCGTTGAAGACGGATTCGGAACTTGCCGCAGTTATGGCTCACGAGATGATACATGCCGACCGCAAACATTCCCTGAGAATGGCCGCAGATGCCAACAAAATCACTCTTGGCGCACTGGCTGTGATGCTGCTTTCCGGCGGGGCTGCTGCCCCTATAATTCTTGCACAGGTTGCGCAGGTTGCGATTACCAGCTCATACACTATGGAACTTGAGGCTGAAGCTGACAGACTGGGACTTGACGCGCTGATACAGTCGGGATATTCGCCTACAGGAATGATAACGCTGTTTGAGCATTTCATGGCCGAAGAGTACAAACAGCCAATAGTAGAATACGGAATATACATGAACCACCCCGATACGCCGAAGAGACTTTCAGCCGCAGTGAAGACGCTTCATGACAGGAAAATCCCCATTGAGCGCAAATATTCTCTTGGGCTTCTGCGAACAGACATAAAGGAGGGCAAAAACGATGTTGCGCTAACGGTTGACGGTCTGGCTGTAGTCTCAGGGAAGAAGACGAAGGAAACGCGTGCGGTGATTGCAGGGATACGTTCGGAACTGGACAAATATTTACAGCTTGAGCTTGCGCCGTATGAGATACACACGGAAAGAGGAGCGTTGTACATCGGTAATCACTTCATAGCTGGGAACGTTGAGGGTATAACAAAGCCTGATGATATACGTAAAAATCTCATGAAGGCTATCAACGCAGGAAGGGCAAAATATCCAACGTCAAAGTTCTTCAAGTAGCTTATAGAGAGAATAAAAATGTCCCGTGCTTGAGATTTTCGAGTGCGGGATTTCTTTGTGTGTGAATGATTGTGGGATTGAGTTAATGGCGACCCCGGGGTGATTCGAACACCCGGCCTACGGCTTAGGAGGCAGTCGCTCTATCCACTGAGCTACGGGGCCGTGAAAGCTTCAACCGTGAAAATATAGCAACAATCACTAAATTTGTCAAACTTTCAGCTAAAATACCAGTAATTGATGTCCCGATACAGGCAACCCTTCCTGAAAATTTGTTCTATATGTTTGGCATGATTACTTCAGTTCCGCCAGCTTCTTGTCCCACCCTGCACGCTTAATGTGAAGCGTCATCAATGTAGTGCATACTATCCAGCCTAACGGATACCCTATCGCAATAAAGTATATTGAGCTGGTTAAACGTGAGATGAAGAATAGGTATATCTGCCTGAACACCACAAATGACATCAACATGATTATCATTGGAGTGCGGGAATCTCCAACACCCCTCAATGCTCCTGCCTGTATCTGGTCTGTTGCGTTTACCGGGTCAAAAAGACAGTTGAGCCTGATGAAAAGTACAGCAAATCCCAGAACTGCCGCGTCCTGATTGAACAGTCTCGCAATATACGGCGCAAATACATACAGGCACGATATAATACACGCGGAAATACTCCACGATATGAACAATCCCTGAAGCAATCCTTTATGTATCCTTTCAGGCTTGCGCGCTCCTGCATTCTGGCCAACAAATGTCGTTACGGCCATTGCCATGCTCTGTGTCGGCAGTATAACAAAAGCATCAACCCTCGCATATATTCCCCAACCTGCTGTACTTGCCGCCCCATATGAGTTTACATACGCCTGCACGAATACGTTGGAGAAAGATGTCAAAGCCATCTGGAAACCCGCCGGAAATCCTACAGCTATAATCCTGCTAAGAATACCTGTATCTATCCTCATCTCCTGCCACGTAAGACTGTGTACTTCATGGCTCCTGAAAAGTATCCAGAATATTATCAGCCCCGATACTAACTGCGATATTATTGTTGCATATGCCACACCTGCTACCCCTGCTTCAAACTTTATTACGAACAGAAGATCCAGAATTATGTTAAGCACTGATGCAAGTATCAGGAAATATAGCGGCCGCTTAGAGTCCCCAACTGCCCTCAGAATTGCGCTACCCATGTTGTACAGCATAGTTCCGCCAAGTCCCAGCGAGAATATCTGCAAATATACTACTGCCTCACGGAATACACTTTCGGGAGTGTTCATCATTCGCAGAAGGTAAGGTGTTGAGTAATATCCTATGGCTGAAATTACCAGTGCCATAATTATTGTTGAGACTACAGCGGTATGTGTTGCCCTGCGGAGATTGGGGATGTCTTTTGCGCCAAAGTATTGGGATATTACAACGCTTGCTCCCATTGCTAGACCTATGAACAGTCCGATTAACGTTATAACGATGGGAATAGTTGATGTTACAGCACCTAATGCGTCAGCCCCTACAAAATTTCCGACTACTATGCTGTCTACTGTGTTATAGAGCTGCTGGAATATATTACCGATGAATAGAGGAAACGCAAAACTTACGAGGTGTTTCCATATTGCGCCCTCTGTCATGTCTCTGACTGTTGATTTCCTTGCAGACAAAGCAATACCCCCTTTATAGCTGATAATTTTATGCTGTGAACTAAAGGGGGTCAAATTGTGATAATATGACTTCACAATCTAACAGACTAACAGAAAGGTAAATCTATCCATGCATGATTATCTTGTAATAGGAGCAGGACTTACAGGCGCAATCTTTGCACACGAAGCACACAAACACGGTAAATCCGTTCTGGTCATCGACAAACGCAATCACATAGCAGGCAACATCTACAGCAGAGACATCAACGGTATTCAGGTTCACACATACGGCCCGCATATCTTTCACACCAACAACAAACATGTATGGGATTATCTTAACCATTTCACGGACTTCAACCGATTCACTAACACACCCATAGCAAACTATAAGGGCGAAATATATTCCCTTCCGTTCAGCATGTTCACGTTCAATAAGATGTGGGGAGTAATAACTCCTGAAGAAGCTCGCGCAAAAATTGAGGAACAGAAATGCAATGCAGGTATCACTGAGCCGCATAACCTCGAAGAACAGGCAATCAGTCTTGTTGGACGCGACATATACGAACGCTTAATCAAAGGTTACACCGAGAAGCAGTGGGGAAGACCTTGCAATGAGTTACCAGCGTTTATCATCAGAAGACTGCCAGTAAGATACACATACGACAACAATTACTTCAACGCTCTGTATCAGGGTGTGCCAGTGAAAGGTTACACGGCCATGATTGAGAGAATGCTTGATGGCGTTGATGTCAGGCTTGAATGCGATTACTTTGCGAACAGGAAGGAGCTCGACGGCTTGGCAAAACATGTCGTTTTCACCGGCCAGATTGACGCATACTTTGGCTTTGAGCTTGGCACGCTGGAATATAGAACTTTGCGCTTTGAGACAGAATACCTGCCCGATGTCGCAAACTTTCAGGGCAACGCAATAGTGAACTACACCGACAGAGATACACCATTCACCAGATGTATAGAACATAAACACTTCTATCCCGGTCTTGAGGTTTCAGGGACAGTAATAACCCATGAATACAGCGCGGAATGGAAAGTTGGAGACGAGCCTTATTACCCAGTCAACAACGAGAAGAATAACACTATATACGAGGAATACAGAAAGATGGCAGAAAATAGATGTCCTAATGTTGTGTTTGCCGGAAGACTGGGAGGGTATAAGTATTACGACATGGACGTTGCGGCATTGAAGGCGTTAGAGCTGTCTGGCGAGATACTGTGATAATCAACTCTTGTTTGCGAGGGGGGTAATAATGGGAAACTAAATCTCGTAATCCTTGAAGGCTGAAGGGTCAATGGAACGTATCTCAACTACTTCCTTTACGTTAATGCAGAAGTTATGCACTATCATTAGCCGCGCAAGTATATGCCCGTCAATCAGGATAATCCTCTTTTCCTTCGCGTAATCCTGTGCAGGCCGGGAAAAATTCGCGTTCGTTACAAGAAGCCCGCGCCCCGCCTTCCTCTCTACTGCATCTCCAAAACTCTGCATGTTCCAGCTCGTTATTATGCTGCCAGGTTCAAGTTTCCTCGTCTGAATGTATATCGGGTTGTAACCTGGCCTGTCCTCAATGATTATTCCCTGTATCGCCCCTGTACTCGTCCGGCGTTTCGCGTTCTTGAAAACCTCATAGCCCATTCGTATAAGCAGGTCAGTGATAAGCTGCTCAAAACCTGCGGGAGATAAGTTGTTCACCCGCGCTAGAATTTGAGACACAAGATTTTGATAATCCGATGCCTCCTCATTATTCACACTGAGATTAAATCCTGAACGCTCATTCATATTCATACTACGCCGTCAAAAATTTTTATCCAATAATTATAATTTATTCCGCCCTCTTTTGTATTGAACGCATTGACCCGCAAAACATTCCGTTGCTTCGTCAGCTATGGCCGCAAATTTCCTGTGAAGACTAGACAGCATAATAATATATTTCTCCGTCATGTCGTCATACTTCATTCCATCAGAAAATACATCATCTGCAACAATAACTGTGTTCTCCGCCCTAGCAGTTATTCCCGAAAGAGTATCGCATATTTTATCCATCACATAGCCTGGTTCCCTCATTCCTTCAGCCGTGAACATCTCATTAGCCGCCCATATCGTTAAACTCTCAATAAGAACTCCCGCACCTTTCGGAATAATTACATCTGCAAGGTCATTAGCCTTCTCTACCGTAATGAAACCTTTACCTTCACGCATGGCCTGATGTTTTCTCACACGCTCCCTCATTTCTTCATCATATACTTTCGCACAGGCAATATATATTTTGGGAGTGCCTGAAAGTTCCGATAACCTTTCTTCCGCGTAACGGCTCTTGCCGCTTCCAGCCTGTCCGGAAATGAATATAAACATGTCTGCTATAATAACCTAAAATTTTTCTTCGGGACATATATTATATTGATGAAACTTAGGACGACAATTTTTATCGCATTATTCTCACTCTCACTCACAGCGTCAAACTCATATGCAGGGCTGTCCTTAATGTGCAGCATGTTTCCGGTCTACGATTTCACGAGGCAGGTTGCACGGGAGCTTGCTGACGTGAAACTCTTAATGCGTCCTGGCACAGAACCTCACGATTACGAGCCTTCAACGGGGGACATTATGACGCTCAATAACTCCGACATTTTCATATTCACAGGCACAAACATGGAGACATGGGCAGCGGATATATCACGTTCCCTCAGCAACACAATAATCGTTGACGCTTCGGAAGGCATAACCTTAACCGGCAATGATCCCCATATATGGCTGGACTTGTCGCTGGCTCAGAAGATGGTGATGAACATATCATCGGCACTCGCAAAAGCTGACCCCAATAACGCCCAATCATTCACGAAAAACGCTGAAGAATACTGCACACATCTTCAGGAACTTGATGAAGCATTCACGGCCATGAAGAAGGATAAAGCCTTAGTGTTTGCGGGGGAATTTTCTGCGGGTTACTTCATGAGGCGTTACGGCTTCGATTACGTCAGCGCATATGACGGCGAGAACGAACCTTCTGTGAGGCGAATGGCTATTGTCATAAAGCATATTCGTGAGAACGGTACGAGGTATATATTTGCGG
This sequence comes from uncultured Fretibacterium sp., assembly GCA_937892105.1. The sequence continues at coordinate 5,871 of CALAUZ010000052.1, read as the reverse complement.
ATTACGGAGGGATCACACAGGTTACGCGTTCGATAAGTTCTGAGACTGGTGTGGAGGTTCTCACATTCGGGACTGGCCATAACGTTCCAGATACCTCAACAACATTCCTTCAGATTATGCTGGAAAACTTCAATAACATCAAAGAGGCCATGAATGATGGGAACTGAAAGACTGCGCCTCATTGATGCCGTGATTAAGTACGGTGATGTTGCTGCTGTTGACGGCGTGTCAATAAGTGCAATGCCCGGCGAAATTATATTCATCACAGGTGCTAACGGTTCAGGAAAATCAACCCTCACGAAAGGGATAGCCGGTCTACTTCCCCTAACGTCAGGAACGATTGAGCGAACTCCACGAATGTCCTACGTTCCGCAATACGAGGAAGCTGACAGGGATTTTCCTGCAAAGGCAGGGGAGATAGTCATCACAGGAACTCAGAGGCCAGGCAAACTCTTTTACACCCATGAAGACCGCGAACGCGCAAATTCGGCCATGATGGAGCTTGGTATACAGGATATTTCCGGAAAGGAGATAAGAACGTTATCAGGAGGCCAGTTGAGGCGAGTCTTCCTTGCGAGGGCAATATGCGGTCAGCCAGAATTATTGCTGCTCGATGAACCTTGCGCTGGACTTGACGCTAAGAGCCATGAAGTATTATTCTCGGTTTTACGGAAAATGCTTGCGGAAGGGTGCGCTGTTGTAATGGTTACGCATGATATATCCGATATTGACGGGATACCAGAAGGACGGATAATCAGGATTTCACATGGGAGGATAACGAGGCAATGAATGATATTCTTGAAATTATGTGCTATCCTTTCGTATGGAGAGCAGTTATAGCAGGTTCATTGATTTCGGTATGCGCGTCAGTTCTAGGGGTAGTACTCGTTCTGAAACATTATTCACTTATTGGGCACGGACTGTCGGAGATTGGGTTCGCCTCACTCTCCGTTTCATCAGCACTAAGTATTCCGCCAATGTATGTAGCCGCACCATCAGTATTCACAGCGTCATTCATCATAATGTACGTCAGCAGAAAGTACAGAACGGCAGGGGATATTGCCATAGCCGCAGCGTCATCTTCAGCCCTTGCTCTGGGAATTGCAGTATCATCACTGACGGGTAAAGCCTCGAACATGGGATCATACCTTTTCGGAAGCGTTCTTGCAGTCAACAATACTGACTTGTTGCTGTCGATAATACTGTCTGTGATAGTGATTGCGTCATTCGTAATTCTCTATAACAGGCTCTTTCTCATAACATACAATGAGGATTACGCGCGCTCTTTGGGGATAAATACAGCCTTGTATCAGCTTATAATATCAATGCTTACGGCTCTTGTTGTAGTTGTGGGAATGAGGCTTACAGGGACGCTCCTAATCTCAGGCGTTATAATCCTTCCTGCTGTAACGGCAAAAATTATCGCTTCCGGCTTCCGTTCCCTTGTGATAACATCAGGTGCTGTGTCATTCATAGCGTTCATATCAGGGCTGACAGTTTCGTTTGTATGGGATATTCCGGCAGGCGCAGGGGTAATACTCGCGAACACGGCAATTCTGGCTGCGGCAAAACTCATCACAAACTCCGCGCGGATACCCCTAGCTTTAGCTATGGTGAGGAAGCGCACTATTTGAGTTTACTTTTTCCACTTCCTCTCTTAAAATATCAATACATAGCGATATGGGCGTTCTGTTGAAGAACGGATAATATACTCAACGGTCTTAGAGCCGTTTTTAGGTTGTCAAGTCCCCTTTGTGCCGAGCGCATAAAAATTGTCAGACAAGCAACAATGTAAGCGGATAAGGTGTAACAACCTTTACCAGATAGAGGCTGTGTAAACCAGCCCCGGCAAATAAGGGTATTCTGGAGCGGTAATAAGCGAGTCCAGACGTTAGACCGAGTACCAAACTTCACCGAAAGCCCCCGCCTTTAGGCGTGTGGGTCGTTTACATGCTTCACCGTCCGTTATACATCACATCTCTAATCTCCGTCCTCATTGTCGAAATATCCTGAACTACAAGCTCAGGTGCTGCCTTTACGGGGATTAAAAGCAATCGTATTTTTGCGTTTGACACGTATCCGACCAAATTTTCATTACAGCTGATGCACACTGCAACTTTCTGCGTTGTTCTGTAACTTCTGCCTGCGCTGTCGTCAATCGGGTACGTCCCACAGTCAGCTCCTCACTGTCGAACTGATTGCGCAAATATGCTTCAACTACATCACCGAGAATATACTCGTCTTCTCCAGCCTTTTGGATTACTCCTGTCTCTACAAGCCGATAGAATGAACATTCAAGGAGCTTCAGGAATGAGACTGCCCCTAGTGCTGTTACCTCCATCGTGCAAAAATCATGGTTCTGGTTCTTTCGTCTCTACATTGTCTACTGAGGCTTGTTCAATAATTTCAGTTTTGATTGACTATAATCCGACTTGTAACGCGGGCTTCCTACTATTTTTGATTTTTTCAAGGAAGGTAACTACTTCATGTTGTGCTTTATTCCTTAGTATTACTGACGGCAAAAGCATCTCCAGGTGAAATTTTTTGTTGTTCGTTCAGAATGAGAGATGTCTATTTTAAGAATGGCTGTTTTATAATAAAAAATAAGGTGATACTAAAATGAAAGTTTATAAACTGCTTGGCGCGGACGGTAAGATATATGAGTCAAAAACACCCGGACAATATGGCGGTAACAGTAAAATGAAAATATATGGCAGGCTTGACTGTCCTTCCGCTAATTCCACTATAAGACGTTTTCCTGGAGTATACGAGAAACACAGGGTATTTTTTGCGGACGAAAGAACAGCTTTGGCGGCAGGATACCGTCCTTGCGGGAACTGTCTGCGCAAGAAGTATAAGGAATACATGGAAGACCCAGAGAAGTACAGGGCAAAATTCGGCTTATAGGCAGGTAATGACGCTCGTAAATTTTGAGACATAAAGTCAGACTTTTCACAACACGCGTTTTTATATAATACTATCAATATTTCCATAGATACAAAGACAACCGAATAACGAAAGAGCTTCAGAAGGAGGCGTAATTTGCTATGCAGGCGGATAAAAAGCGGTGGCAGTCAAACAATGTATTACTTAACACGGCACTTCAGGAGTTTTACGGCGCGGCTGACGAGATGGGGCTCAGCGAACGGCTCATAACGATACTCAGCCATTCCGAACGTATGATGAAGGTCTCAATCCCTGTTGAAATGGACGATGGCTCAGTGAATGTCTATGACGGCTACAGGGTACAGCATTCCACAGCGTTAGGCCCGTCAAATGGAGTAATACGTTGCGATTTGGGAGTTGACATGGACGAATGCGAGGCACTGGCCATGCTGATGACGTGGAAATGCTCGCTTGCCGGGATACCCTACGGCGGCGGTAAGGGCGGAATATGTTGCGACCCTCTAACGATGTCGAAACGCGAGAAGGAACAGTTGACACGGACATATGCTGCGAGGATTGAGCCTATTCTGGGACGATGGAGCGATGTTCCAGCACCGGACATGAATACTTCGGGGCAGGAAATGGTCTGGATACTCGACACAATCAGCAAAATGCGGGGACGGCTTGAACCTGCTGTGCTTACGGGGAAGCCTGTAACATTTGGGGCAGTCATGGAAGGAATGAGGCAACGGGACGCGGGGGTTGCGACTTGAGGGCTGGAACTGATGAAGGTACTGGGCAGAAATCCAGACACTATCACTGCAGCGGTGCAGGGGTTCGGAAATGTTGGGAGTTACACGGCAAAGACGCTGAACGATGCGGGAGTTCTGATAGTGGCAATAAGCGATGTAACAGGCGCATACTATTCATCGGGAGGCATTGACATTCACAGGGCATTTGACGCTGTAAGAAAACACCCGAAAAAATTGCTTGAAGGCTTCGAGACTTTCGGGAACTGCGAGAAGATTGACGATATACTTTAGGTGTAATGCGACTTATCTTTTCCCATGTGCGAGGGACAGGGTAATAAACGCTGATACGGCAGGGAATATTAAGGCGCGCTACATTGTCGAGGGTGCGAACGGCCCAACACCCCAGAGGCTGAGGAGATATTGCAGTCCGGCGGTGTAATGATAGTGCCGGACTTTCTAGAATATTATCCCCTGCTCGGGAATGGGCGGGGGATTTTGCTTTTATAGTTCGAAGGCTGATTTTTCTGGCAGTGCTTCGTTTAATGCATCCCTAATTCTTCGGAATATCTGCTCTAAATCTTCCTCTTTAATTGCAGCCGAGTCATTTAGGCATATAACTTTATGCTTACTTCTCAGTATATCAGATGTTATAGTTTTTATTCCTTTATTCCCCATGACATAGTTCTTGTTGTCATAAACTACTGAAAAATTGCCGCTTCGAGGGTGAAAATTCCCACTCATAAACTGCCAATACTCCATAAGCCACTGGTTGACATCTGACTTTTCCCGAAATTTGTGGCTGCTAGTTGTCTCACATTCATCTCTAGCTTTCTTCCAGACTTCAACAAATGTAGACTTCAAATACGAAATTGCTGTGTGTACTTCATGAAAACCTGTATAACGCATAAATGGAAGACAAAGGAATGTTTTCATCAAAGGCTTAAAGCCATAACGAGGAGTAAGCCATTTTCTGATATTTGCCTTAAAACTTGTCCGAAAATCAAAATTTTTGATTATAATTTGAATGTTATTTAGCGTAAAATAAGCCATTGCCCCCAGTTCTTCAATGCCAGAAGGCCCTGCACTAAGAGCGGCAGTTGCACAGGGAAGGTTATCAAAAAAGAAATCCTCAGGCTTTACAGGAGCATTTAGGAACATATCATCATTGAAGTACACAAATTTCTCTTCAAGGCCTTCGATCCTATGTAGATTGAGTTCTATTGGGTGTGAACTGAAAGTTGGAAGCCATTGACTGGGGATATAGTCCTCATGTCTAACGAAGTGTAACTTGGGGTGATTTAGGTTTAGCCATTTTGGAACTTGTCCGCACGTGATGAAGTGAATTTTTCTGACCCATGGAGCATATTTCTCAACAGCCCTGAACCAATATGTTAGAATCCCCCAATCTCGATAACGCACACCTCCTGAATGTGTAGGAAAATTATGGTAAGATACCAGCTGTTTCTGCCACTCAGGATCTGAACCATCAACCCAGGGGATTACGAAATCTATGTCAGAACATACTTCACTCTGCATTATATATATTTTCGACCACCTTCCTAATAAGAATGCTGTAATTATACCAGAATACGCATAAACTTGACGCAAAAACACATGCAGGGTAAAATACTCTTTGTGCTAAATCACCAGTGCAATCGCCGGGCTGGTGGAATGGTAGACACACGGGACTTAAAATCCCGAGGGCGTAAAGTCCGTGAGAGTTCGAGTCTCTCGTCCGGCACCATATCAGCACGATATCGCGGGGTGGAGCAGTTTGGAAGCTCGTCGGGCTCATAACCCGAAGGTCAATGGTTCAAATCCATTCCCCGCCACCAAATTTAGCCACAACACGGCGGCATAGCTCAGATGGCTAGAGCATGCGGTTCATACCCGCAGTGTCCCCGGTTCGATTCCAGGTGCCGCCACCAGGTATTCACTAAGACATGACCAAAGAAATACGCAAAGCCTGTTGCAAGCAGGTTTTTTTGTTGTTATTATTCCAGAGGAAACCAAACGAAACCGCCAAAATCTTATATTTGACCGAAAAAACTCGGCGCAAGCCCCTCGCTTTAGCTAGGGGGATAAGCCGAGCAATTTTGTTATAATTATTTTATGAAAACTTTTTGTTTCAAGTTATACAATTCCAAAGAGGACAGAAGACTAAGACGACAAATCAATATTGCGGGTATCGTCTATAATCATTGTATTGCCTTGTATAGAAGATACTACAAAC
>CALAUZ010000051.1 GCA_937892105.1 uncultured Fretibacterium sp. | reverse complement strand
CAGTCGATTTAGAATGACGTAGTATATTGGAGTATTCGCGAGCCAGTATGTAAGCCTGCCCAACATCTGTATAGTCTCCTTTTGGTTCAAGCGTAATCATCTACAAGTTCCTCCCATTAAGTAAAGTTATAGAGGAGGAGTTAACCTCCCCTATAGAACAGAAAGCCCGAAAGTTACTCTGACATAAAAACGGCAAAGGGATTTTCAAGCCTTTCATCGTCTCTTATCTTCTGAACAGCTTTGAGGTAGCACCGAACCTTTCCAGCTTTGTGGCGTTGATGAACCAGCAGTTTTTGTATGCTGGATTGTTTGGTTTTTCCTTATCTCCATCATGAATGGGACGACGAATGTCCTTATACTCACTTTGAAGTTTGGACTTGCTGTTTTCGTAAGCCTGACTGAGGGCATTGCGAATTTTCTGAATTGTATCAGTATCGTCCTTGCTTATAATCAGGGTTACGGAGTACCTCGGCATATCGTTTACGCTGAAAGCCCAAGGCTCGAATACATGAACGAAATCCAAACGAGCCGGTAATACGACATTTGACTTCTTGGGGCTTGCGTTGGTCGTTTCGCTGGGGATTGGAGGTATCTGTGCCTGCACCCTCTCTCCTGCGGTGTTACCAGAAGTGTCAGTGTCTTTGAGTGCTGTTCTCATGAATTACTCTAGTGCTGTATTTACCATGTAAATTACCTCTTTCCTTGAAAATTTTTTGTTGCTTTGAAACCTCTTATTATTGAGCCTTAATCTTACGTCCCTTATAGGCTGTATCATGTTTCTGTTCCTTACCGATCTACTACTCGTTAGAGAACTTTGCGTAAAGCTCAAATGTTGTCAATTTGTTGCTATTCTTTATTCGTAATATGATAAAATCAAATTAAAATGCTATAATTACGTTAATTGCAAGCATATTATCTAATTTTATGAAATCAGAATGAAGAATGAAAAAGTGAAAATTAGGAAGATGAATATAGTTCAATTATCACGTGATATGCGCTTCAGCAGAGAAATTCACGAGATATTAACGAAGATGGATGATGCTTATCAAGCATACTGTGAATGGGGCATGTATCCTGAGAATGACGATAATATCAATGAAGATAATTATCATTACAAACGTGAGGAAAAACTCAAAGAAGCAAAGGAGCGTGTACAAGGCCATTATCGTAAGAGCTTGAGACGTATTGTGAATACTTTGAAGCTTGAGATATTTTCTAAGTTGGAGTATCTCTACGATGAAAATGGCAACTTCGGTCTATATGAAATGGACAATTGGGATGAGCTTGAAGGCTTGTCGGAAGAAGAAAGTATTGAAAAGTATATCAGGATGAGGTTTGAAGTACCACTTGAAGTTCTGCGTGAAGGAAGTAGCAGATATTATGTTGAAATCTGCGACTTTATAAAAGATGCTATCTTAGAGTTAGATAAAGCGCATGACACATTAAGAGAGAACGTAAATATAATAAGCCGTCAGGTAACACCTCATAAGTTTATTTTCGGAATATCTGATGAAGAAAATTTATTATTCAGCGGAGAGAGTGATCCATCTGCCTTTGACATGATGGTTTATAGTGCTGTAATTAGTATTCTTTATGAAATTGAGCAACAGGTTCTTCAAGAATTTGAAAAAGGTATTGTTTCTTCTGATACCAAAGAGACAGTATCTTATCTTTCGAAATCTGGAAAAGATATTTTTGATAATATTTTACAAAATATGACGATTTACATAACAATTCAGAAAATTTTCAATATGTTATCTGGCCGTGATGATAAAATGCCAAGTATACAAGTCAAGGAGGCTATTAAATCCGCATTTGAGAAACTGAGCAGAATAGCAGTAATGGAAAACGAGCCGCAATCATTAAGAACGCGCTATAGAAACGCTAGAGGTGAAGTTCGTCTTTTATCAGTGAATAAGACAGAAGGACTAAGGATCAACAGCAGAAAAAGGAATTATGCGCTTTATCTTCAGGAAGTACCGCCGCTTTATGGTTTAGCCAAGAACAAAGGAAAATTATCTGAAGTGGATCTCTCATTGCTCGATGCTCCGCTTGAGAATAGTGTTGAAAACATTGCACTTAAAGGCTATTTACTGCGTCAGATTGTTATTGCAAGAAGTACGCGTAAGAAGGAAGTCATTATATCTTATAAGAACTTGTATAGAAGCATAGGAATAAAAGATAGCGGTCGAGGAATGTCGATAGAGGAGCAGAATAAAATTCATATTGCGCAGCTGAATATTCGGCTGAAAGTCAAAAAGTGCCTTGTATTCTGGAAAGAGCATGAACTAATCCGCAGATACGATACAAAATCAACTAAGAAAGCAGTAATTTATATTTAGGGATATATTTTAATGTGCGTTTACAATTCTATTCCCCTTACTACTCAAAAACTCAATCCATAATTACGCGTTATGTATAAAGAAAATGGAGTTTTCACAATACGAATATAACAAATAATGTAAATAATATGTTTACATTAAATACTTAAATTCAGAAAGGAATGATTGATTATGTCTAATGGTATCTTCGGAATATTTAATCGTGAAGTCTTATCGCAAAAGGAGAAATCTGCCTCTAATAAACGAGGCAGACCACATCGTATTGACGGTGAGAACAAGAGCAAGAGGTTTAATCTGGTAATGAAACCGTCAACATTATCGAAGCTGAACCAGTTATCCGCTCAGAAGCAATTATCTACTGGAGAACGTGTCAGCGTAACAAGTTTAATTAATGAAGTCTTAGAAGATTATGTAAAAGGAGCAGATGAAAATCATTATGTTTAAGTTTAATTTATACACTTCAGTATGCAGGGAAATTCCTAGTAATTGTTCGTACCCTAATCTCATAAACGTAACAGATAAAGCAACTTTAGCTAATGCAGTATCACATGACTATGTAGGTGCAAAATATCAGGGAAATCATAGGAGTATCACGAACTTTGAAGCAAGTAACTGCCTAATGCTTGACTGCGATAATACTCACTCAGATAATCCTGATGAATGGGTTGATATTTCAGCTCTCATGAGAGATTTCCCAGAAGTAGAATTTGCAGTCCATTACAGCAGAAATCATATGAAGCCCAAGAAAGGAAAAGCGGCGCGTCCAAAGTTTCATGTCTTTTTCCCCATTGATGAAGTTAATAATGCTGAAGAATATTCAGCAATGAAAGAGATAATCTTGAAGATAGTTCCATATTTCGATAGTAATGCTAAAGATGCCGCAAGGTTCTTCTTTGGCACAGAATATCCGCAGGTTGAAATCATCTCGGGCACTAAGAATTTAACTGAATTTCTATCGAAACATCAAACGGCTGAAAACGGACAAATTGTACAAAAGGATCACATAATCATTGAAGGTGAACGCAATGATAAAATGCTGAAAATAGCAGAACGTATACTAAAATACTCAGGAAACACAGCAGAATCAAAGCAGAAATTTCTTGATGAAGCTAATAATTGCAAACCTCTGTTAGAACAATCGGAATTATTAAGAATTTGGAATAATGCATTCAAATTCTATGATAAGGTAATTTCAAAACAAAACAATTTTTCTACTTCATCAGCTTTGAAGTTAAAACCTGAAGATTATACCGATGTAGGACAAGCTAAGGTTTTCGCTCATGAATATATGAACGTCCTTAGATACTCAGAGGCTTTAGGGTTCATAAAATATAATGGAAGCTAATCGTTAAGGAATTTCCATTGTTGTATAACGTTCCAGATAATTCTTCGTATCCTTTGAATCCAGAAGCATCAACACTACTGATAAACACAACATCATCGAAGAAAGTATCAACCTCAGTACCTGTAAAACTAATACTCCCTATTTCTACATCCCAAGTCAGACCGAACCTTTCGTTAAACTTAGGGTATTTCTGATCTTGTATCAAACTCGTTGCAAATGTTTGCCCATTGACCACAAAGCTGATTTTCATATCAGGAGTATCTGACCAGCTATCCTCTTTTGAAAAATCACCTTCAACTATAATCAATGTCCCGGATACTCCATTCTGAATGGCTTTCAGATAATCACAGGCTTCTTTCACTTCATTGCCGTCATCGTTACGAAGGTTCTTAGGCCATATCGTCAGAAATTTGTTTAAAACGCTTAGACATGCCTTAATATCTGCCCTGCTTCTAGTCATCCTATTTTTCTGAAAAATCTGTTTGCAATAATCTGCATGGGTATCTTGAAGCGTATTCAGAATATCAATATTTCCAGAATCAAGCGTGTTTAGTGAAGCCTTGCCGCTATTGGGAATTTGTGAAGCTATAAGGCACTTCGTAAATATTATCTCGCCATCAATATAACCATCGCAAATACCAGACAACGAAATACTATCACCTTTCCCGTATAGAATTACCTTTCTTACGGTCTCATCCTGGATATAGCATTTAATATTTCCTGAAGAATTTTCATCGCTTAACATCAAATAATATTTATCGTCATCGCAAGCAATATCCTCAATAATTCCAGAAACTTGTACTTTCTTTCTTCCGTATTTTATATCGACAGCAATTTCATTGACGCGAATCTCGCTCAGAATTTCAGAAACAGATAGTTCATCTTTAACTTTAACGTTATCAACGTCAATGTCAGGAGCTTCTAACGTGCAGGCTTCAATAATTACGTTGTCATTAATCTGGGAATATGTCCCTTTTACCGTGATATTGTCTCGTTTATGTAACTGTGTTACTTTCAACAGCTCCTTCTGTGAGAAAAAACACGTTATGTGGCCTGTTGCTCCGCTTGATACTAACGTAACACCATAAGCATTACCCTTTTTAGTGAAACTCTCTATGTCTCCCCTGATCATTAACTGTCTGTCTTGATAGCGAATTTTAGCTTTTACACCGCTTTTATTTACCTCGCTTAAAATCTCTTCCGGAGACAGCAAAACATCTGCTTCATTATCAGCTTCTATCGCGGGATCTATAACAGCACAATTATTCAGTTTTATAGAGCTTCCATATTGACCAAGACAATTACCTCTGATAACTACTCGCTGTCCTTCTTGAAGATACAAAATCTGCTTTAATGCTTCCTTATTCATGTAGCAGCTTATTTCTCCTGCTAAGCCTGTAGCCTCCAGAACAATGCAGATACCATCGCTATCTTCTGAAAATTTTCCTATCAGGCCAGAAATATCAAGCGTTTTCCCCTTGTATTGAACATTAATCGCTATTTCATTCGAGCCAGCTTTATTCAATATCTGTTTCGATGATAATTCTGTCTCGATATCTGCTTCATGTACAATCGGTTCATCGGGTACACACTCCTCGAATGTAACATTACTTCCAGATAGACCATTTCCCTACACGACGCTCTTCCGATCTGATTAGCAGTCTTGGGATCAGAGTTAAAATCTCTAACAAGCTGTTCTGATGACAACAATATTTTTTCTGGAACATCAATAAAAGGCTCAACAACTGTACAATCACTAAAGATAGTGCCTTCACACAAGCCCGATATAACTACCTGCTGCCCCTTGCTTAGAAATATTATCTGCTTAGAAACGCTATCAGATAAATAACACTTTATACGCGCAGAGATTGCTTCTCTTAATTCATTGAATATCTCGAGGGAAAGTGCTTCGCGCTCGGGATCAAGTTCAATATATGTCCCTCTGCTACTGCTATCGAAATCAGAGATTTTACCAGAAACCTTAAATCGTTTGCCTTTGTATTTCAGAGTAGCAGCAATTACATTCGCTCCGTAATCCCCTAACAGCTTGACTCCGGGAATGGCCTGATTTGTATCCAGACTGCTGTCAAAGTAATCACTAACTTTTGGAGAGTTGAGCGTACAGTTTTCAATGTTTATGTTTATCATTAACCCCTTGCAAGTGCCTATTACACTGACTTCCTGACCTGAACGAAGCTGAGCCAGCTTATTGGACGCACTCTCAGGGAAATTGCATATCACAGAGCGGATGTTTGACGTTATTGCAGAAAGGACATCGGAATAACTAGCAGCTTCAAGGAATATCTCCCATCCTGTACTTGCCTTGCCAAACATTTTGATAGTTCCAGTAACAATAATCTCTTTGCCTGTATACTTCTTATCAGCTTTTGCCTCATCAGTTGTATACTGCTTCAAAAGTTCAGGTGCAGAGATTTCTGGAGTTCCGAAGCCTAAGAAAGCCCCTTCATACACACAAGCAGAACTAAGGACAAAAACAACCAGCAATGATAATACTTTGATTCGCTTCAATAACATGCATAACTTTACTCCTTATCTATAGTTTTCAACGAGATACTTCAAGTGTTCAACGCGTTCTTCTTCCTTCAGCAAAGACCAGCCATAATTTATTTCTGCAGATACTCCAAGAACTACAATTAAAGTGCCTCCGCTAAGAACCAGTGTTCCGCCAGCTACTCCCCAGCCTCCTGCCGAAACTGCTCCGCCTCCAAGCCAAGCCATAGCTGCTTTTGTTGCGACTGCTCCAGACAATGTCGATATTGCTGTTCCTGTGCTTGCCGTTCCAACAAACATAGCTGTCTGAAGAATTGCATAGCCTGCCAACGCTCCGGCTGTCGTTGCCGCTACTCCCGTAATCATCAGTCTATTACCTTCGGCGAAACTCCCGTGTTCGCTGGAACTACTGAGTCCCTTATCGGTAAGACCTTCAATCTCGTGGTCACTATCCATGGCGTGTTCGACT
>CALAUZ010000050.1 GCA_937892105.1 uncultured Fretibacterium sp. | reverse complement strand
TAAGCCCTCGCAACCCGGCATTTCGACAAACTTGCTTATTCACACTGACAAACGAACTTATAATCTCGACTTCACTGCTACTGAAGAATCGCAGTACATTCGCGGTGTCGCTTTCTCCTATCAGATGAACGATTTGACTTCCATTTTCGTTAAAAGTCAGCAGAACAGTTCGGGTAAAAAGCCTCTGGAGGATGAATTACAGCTCGGCACGGACGGCGTTAATTTCGATACTCTCTACACTCGCTACACTATCATTGACAAGAACAGGGTTGACTGGAAACCTGACGCGGTTTTTGATGATGGCAATAAAACTTATATCCGTATGCCCCTGCGTTTCAGTGAAACTCCGGCGTTTTATATTTATCTCGACAAAAAGGAAACTCTCTCGAATTACCGCGTCAAAGGTCGGTATTATATCGTTGACCGTTTATTTGACAGGGCTTATCTCAAAATAGGCACTAAAAGAGTCGCCATCGTCAGAGATGAAAAAATTTCTAATACCAATATCAGGGAAAGCAGAACTTCAACTCCTACTAAATCTGAAAGGCGGGTTGGGAAATGAGTTCAGACAGTCCTGACCGCTTTGAACCTTCCGCACAGCAGAAAGCTAAACAGGGTAAATCTGCTTCAAAACGCATTGCCCTCTTCGTCTTCATCGGCGCGGGGATTATTTTCACTCTCGTCGCTTTGTCTATTCTCAATGCTGGCGGTAACTTAAACGGAAGCAATGCTCCTACAAATCTTTTCGAGGCTTCGAGGGGCGCACAGTCCATTTCTTTGCCAAGACCTAAACCCCCTGAGCCTGAACCAGCTCCAGCGCCTGAACCTGCTCCTGCTCCACAGCCGCAACGAGTTCGTCCGGCTTATGTCCCAGTGCCGAGAGTCTCGGACATGAGAAAACAAAATCAGGAAAAAAGACTCATTGCCGCTAATGCTCCTACCACAATTCAGGCTTTCAGGGAGCAGACAAACAGTGGCGGCAATACCCAAAATGGCAATAACTCCGACACTCTCGCAGAAGTTTCACGACTGCTGTCAAATGCACCTGTTAATACTTCTGCTACGACTACAGACGGAATCCCTTTTATGCCTCAACAAAATAATCAGCCCGACCCTAACGGCTGGAATAGAAAGGACGCTTTTACTAAACAGGATTTGCCCGAAGAATACTCAAAATATACTGTGGCTTCCCCTCGCAGTGCTTTTGAATTAAAATCCGGCACTCTTTTACCTTGCGTTTTAATCTCCGGCCTCAATTCCGACTTGCCCGGCAACATGATTGCTCAGGTCTCCGAAAATGTCTGGGACACCGCTACGGGGCGTTACCTGTTAATCCCTCGCGGGTCGAGACTCATCGGCACTTATGACAACCAGATTTCTTACGGACAAAGCAGAGTTCTTGTTATGTGGAGCAGGTTAATTTTTCCTGACGGGTCAAGTCTCGTTCTCGACAACTTAAAGGGCGCGGATCAGTCCGGCTATTCGGGCTTCAAAGGCGCGGTTAATCGGCATTGGGGGCCTATCATCTCCTCTGCCCTCTTCGTCTCTTTGCTCGGTGCTGGGGTCGAACTCGCCGCTCCTACTGACAATAATAACAGAGACACTGACGATCCACGTTCCATTCTCGCTGAAAACGCCGCCACTGCTGTCGCTGAAGCCATCGCCCAGATTATCCAGCGGGAAGCCAACCGTCAGCCAACAATCAAGATTAAACCCGGATACAGATTTATGATTTTTGTCCAGCACGACATCATTTTTCCCCGTGTCTGGCGCAACTAACGAAAGGATTTGAATTTTATGCGCTTATTTATTGCTGAAAAACCCAGTCTCGCCCGCTCCATCGCCGCTGTTTTATCGAGGCCGCAGGAGAATCACAAGCTCTACATTCAGGCTGGTGATGATATTGTTGCTTGGGCGGCGGGTCATTTGCTTGAACAGGCTATGCCAGAAAACTACGACGAAAAATATAAACGCTGGAATATTTCTGACCTGCCCATTTTCCCTGAAATCTGGAAAATGCTCATCAAAAAGGAAAGCAAAGATTTATTCGATAATCTCACAAAATTATTGAAGAAGGCCGATGTTGTCATAAACGCCGGAGACTGCGACAGAGAAGGGCAGTTGCTCATTGACGAAATTCTTGAATATTGCGGGTACAAAGGAAAAGTCTTGCGTATCCTGATAAGCGATACCAATCCTGAAGCCGTCAAAAAAGCTCTCGATAACTTAAAGCCTAATTCAGATTTTCACGGCGACCGTGATGCCGCTCTCGCTCGTAGTCGCGCTGACTGGTTGCACGGTATGAACTTAACGCGCCTTTATACTAAGCTCGCTGAGAAAAACGGTTACAGTGGCGGCCCTCTCAGAATCGGAAGGGTCAAAACTCCCGTTACTGCCCTTGTAGTCAGGCGTGATGAAGTCATTGAATCTTTCGTGCCTAAACCCTTTTGGATTATTAAGGCTGATATTTCTGTCGCAAACGGCTCGTTCAAAGCTACTTGGAGACCTAAAGACGAACAGGATGGTCTTGACGAGGAAAAACGCCTCATTGATAAATCTGTCGGCGATAATCTGGTCAGCAGACTTAAAGGAAAACCCGCTACTATCACTAAGTATGAGAGTAAAAAGCTAGCCTCTAAGCCTCTTGTAGGGTTCTCGCTCCCGAAACTTCAGATGATTGCATCGAAAAAATTTGACCTGTCCCCTGCTAAAACTCTTGAAATCTGTCAGAAGTTATACGAACAGGGCATTTTGACTTATCCGCGCTCTGACTGTGAATTTTTGCCGGAGGCTCATCAGGACGAAGCTGATAATGTGTTTGCTGTCATTGAAAAATTATCCTCTGTCAAAATTCCTCAATTTGTCGATAAGGGGCGTAAAACTCCTGTCTTCAACAGCAAGAAAGTCGAGGAACACCACGCCATTATTCCCTCCGCTTCATGTAAAATCTCAAAGCCACTTGAAGGAAACGAGGCTTCAATCTTTGAACTCGTCGCTAGGCGTTACATCAGCTTCTTCATGCTCGACTTTGAATATTTACAGGTCAATATTTCCGCTGACATTGACGGTGAATTGTTCTCCGCTTCGGGGCGGCAGATTCTTAATGAGGGCTGGAAATCCGTTGAGAATGATTTGCAGGACAAGGACGACGATAACGATAACGACGAGGATAATAATTCCGCTTCTCTTCCTGAAACTTCCGAAGGTGAAAATGGCTCGTGCAAT
Source organism: uncultured Fretibacterium sp. (assembly GCA_937892105.1). The sequence continues at coordinate 16,674 of CALAUZ010000050.1, read as the reverse complement.
GACATCAATTTATTGGAGAAAAAAACTAAAGCTCCCGCAAGATTTTCTGAAGCTACCTTGCTCAAAGCCATGAATGAAGTTCACCGTTATGTCAGGGACAGCGAAATCAAGAAAATTCTCAAGGAAACTGACGGCATCGGCACTGCCGCTACTCAGGCCACTATCCTCAAAGAACTTATTGACAGCGGCATGTTAATTAATAAGGGCAAAAATTTAATCGCGTCTCCTTCCGCAAAAAGTCTCATTCATGCTTTACCAGAAAATATTACTCTGCCTGACCTCACTGCTGTCTGGGAAACTTACTTCAGGAAAGTCAAAAATTCTGCTATGTCCATCGACGAGGTTATTCGCTTCGTTGAAGACGCTATCAGGGAAACTATTGCCTCCGCACAGCCTATCAACGTTCAGAGTTTGGATAGCGGCAATTCTAAAAAAACTGACGGTAAAAAATCCACAAAGAAAAGTTCCATCAAGTGTCCACGCTGTGGTGCGCCCATGTTTTTGCGCAACGGTAAAAATGGCCCGTTCTGGGGCTGTTCTAGTTATCCTGAGTGCAAGATGACCGCTAACGATAAAAACGGCAAACCCGTCTTCAAAAAGTGAGGCTCTTCATGTGCAGAAAATTTCAGAAGCGGAATGCCTTAATCATTATTCTTGTAGGTTCAATTATTTCCGCCCTCATTTGTTCGGAGTGCTTCATTCTCAATACTACTGCCTCCGTCCCTCGCGGTTTGTGGCTCAAACTTGACTGTCTCCCGAAAAAAGGCGATTTTGTTCAAGTGCCTGTTGAGGCGTTCTCCTCTACTGATTGGGTGCCGCCTGAATATTTCAGAAAAAATATGTGGAACAAAAATAAACCTTTCATTAAAAAAGTTGCAGGTCTTAAAGGCGATTTTATTGAACAAGGCGATAACAGGCTGATTCTCATTAACGGCGTTCCGTTTCCGAACAGTGCGCCGCTTTCTCACGACAGGGCGGGGCGATTTTTACAGGCGTTCCCGCTCCCCGTTACTCTGGCTTCCGATGAGGTCTGGTTACTCAGTGATTCGCCCTTCGGTTTCGATTCCCGTTATCTGGGCGCGGCTAAACTCTCCAAATGTTATAAGGCCGTCCCCTTGCTCACTTTTTAATCATGCCCATTTTACGTGTCTTCCCAAGAAAAACTAACGCTACTCCTCAAGATAATTATGTCGCTATCGGCAGTCCGGGCTTATTCATTCCCGATAATATTTCGGAAATTCATATTTCTGTTACTTTCACTTGGGATTTACAGGAATCTGAATTTTTAGCTCAACAATGGTCGCGTTATGGCAACGTTAAAATCGGCGGTCCTGCTACGGGGATGCGCGGCGAGGCTTTTACTCCCGGTTTATATCTAAAACAAGGCTACACTATTACTTCGCGAGGGTGTCATAATCACTGCTGGTTCTGTTCCGTTCCTAAACGTGAGGGAACTTTGCGCGAACTTCCTATTTCTGACGGTTACAACGTTCTCGACGATAATTTATTAGCTTGTTCGGAAGGTCATATCAGGGCTGTCTTTGACATGCTCAAACAACAAAGACATAGGCCGGAATTTACGGGCGGCATTGAAGCTAAACTTCTCAAATCTTGGCATATTGACCTGTTCAAACAAGTTAAACCTAAACAAATTTTCTTCGCTTACGACACTCCTGACGATTTGCCGCCCCTTGAACACGCCGCTAAACTCTTCAAGGAAGCTGGCTACGGTAACAGGAGCATTCTTCGCTGTTATGTCCTCATTGGCTATCCCGGCGACTCCTTCGACTTCGCCACTAAACGGCTGGAAACCGTCAAAGCTCTCGGCTTCTGTCCTATGGCCATGCTTTACAGAGATTTCAAAGGCAACACTACTCTCGATTGGCGTAAATTTCAACGCTCTTGGGCTAGGCCGGGCGCAATATACTCTAAACACTGGCACGACCCTCTGAATACAAGCTAAAAATTATATAAACTTTATATACTGCAAATATTTTTTATTATCGTTTTCAGAATATCTTTCGCCTGATTTCTTAAAATTTTCTCTCTCATAAAAATTTTTCAGCTTTTCCTTATCTTCACAATCTAAATATACAATTCCTCCTCCTATACGCTTCTGTACGTCAAGTAACACTACATCTACATATTTCATCATTTCAGAGCCAGTTATTCGTCTTCCATCATCAATGGCATAATTCTTACCGAACTGCGCAAGAAGAAAAGCTGAAGTCATGTAGTTTCCAGTTTCATTATCAAATCGCGCATATCTCATCAATTTTTTCTGAGTCGTCTTACTCAGTCCTTGATTATTTACAATTATTGATTTATGCGTCAAGGTGAAATATCCTAACATTACTCCATCTTGAGAATCACTTAATATATACGTAATTGATAATTTACGCCGAGCAAAATCTATGGCTTTTTCTCTGATAAATTCCTCGATTTCTGAATTTTTCTCGCTCACAAATTTTGAAAGTTCACCTTTCAATACGTCTTCTCCTAAAGTAGCAATGCTGTCCAGAATATTTGTTATCGTAATCTTCATTTACTCATGTCTCTATTCTTCATTCGCAGTTCGTGTAACCTCAATATTTCACCTTTATCTGTCAACACGTCTGCCAATGAAAATTCAGGTCTAACATACGGATCAGCTTCGGACGCTTCTAACGCACTCACAAACGCCTCAACCTGTTTCGGATCATTAAGAATTACGTTATGAAAAATACTCGATGTCGCCATCATTTTCCTCCTGTATTTATAAATCTTTGTTAAATTCTTCCATCATTTTCTTAAATTCTCGGTACTTGTCAAGATTCCTCTCTAAGTCCCGACGGATCAAATTGTTTATGTACGCCGTTATATTTCCTCTGAAAAAATATGAACCAAATTCTACTCCCTCATATAATTCTACGGGTATCGAAAGGGAAATTTTATGAACTTCTCCTTTTGAAGGTCTGCCGCTTTTGCCCTTTTCAGCAACTACAGGAGCAGGTTCAGCTTCTCCGCGAAATTCTGCTACACTTTGCGCCGCTTTATTTGTGTAAACTCCTCTGGCCATTTGATAGTTCCTCCAATATTTCCTCCACTAAATTTTTATAGTCCTGCGCTGTCGTACTTTCTGGCGCATATTCACTTAACGGCACATAATATTCCGTCAGAGCTTCCGCACATGCTACGCTTTCTCGGATTTTTGTCCTGAAGCATTTCGTCTCTAACTTTTTTGCTAGGCTTGAAGCAAATTCGCTCATGCGTTTCGATTTGCGCGTTCGCTCTTTCGCCTTTATCGTTAGTATTCCCATGACTTGTAAGTTTTCGTTGTTATCTCGCGCAAGGTCAAGGGCTTCGGCTAAATCCATTAGCCCGTCCAATGACCAGCCAGATTCTTCTACGGGAATTATCACGTAATCTATTGCTGCTAGAACATTTTTCAATGCCACTCCGATTGACGGCGGCGTATCAAAAATTATGTAGTCGTATTTGCCTTCAAGTGATTTTAGCGAACGTTTCAGGTGCGTAAATCGACGCTCATCTACTTTCACCATATTCTCCGCGTCCGAGAGCTGTTTATCCGAAGCAATTATGTCGCCTTTGGCTGTATGTTGAACACAACTCATCGCTGGCTCGTCCCCGCAAAGTATATCCAGCAATGTCGCTGTTCCTTCCGTCCGCGCCTCATAAAATTTCGTGCTATTGCACTGCGCATCCGTATCTATCAAAAGAACTTTGAAGCCTCGACTTTTCAATTCCTGCGCCAAACAAAGGCTTGTTGTCGTCTTTCCTACCCCGCCCTTCTGATTCGTTACTGCTATTTTTAACATTCTTTTTCTCCATAAATTATTTTTCCAATAATTTATGTTTATTATATATTTATTTTTTTGTCCTGTAAAGTTAAGAAAATAATATATATAATATATTTTTTATATGCAAATTATTTTCTCAATGATTATTCTCGAAGGTAAAAATTTTTTCATAGCTAAATTTCTAAATTCAAAGTAAAATACTATTAAAGTAGCGTTATATTTTGTTATAATTTTAACAGATTAAGGAGGGCGAAATGGCAGAAAATCGAATTATTTATCACGGCGGCAAAGAAACAGTGAAATTTCCTGAAATACGGACAGCAAAATATAATAAAGATTTTTATTTCGGTTTTTACTGCACTTATTTCAAAGAACAGGCCGAACGTTGGGCTACTAGATACGGGAGAACAGGCGTAGTAAGCGAATATTCTTATACTCCGCTAGAAAATCTCAGATTACTTGTTTTCCCTGCTATGACCGAAGAATGGCTTGATTTTATTGTCTCATGCAGGAGTGGAAAGTCTCACGATTACGACATCGTTGAAGGCCCTATGGCGAATGACGCAATATTTAATTATATTCAGGGGTTCATTGACGGTGAGATTTCACGAGCCGCATTCTGGGAGCTTGCAAAATTCAAGAGGCCAACTCATCAGATAAGTTTTCATACTGCGCGTGCGCTCGCAACATTGAAATTTTTAAGAGGATATGGGGTGAATCACAATGACTAAAAATGACAATAATTTATTTTTCCTTTGCAGTCTGATTGAATTTATCGGGCGGCAACAAAAACTAAGCAGATATAAAGTCGTTTCTTCGTTGGGAGATAAAACTTTACGGCACATATACGATTATTCTGACGTACTTCACTGTGAACCGATTTCAAGAGTTGCTGAAGAATATATTGAATCCTGCAAGTTAAGCACTGGAAATTTTGATAACGTTACGGCTTGCAGATACTCAGTTCCAAGCTACTGGGACATCGGAAAAGTTTATGCTCGACTCGTTCAGGACGTTACAGAAGGTGTTTCAGAAAAAGACAAAATTATCATAAAACTCAATGAAGTTTATGGCTCATGGATCAGCGACAGCATTTCCAATTTCAATTCGGACTTCTTTTATCAGCCGCACGATTATATAAGGGAATGCTACCTTGAGGGGGAAATTTTATGAAAATCTTTTTTTTGCGAAAAGTAAAACACCCTTAAAGTATACGTAGTACTTTGCTATACTACCCCAAAAGAGTAAATTTAGTAGCGAAGGAGGAAAGAAACAGTGAAGTTAAAGTTTAATCTTAATTTCGGCGGCGAGCAAGTCAGAACGATTGAAGATGTACGAACTCAGGCAATAAATGCACGAGAAATTTTGAGTGAAATCATCAAAACTTTTCAGGGAAATGAGGAAACTGACCCTGCTTACGTTGAAGTCGATTTTTCACTTTTCAATTACTTTGACGGCGGAAATAAATTTAGAGTTGATTTCAATCCTGAAAAATTACACGCAAAACTTGACGAGGCTTTACAATCAGGCAGTGCAAAAGTCATTCAAGAATACTTCAGAGGATACGAGGCACTTGTTCAAGACATTATTGCACACCCCGATGACTTGACTTACATTTACGACAGGCTCGATGACATGATGTTGAATTATCTGCCGTTGATAGAGCTGAATTCCGTAAACTTGTTCAATCGTTTTAAAGCGGTATCTCCTCTGCCTGCTATCGCGCTTTACGGACACAGCGGAACACTTAAGTGTTATAGGAATACTCCGCTTCTTCGCGAACTTCTCAAACCTCAACAATCTTGTAGCTGGCCTAATGAGGGAATATTAAAAAAATTGAAGAGGTATGTGAAAAAATTTGAGTGTAAACAGGAACAGAAACAGTGGCGCAGTATACAGCCTTCAGGAAAGAAATTTTTAATTTTCTATGTTTATGCTCGCGACGGTGATAACAAATTGATGATAGCTTCCCCTGAAAATCATGATAGCGCGGTCAAATTTGAAACTGACAATGACGGAACATGCACGGGAATTATATTTAACGGTATCGATGTCAATTTCAGATATAAACCTTTTGGCTGGGGCATCCCTTACTTCTACTACATGGAGGCACGATGATGAGTTTTCCGCTGTTCGAGAAATACGTCAATAACGACTGGGCAAAAGTATTAAAGTCAGAATTTGAAGCAAATTCGGCAAAGCTCCAAGAACTCAACGATAACATATTGAGCAAATACAGAAGGGCTGATGAAGAGCCAGTTTATCCACGTTGTAGGCGAGATATTTTCAAAGCCTTTAGCTTTACAACATTTGCCAATACCAAAGTTGTAATTATGGGACAAGAGCCTTATCATGATGCCAATGCTTGCGGTCTCAGTTTTTCCATATGTGCTGGAAAGCCATTAACACGTTCCCTTAGTAAGATTTCTGAAGTGCTCTCGAATGATGTAGGTCATTCAATTCCGCAGAATAATGGTTGTTTAGAATCTTGGGCTTCTCAAGGAGTTCTATTATTAAATGTGTTTCTTACTGTTGGAACAGAGGCATGTTCTCACGAAAATATTGGATGGGATACCTTTACAGATATAGTAATCAGAAAGCTCAACGCTAAAAATCCACCAGTATTTTTCTTGCTATGGGGGACAAAGGCAGGCGATAAAAGTTCACTAATATGTGAAGACAAATATATTAAATCATATCACCCATCTCAACGAAAATGTTACGACTCCTCTAGAGAAGGATACGTAAATTTTTGCGATGAAGAACATAAACCATTTTCGGGAGCAAATGATTTTCTCGCAGAAAAAGGCAGTACACTAATCGACTGGAGGCTTTCAGAATGATGACATTACCGCTTGCACGTCATGCAGTCGCAAAACACCCTCTGTTCAGCTCTTTCAAGGTTGATTATCTGTTCGCTCTGGAATATTTCTTGAGAAAGTACGGAGAGGGCAGCATTCAGGCACGTGAGGCCTTCAAAGTTTACGAAGCAAAATTATCTTCGCGTAATCCGTACTCGTATTGCGGCGATGATAAAGCTATTGAGATTGTCCGCTCGTTTTTAGGAACAAGATTTGATTTTTTGACTGCCCATTACAGATGTTATAGAGCTTGTTTGCTCATGGATTGTCTTTTTATGCTGGCATATTCCGACCCCGACAAGGCTCAAATAATTTTAGATGATTTTTGCAGTCTGTCAGTGAAAAGATACCATAAACTTTTTTACAGGCTGTTTGATTATCTTTACGCAGGGAAACGTTCTGAACCTTTCAGGGGAATACGCTACATCAAACATCAGCTTGAATGTTTGGACGCAGAAAAAATCTTTGAGCGAAAACCGTTACGTAGAATTTTATTCACCGCTTCAATGAGTGCAGGAAAATCAACGCTCATTAACGCCCTTATCGGAAAGAAAATAACTCAAACTCAAAGTGAGGCTTGTACTGGAAAAATTCATTTCATTTATAACAAGCCTTACGAAGACGGCTTCACGGCAAAATGGGAAGATAGTCTCAACATGAATGCTACCGAAGAGCAGTTAATGGCTTACGACGGAAACAGCGATAAAGTGCGGGTCTGGACATATTTCCGTTCTTTCCTTTCAGATAATTTCCGCTGGTGTTTGATTGATACTCCGGGAGTTAATTTTTCGTTAAACTCCGAACACTTGAACATAACGCGCAGAACTATTGAGCATGAAGCATGGGATTACTTGATTTACATCGTAAACGGCGAATATACCGGAACAAATGACGATAAAAATCACCTTGAGTACATATTCCAGCACGTTCCAGACAGTAAAATTATTTTCGTGTTGAATAAGCTGGATCGTTACAGTGCAAAAGATGATTCAATTCCAGACGCGGTTATGAAATTGCGGAATGACCTTGAGCAAATCGGCTTCAAGAATCCTATAATACTCCCAATTTCAGCTTATACTGCTATGTTGGCGAAAAAGTGCATTTTCAGGACTGAATTTAATTCAGATGAGGCTGATGAGTTTGATTTTCTGCGCCGTAAATTCCTTAGAACTGAGTATGACCTTTCAATTTACTCAACAGGATTAACGGAAACTGACAGAATGCAGAGATTTGCTATTCCTAAGAGATTTCTTGAAAGGAAAAATCCTTTAGCTTCTGACTGTTACCAGTTGCTTATAAACAGTGGCCTTCTTGGATTTGAAAAAATTTTAGGAGATAACGAATGAATTTGAATGACAATAAATTTTATGTATACATTATCGCAACAATGAGCGCAGGAAAATCTACCCTGATTAACGCTCTTTTGGCTCGTAAACTCATGCCCTCAAAGCAGGAGGCTTGTACCGCAATCATTACTAAAATTAAAAACTGCGATCTCGAAGATTTCAGAGCTGTCGCTTATGACAAAAATGGCAATATCATTGAAGAAGTACCGACATTAACGTATGAAGTCATGCAGAGGCTCAATGAGAATAAAGAAGTATTTGAAATTGACGTTGAGGGAAAAATTCCTTTTGTATCTTCAAAGGATATTTCGCTTGTATTGGTTGATACGCCCGGCCCTAATAATTCACGTGATGAAGGGCACAAAGCGGCAACCTACAGAATGATTGATCAGTCCTCAAAAACTCTCGTTCTTTACATTCTGAACGCCTCACAATTTGCCGTGAACGATGATAACGCATTGCTTTCTGACGTAGCCGCAAGTATGAGCGTTGGAGGGAAACAGTCAAAAGACCGCTTCATCTTCGTTGTTAATAAGCTGGCCGATTTCAGAATGGGTGAAGACAACGTTGAAAGTACACTCAAAAAAGTTCGGGATTACCTTGAGAAACACGGCATTCATGATCCGAATATTTTCCCGGCTTCGGCTTTAACTGCGCTCAATATAAGGACAATCCTCAGCGGAGTAGATTTGAAAAGTTTTGACCCTGACAGTGATGATGATACTTATGAGGCTGTTGGAAAGATTCGCAAATTCAACCGTAACGCCGGATTGCACCTTGAAACATTTGCTACACTTACTCCAAGCCTTCAAAGGGAAATAAGAGAAACTTTGGAGCGTGCAAAGAAAGAGAAGGACGCTAAAACAGAAGCTCTTGTTCATTCAGGAATTATCTCGATTGAAGCGGTAATAAAAGCTCATGTTGAAGAAGAAATATTACCCGCCCAAAATCACGAAGAAAATCCAAACTTACAACCCGTTAAAGATTATCATAGAGGTGATAAAAACATGATTGAAGTTTTCATTAAGTACAATCCGTACAAACTTGAAACTGAAGTAAAAATTAACAATGAGCATGTGAAAGACAATAGTCCTTTCCGTGAAATAGCAGGAAAAGAAAAACGCTTACAGGAATGGATTGAAAATTTGCCCGCCATGCTCAGGGAAGAATGCAACGACAGAGATTATCACGTCGTATTTCACGGCATAACTCCAGATTTTGAAGATTTACAGTTCATTGCGGAGAATGCTAAAAAGGACGGGTTTAATATAACCTGTGAACATATCCCGGCAACCGAAACAGAAGACAAAGAGCCCGTAATCAGGCAAATATTTGAGGATATTCAAAAAGGCCCGTTTGACGAACTGCGACAGCCCGATTTAATTAGTTCCTTCGAGAGTGCAAGCAGTGATAACTTCCCTGTGAATGTCATCGCAACAATGAGCGCAGGAAAATCTACCCTGATTAACGCTCTTTTGGCTCGTAAACTCATGCCCTCAAAGCAGGAGGCTTGTACCGCAATCATTACTAAAATTAAAAACTGCGATCTCGAAGATTTCAGAGCTGTCGCTTATGACAAAAATGGCAATATCATTGAAGAAGTACCGACATTAACGTATGAAGTCATGCAGAGGCTCAATGAGAATAAAGAAGTATTTGAAATTGACGTTGAGGGAAAAATTCCTTTTGTATCTTCAAAGGATATTTCGCTTGTATTGGTTGATACGCCCGGCCCTAATAATTCACGTGATGAAGGGCACAAAGCGGCAACCTACAGAATGATTGATCAGTCCTCAAAAACTCTCGTTCTTTACATTCTGAACGCCTCACAATTTGCCGTGAACGATGATAACGCATTGCTTTCTGACGTAGCCGCAAGTATGAGCGTTGGAGGGAAACAGTCAAAAGACCGCTTCATCTTCGTTGTTAATAAGCTGGCCGATTTCAGAATGGGTGAAGACAACGTTGAAAGTACACTCAAAAAAGTTCGGGATTACCTTGAGAAACACGGCATTCATGATCCGAATATTTTCCCGGCTTCGGCTTTAACTGCGCTCAATATAAGGACAATCCTCAGCGGAGTAGATTTGAAAAGTTTTGACCCTGACAGTGCTGATGATGATACTTATGAGGCTGTTGGAAAGATTCGCAAATTAAACCGCAATTCAGGCTTACACCTTGAAAGATACGCCACAATGACTCCAAGCCTTCAAAGAGAAATTGACGGGACATTAGAAAGAGCAAGGAGCGAAAAGGATTCAAAAACTGAAGCTCTCGTGCATACCGGCATTATTCCGATTGAAGCGGCTATCAGAATTTACGTTGAAAAATACGCAAGGACAGCCAAGATTAAGAATATCGTCAATACTTTCAGGAAGAAACTTGAAAGCACAGAGGCCCTCGAAAAGCTCAAGAAGGAAATTGTATCAGGTCAGGAACGCTCTCAGGAAATCCAGAAAAAAATCGACGTTATAAACAAAAAACTTCATGATGGCAGAGAGGCTAGGAAATTTCAGGAGGAAGTATCAAGAATTGATTACACGCAAGACACAGAAGCGATGAGCAAATCCATTAGAAGGGAAATTCAGGATGAGATTACAAATAGGCTTGAACTTTCCAGAGTAAAAGTCGAAAAGACGCAAGCTGAAAGTTTCTGTGATGGACTTGCAAGATTTGCGGAAACGCTACAAGCTAAATTCGTGGTCAAACTTGAAAAAGGTATCTCTGAACATGTCCAGAAAACTGCGCGGGCTTACCTTGAAGCATACAAACAAAAACTTGCTAATCTGATAGAAGATTTAAAAGTTGGTGATATTGAATTGAGTCCGCTTGAAATCATGGAGGGAACTCTTGACTTTTACGATTTTGAAGAGCTCATTCGTGATTTTACAGAAAAAGAACGTGTTCAAACTGGTAGACATTGGAAGGAAAATGAAGATAAGCACTGGTGGAATCCTTTTACTTGGTTTGACGATAGCGGCTGGTGGGTTAATGATTACAAGGATGTCGAATACGTAATGGGGGAAGTGCTTGCACAAAAATTCTTTTCAAGATTGGAGGACGGCTTTGAAGTTAATATTGAAGCTGCCAAGAATTATGCTGTTCAACAAGCCAAAGTTGTCAACGATGCTTTCGAGAAAAAATTCAAAGAACTCGATGAAGCCTTACAAAAAAAGCTGAATGAGTTGTCAGCATATTCAAAAGACCAGTCGGATACCGAACAGGCAATTAGAGAATCAGAAGACAGACTTCGCTGGCTAGAGGAAATCCGCAAACGTGTTGACGCTATTCTGGAAATTTAGAAGGAGGTTTAATCATGCCCGTAACAACAGATTTCACAAATGCAGTACGTGATAAAAACGTCAGAAGAGTCCGTATCATGATGAAAGACAGTTTGATCCGCGACCCTTCATTTGCAGAATTTGAGGAAATGAGCCGTGAAGCTGAAAAAGGTCTTGGTACAAGAACCCTCTACGATAGGCACGACGGCGAAAATTTCAGTCTGAATAAATCGGACTGGAATAAAACTTACATGAACAATCAACTTGTCGATCTGATGTCAAATTTCTCGCGCGAACGACTCAATCATCTTAAAACAGTATGTAGCTTCATTTATGCCGACGAGATTCAGAATATGAAGCAACGCAACAGAGAAGAACAGCATTACGATGATAATCGCGCTCATGGAAACAATAGCGGTTGTGCGACTGTGCTTCTTATTGCGGCGGTAATCGTAATTTTGGTATTCATCTGGCTTTTATAAAGGAGTCATCATTATGAGTGATAAGAATTTCCCAATGGCAATCTCTGACGAACAGCAGAAGAATTTTCTTGAGAAATTAAACTCCGCCCTTTCTATGGTGGATGATATTGTCTCAAAAAATTATATAACCCAGCTCAGTCAATTTGACGTTGTGCCTTTCCCGCTGAATGATAAAGAAGCAGAAAACGATTTGAACAGTAATTTGAGGCTTTTCAAGATTACTGAAATGGCTTATGAGAAAAACGAATTCGCTTCTCATAAATTCGCTACAGCCTTTAACGCGCTATCGTCAATAAAGTGTGCAGTGTTCTTAATAATAAAAAGCGACGGACAAAGCACGTCATTTTACATGGGAATACGCTCTAACGATGAAAAACACACTACGACTTCAATCAAAGATACCCTAAAAAGGGCAGTTCAGGGACAATTTCCGGGAATAAAGATTGGCGATGATTATCTTAATCCTGATGTCCATAAATTGATTTCGAGCATTGAAGCTGATGGTATTTGCTCCGTATCATGCGTTGCAAACAGCAGAAATAGCGACAATAGAATCAATGATGCTTTTGTTCAGGGTCTCGAAAAATTTGCACTGTCAATGCAGGGTGAAAAATACACGGCTGTAATTCTTGCAAACAATACATCGCGAGAACAGATTACAAAATTACGCAAGGATTATGAGTCGATTTACACTCAGCTCTCGACATTTGCCTCAAGACAGATTAGCAACGCTTCAAACAGTTCAGTAACTTTTTCTGAAGCAATATCACACACTGATACGCAAGGGACTAATGAAGCAAGAAGCACAACGAACACAACAGGACACAGTTTTTCAGCAACTGAGGGAAAGAATGAATCAAAATCGTCAAAATCATTTATGGGTGCGATTGGGGCTTTGACGGTAATTCTTGCTCCCTTAATGCCAGCATATACAAGCGGGACAAGTTCATCAAGTTCTGAAAGCAACAGTTCTTCAGAAAGCACGAGCAATACCTACGGCGCGAATAAAAGCACAAGCGACGGACAAACACACACAACCGGGAATCAAAGCGGAACTTCACAAACGATAACGTTTACGCAAAACGACAAAAATATCAGCGGTATCCTCGAAAAAATAGATACACAGCTAAAACGGATCAGAGAATTTGAAAGTCTCGGAATGTGGGAATGTGCGGCTTATTTCATGTCAGATAGTGTTTATACTGCTGAAATAGCGGCTTCATCATATAAAGCCTTAATGAGCGGTGAAAATTCAGGCGTTGAGACAAGTGCAATAAATTCTTGGAGTATTAGCAGCAGAGACAGTCATGTAAAATCTCAAACTCCGCAGGTTGCAAAATACGTAACAAACTTCACCCATCCTGTTTTCATCTACCCAAGCTCGAAAGGCGATATCCCTGTAACCCCGTCATCTTTCGTGAGCGGTAATGAACTAGCTTTACACATGGGACTTCCCCGCCATTCTGTTCGCGGTCTTCCAGTTATCGAACATGCAAGTTTCGCTCCTGAGATTGTTCGTTACGATAATAAAATTCCAGAACACACGGTTGCAATCGGTAACGCTTTCAACATGGGAAGCGAAATATCTGGTTGTATAAATCTTGATAGAGACAGCCTTACAATGCACACTTTCATTACTGGTTCTACTGGTGCAGGAAAAAGCAATACGATTTATGGAATAATCGAACAGCTTAATAACTCTGGAATAAAATTCATGGTAATTGAACCAGCAAAAGGCGAATACAAAAATATTTTCGGCAACCGCAGTGATGTTTTAGTGCTTGGAACAAACCCAAATTACAGTAAATTGTTGCGGATAAACCCGTTCAAATTTGCTCATGGAGTACACGTTCTTGAACATATTGACAGGCTACTCGATGTTTTCAATGTCTGCTGGCCTATGTATGCCGCTATGCCCGCAGTCTTGAAATCTGCAATGAGTAACGCATATGAAAATTGCGGATGGGATTTAGCAACATCACAAAACCGTTTCACCGAAGAGATATTCCCGACATTCTCGGACTTACTATCTGAACTGAGCGAAGTAATTTCAATTTCGGCATACTCTCTTGACACAAAAGGAGATTATATTGGGGCTTTAAGCACACGTATAAGTTCTCTCACAAACGGAATCAACGGTCAGATTTTCTGTGCAGATGAAATAGATAATGCAACCCTATTCGATCGCAACGTTATAATCGACCTGAGCCGTATAGGGTCTATGGAAACAAAATCGCTCATCATGGGTATGCTTCTCATTCGGTTACACGAACATAGAAGTACAAACAGTGAAAATATGAACCTTGCCTTACAACATGTTACAGTTCTCGAAGAAGCTCATCACCTCATTAAACGCACAAGCACAGAGCAGAATATCGAAGGAGCTAATATCGCAGGGAAATCTGTTGAGATGTTGTCAAATTCCATCGCTGAAATGAGAACGTGGGGAGAGGGATTTATTATTGCGGATCAGTCTCCTAACGCATTAGACGTTTCAGCAATCAGGAACACGAACACAAAAATTATTATGCGCCTTCCAGATGAAGCCGACAGAAAAATGGTCGGGAAATCCGCTTCACTTACTGATGAACAGATTGACGAAATTGCAAAACTTCCGGGAGGCGTTGCGGCGGTCTATCAAAACGACTGGTTGGCTCCTGTTCTCTGTAAAGTAAAGAAATTTGAGACGGAGAGTAAAAAGTACGAATACACTCCCGACACAAGAGAACAATTCAATGAACGCCTCTTGAAAAACGAGCTTATCAAGTTATTGCTGAAAAAGAGAACGTCGGATGAAGTCGAACCCAATATAGAAATTATTGAGCGCGACTTGAAAAAACTTCCTGCAAAAGCAAACATAAAACTTGTAATAGCACGATGTGTTCAGGAGTACAAAAAAGGCGGCGAACTGTCGTTATGGGAAGAAGATAAATTTTCCGAACTCTCACAAATCATCACGGACTTACTTTGCGGCAGAGATCGCCTTGAAAAAATAATAACGTTGGATACTTCCGCTCCCGAAGCGCAGTCATTACTATTTCATGAGGTTGAAAGGTATATTCCCGATTTATCTTTCACAATGAAAATAGCTGCTTGTCAGTGTCTCATGAAGCAATACTCAAAAACGGACAATGAACGGCTAAAATTATATGCAGAGTGGCGTGAGTGCATTACGAAAGGAGCTGAGATCAAATAATGTTTGAAAAAATATTAAGCCACCCAAAAACTCAGGAAATATTTTCTGAAGTTGCAAAAAAAGGTATCGAGAAAACTGTAGCATGGACTAAAGAAAAAATTGACAGTCTCGATAAACCTGTTGCAAAAGATATTCCGTCTAACACTACGAGTTTGCGAGAAAACGGAAATTACATTACCGAACTTGATAAACCAGTTGAGATAGAATCTACCTTTTCGCAAGAAATTAACAAGCATATTTCTTCACCAAGAGAATTAGAGCTTTACAAAAATGCCGGTCTAAAAGAAGGAATTGTCAATGACAGACCTGCATTACTAAAAAATGACATCAACTGGGAACAAAAAGACGAATTTGGTCTGAGCAATCGCGAGCGGGTTCAAAATGGTAACCCGCCATTAGCTTCAAATGGAGAAATAATCGAACTGCACCACGTAGGACAAAAACCCGATTCTCCGTTAGCTGAATTAACACGCTCGGAACACAGAGGCAAAGGCAATGATACAATTTTGCACGACAAGACTAAAGAATCTGAAATTGACAGAAATGTTTTTCAGAAAGAACGTCAGGCACACTGGCAAAACAGAATAGGAGTTGAAGTTTAATGTGTTCAATCATAAAAGTTATTGAAAGTTTGCAAAACCTTCGCTCTTTGCCTCCATTGAGCGAACAAGATATTGATAACGCTGAAAAAACTTTAGGACTTCATTTTGCTGATGAGTATCGAAGTTATACAAGAAAATTCGGCGCAATCTCTGCAAACGGTATCGAACTTACAGGCGTAGTTTCCGCTCCCCGTCTAAATGTCGTAAACGTTACAATATCAGAAAGAAATTTGAATAAATATATTCCCAATGATATGTACGTTATCGAAAATACCGGGATTGAAGGAATCTTAATGTTACAAAATAACGAAGGGGAAATTTTCAGTATTGCGCCTAACTCAAAGCCAGAAAAAAAATTTAACAGTCTGGCTGACTATCTTAAAGAAGGATAAATCATATGCCACAATCATTATCTTCAATGCGCATTAAAAGATTAAACTCTCTTTTAACAGTACTAAGCAATGATTCATACATTACCTTAGAAGAACTGTTAGAAAAGGTAAAGTATCCGTCGGCTCGTGCTCTCGGCAGAGATCTTCAATTTTTGAGAAAGGCGTTTAACGTAAAAATAACTTATAGCAGATATTTTCACGCTTACCACCTCATACATACTGGAGATTTCGTATTACGGACACTTTCAAGTAAAGAGGAGTAAAAAATGCCAGTGCCTTTGATTCCAATCTTTATTGCAGGTACTGGCAATTTATTTCAGCAATAGAAGGAATGAAAAATCGCATACCTAATATAAACGAGCAAGATATACAAGCACTTGAGAAAACCATTCAATGTGCTGAAAACGGTGATGTAATAAAAGTAAATCGCGGATTATATGACCACTATGGAATTTTTGTGAAAAATAATCAGCATGTCGTTCATTATACCGGTGAAAACAGTCCTAATGACTTTAACGGTATTGTTCGAGAAACATCTCTAACAGAGTTTTTGAATGGAACTAATAATTTCACTATATGCCATTTTCCTGAGAAAATCGAACAGCTTACTTTTTTAGACAACAGAAATTTACTATCAGATTTATGGCAAAAAATCAAGGAATTAAAGTTCGAAAATTATCACCTCTACTCAGGTGATGAAACAGTGAACAGAGC
>CALAUZ010000049.1 GCA_937892105.1 uncultured Fretibacterium sp. | reverse complement strand
TCGATTTAGTTTCTGGAGCGACTATGCTTATTGATGATATGACTATGGCTGTTCTTGACGCATTAAAGGACGAAGCAACAATAACCATTAAGCAAGGGAAACTGCACGGAGAAACTTCTGACGGAATGCGGATATTCAGGGGCATACCTTACGCAGAGCCTCCCGTCGGAAAATTGCGCTGGCATTCTCCAGTTACGGCCAAGTCATGGGAAGGAGTCAGGGACGCAACTAAATTCGGAAACCGTGCGTTCTCCGCCCTCGCTAATGACCAGCAACAAGGTTCGCACAGAAGTGAGGACTGTCTGTACCTCAACATCTGGACTCCAGCAAAAGCACCCTCCGAGAAATTGCCCGTAATGGTCTGGGTACACGGCGGAGGCTTTCAGTTCGGCAGCGGTGAAGAACCTGCATACGAAGGCTCAAAACTTGCGCGTAAAGGCGTTGTTGTAGTAACATTCAACTACAGGCTCGGAGTTCTGGGTTTTCTCGCGCACTCTGAACTTGACGGCGAAGGTGCTTCAGGTAATTACGGCCTTCAAGACCAGATTGCGGCGTTGAAGTGGGTGAAGGAGAATATCTCTGAGTTCGGTGGAAACCCTGACAACGTTACACTGTTTGGCGAATCTGCTGGTGCCATGTCGATCGGGATTCTCATGGCCTCACCGCTTGCTGATGGGCTGTTCCACAAGGCAATATGTGAGAGCGGAGCATTATGGGACGGAAGATTCGGGCCTCTGGAGAGTTTTAGTGAAGCACACAAACGCGGAGAAGATTTTATGAGGGCTATGGGCGCAAAATCTATTGATGAACTGCGTGCTATGCCTGCGGAGAAGCTCAACAACTCTGCGCTATGGGATTTCAGCAGTAATCCTATAGTTACGGCATTTTCCCCGAACGTCGATAATTACGTCCTGCGTGAATTTCCCGGAGCTGTCTTTGCGCGTGGTGAACAGATGAAGATTCCGCTCTTGACCGGATGGATGGAGGCAGAATATTTCCCGTTCAAGGCGTTTGCGTTGCCTCATAGCACACCCGAAGAGTTCAGAACCTCAGCCGCAAAAATGTTCGGTGAGGACAGAATGCAGGAGTTCATAAAGCTTTACCCGATTGATGAGACGGAACGTTCAGCGTTTGAACTGACTTCTGACTACACGATAAGCGAGCAAACATTCTACATCCTTGAACGTCAGAGCAAACTTGATGTGCCGGTTTATGGCTACGAGTTCACCTACACTTCACCTTACAGCCCTATAGCCTCGCATATTGTTGATATGCCGTTCGTCTTCGGGACGCTCACAAATCAGTATATATTTGGCGGAAAGTCAGCACAGCCGGAACAGAGAGACCGTGAATTTTCTGACGCAATCATGAACTACTGGACGAATTTCGCGAAGACAGGAAACCCCAACGCTGACGGCCTCCCGGAATGGCCGGAGTATAAGAGTGGGCTGATTATGGATTTAGGGAACAAGATAGAGACAAGACAGAACAATAATCTTGACCGCTATAACTTCATAGGCAGTTTCAGGAGGGAGGGAGTCTTTCCGCTGAGGTGGCGTAATCCTGAGGCGACGACACTTATTTATTCCGACCACGAACCTTTGGGGAACATGCGCACACGTTTCCTGAATGATGTATTTTTCCCAGCCGTCGAGAAAGAATCAAACGGACGAATTAAAATCGCTCCTCACTGGAACGGAGAACTAAGTATAAGCTATAAAGCTTTGTCCACTGTTCAAGAAGCTAAGACCGCACAGCTTGCCGTTGTAGTGCCGGAATATTTCATGGATGCTCTGCCGTTTCATCAGGTATTCAAGAGTTTCCCAATCGGACCAACAGGACAGGAACAGGTTAATTTTTTCAGAAACATTTACGAGAAAATTCCAGCATTAAAAGACGAAATCGAGAAGCAAAATCTGCACATTATTTTCATAGCAACAGGATTTCCGGCGGCTTTCTTCAGTCATGAGGCATTGAGAAATTTAAGCGATATATCCGGGCAAAAATGGCGTTCGGCAAGTTTCTGGCACAAAGATTTTTTGAGCAATGCAGGAGCAATACCCGTAACAATGCCATGGGGCAGCGAAGTTTTCGAGGCACTTGCAGAAGGTTCGCTCGACGGCTTAATCGTGAACATTGACAGCGGTTATGACATTAAAGCTCACACAGAAGCTAAATATGTCGCAGTGTCCCCGAAGTTATGGCTCGGCCACGCCTATTTAATCGCAATGAATAAAGATGTCTGGAACGCCTTGCCCGAAGATGTGAAAGCATCTTTTGAACGTGCCGCAGAGTCTTCATATAATCAGCTTGGAGCCGTTATGAACGCCGCTTTGCCCGAACAAATAAAATACTTAGAAGCTGATGGATCACAAGTAAGATTTTTGAGCGATGAAGAAATTTCTGAATGGGAATCTATCACAAACTATAGAGCTATTCAGGATAAGTGGGCAGATGATAAAGCCGGTGCGTATGAAATTCTTGAAGCAGTGCGAAATTATATTCAGGAATCAAGATAATGATGAAGCGACTTTTTCTAGTGTTATAGTTAAAGCACTTGAAAATTCATGTTAAAATAAATAAATGAGTTATCCA
>CALAUZ010000048.1 GCA_937892105.1 uncultured Fretibacterium sp. | reverse complement strand
GCTTTGGAGCTACATAATCTACCCTGAAAGGTTTACTTGCCTTGTGCACTTTAGGCTGATTAAACCCTCGCTAGGTTTCGTTTCTTAGGGTCGGTTTGACCGCTCCCTTAAAGCGATAATAATTTTATGAACAATGTTGCGTTTTGTCTGCCAAGTAAACTGGGTAATTTTTGCGTGAATTACTTGGCTATTTGCTGGAGCGTATGCGATTCTAAGAATACGACTAGTGACTTTTGATGAAATTAAGTCTTCACACATGAGAATAAAATCGGTAGAGACGTTGAAGATATTGGACATTGCCATAAGGATGCTTATTCTGAAGTTAGCTTCACCGCGTTCGATATTAGCAAAAGCATTCAAGCTGATCCCTAATAAATCTGCCATTTTCTCTTGTGAAAAACTGCTTTGAATACGTAAAAATCTGATCCGCTCGCCAATTTCTCTCCGCTGTTGCTCCATTAAAGCCTTATTTCCGTTCATAAAAATTCCTCCTACAGAAAAAACAAAGTTTTCCTAGAAGGAAGCTGACAGCTTGGGGAATCAGCTTTCCCGTATATTTTCGTTGCCGTATCCGCGATTCCAAGCCCTCTGATTCCATCGACAAAATCAAAAGCATCACAGATGCGACTCTTCTCTTACTACATTCAAAGCATCAACTTAAATAATTTTTGATAAATTTCATTATCAGGACTATTACTGATGCTGTAGAAATAATGCCATAGAATCTTATTTAATGTCAGTCGCCGACTGAAACGAACGAAAAGAATGAAACGAAATTCCGAGAAAGTTTTCTCAGAATTTTCTTATGTATTTTCGTAGTATGGACACCTGATAAATATAAATATTGCCTTACTTGACTGAGACGAATGAAACGAATTTTTGCATGTATAATCGCGGAATATTTCCCTGAATTTCAAGAAAAATATCGTGACTTACTCAGCAGAATTTTTACTGAAGATGTTAAAAACGCGATAAAAATCATTCAATCCTAATAAAATAATCACACAAGACGATTGACTTCAATTTTCTGACATAGATTCAATTATTTTTTGAATGCTATATAAATGGATAGATATTGATGTTATAAAGATTTACTAATTTCAATAAATTCAATTTTATATTCAAAATTCTTATCTATTGCAAGAAAAAATATTTCTATGATATACTACTTAAAAATGGTTAGTGAAAGAATTTAAAGAATATCACAAGAAGGGGACGAAATTTATGGAAGGTTTTAAGCCGAAATTACGCGGAAATACGTTTTTAATCCTGCTCCTTAGAGCAGCAAAAGAAGAACTTAGCGCAAGGCCAACATGGAATACACAAGCCAGTGGTTTGACACGGGCAAAGCTATTTGACAATCTCATTAGGGTTCTAGCACCGTCCCAAAAAGTACAGAATATTAATACGCTGACCAAATATCTTCCCGCGTTTTTGGAGGGTGAGCGGCCATACAGTAAAACTTGTTACCCCTTCAACGACGCTAAATTTATCACCAGAGTGAGAAATCGTTTCAATAGCAAAGGGGCGTTAGCTATGACGGCCATGAAAAAATTTTGTGATGATTACCTTAACATGGACTCGTCGAATTTAGAGTTTTTGATTGGTGGCATTATAGGAACTGCTTTGGAAGATGATTCTTTCAATGGAATGTTTTTCACTGGCAATAAATGGATTTCCAAAGCTTCTCTTAGAGATGAGCTGATTGAAGCAGGTGTGCTTGGTGACGCAGGAAACTTGAAGGTAAAACCTGAGTATAATTTACAGGCGTTTTTATTGAGTGTCTGGTACTACATTCTGACTGCATACAACAATGCCGAAGACGCACAGGGGGCTTATTCGGCTTGGACTGATCAATCTAATTTACTCAAAATAAAAACAACGATAGGAGATACATTCGTTGATAGAATAAAGATTAACACTGATGACGTTGGTTTCATAAAGTTCAATGCAAAATCTTCAAAGAACAGTGTTGTGCCAAAAGATAATGCGCTAAAGGATAATACATCCAATGTGTCGTCTGTATCGTCAGATCATAGTTCGGATAATCCTGAGAATTACACTTTTGCACATAACGCCACGGGAGACGTAAATTTGTATATCGCAAAAGGGATAACGCAGAAAAATGCGGAGCCAATTGTTACTCAAACTGCCCATGCTATACATACGACCGCGAACAACATTAATATTACTAATGTTACTAGTGTAAATAATGCAAACGCTGTCAGCACTTGGAAAATAAAACCCGTTGTTCGCAATGATAATCTCGTCTTTGAGTACGACAAACGTTACTTACTTGAAGATTGTGATGTTCAAGATTATACAAAAACAATGGATCCGACTCCAGGAAGGTTAATGATATTGTCGCTGTACTTCATTACTCTTGAGTACAACGGTGAGTATTATGTAGTGCTTGACTATACGTCGTATGTTCCTGGAAACGGTAGCGATGGCTACAAAGTGAATAATGGCCTGTGGACAGTGCCTCATACATCTATTTATGTAGATACTGGAAGAGTAAAGCCTACAACAATTAAAGAAGTTAAGGAAGGATACGAGAAGGCCAAGAAGCAAAAAACATATATTGACAGGATGGAGAAGGGGCAAGAGGATTTATTGTATACTTTGGGCCTCCTCAACACGGAAGCTCATACTCCTGAACGGGGACGAGACTACATCGAGTATAAGGAGTCTCATACTGTTATAAAGGAAATGCGTTGCTTCAATATCAGAGAATTCTTCATTCACGGCATCAATAAGGCCGGCTTACTTAACCTGATTGATCCGGAGGGTATTCATAAACATTACATCGTGCCAATCTCATTAATCCAATCTCTAAAGCCGGTTGATGGCATATATTATTTCATGGGCAGACCCATGCCTCACAACATATCTGACGTGTTTATTGAGCCTCAAAATTTAGGCCGCGTCTTGTCCTGCGTGAATAAAGTTCAAACCTCAGATTTGTTTACGAAAGTAAGAGGTATTCTTTTCGTGATCACAATATCTGATGCCGTTAATATTTACGGAGAAATCGAGGATAAATACGTCGCTGGATTGGTCGAGCAGATAATTCCGCTTGTTCTGGAGAAGTGTATGATTGAATTTAACGTCAGGTATTATTCGGTTGATAAGAGTCAGATCATAGGTATTATGCCTGAAGATCATTTAGATTTCACCGAAATGCTTGAGAAATTATTCATTGATATTACAGATATTCTTGTGGAAAGTAGCAGCTATATTGCACCTTGTTGCATCGCCCTTCGTTGTACAGCTTTATCTTGTGAATGCCTATATGGTAAGATTTTCGGACTATGTGATTCTAAACGAGGATTTGCTGGCGAAGGGTATGAAAAATTGTGCCGAATGGCTGATGAAACCCGTCATGTGCATTGGCATAGTGAAGGAGCTTTTAATGGCATTTTGTTAGGCTGGGACGTGAAAGATCAGATTCATCTTGATGTCGCGGATTCTCGAATGAGCAGTTCTGATAGACTTAATGAAGACAGTCGAACTATGAAATTCAAGATCGTATCCAAGAAACACTACGTTGAGGCAAAAAGAAGAGAGTTCGAGCAGACACCTAATAGTGGTCGTATATACGAACTTGCGCAGAAGCTTTTACAGTTTTAAGCGCAATGCTTCACAAGGATTAAAATGGAAAGAATAAACTGCGTCATTGAGCGAATAACTTATCACAACGATCAAAACGGTTACAGTGTTATCAAGGTTTCGGCCAAAGGCTATTCTGATATTATTGCCGCTGTTGGCGTGATGCCGGAGGCGCATGTCGGTTCTGTCTTTAATCTCTACGGCTACTGGAAGAATGATCCTAAATACGGGCAGCAGTTCTGCTTCCAACGATGTGAAGAAACGCTGCCCGCGACTATTCATGGGATTCAGAAATATTTGGGCAGCGGTTTGATTAAAGGTATAGGCCCTGTGTACGCCGGAAGGATTGTTAAGGCTTTTGGCGAGGAGACACTTGATGTGCTTGACAACACTCCAGACCGTTTGTCCGAAGTTCCCGGGATCGGGCCTAAACGCATTGATAAAATCAAGAAGAGTTGGGTTGAGCAGAAGGAAATCAAGAATATCATGTTATTCTTGCAGTCCCATGATGTCAGCACCTCCCTTGCAACGAAAATTTATAAACAGTACGGCGATCAAT
>CALAUZ010000047.1 GCA_937892105.1 uncultured Fretibacterium sp. | reverse complement strand
AAACTAGTAAATAAACGTCATGACTATATCAACAAAACTGTACATGAAATAGTAATAACGCGGCCTGAATATATAGCGATAGAAGACTTGAACGTGTCAGGAATGCTGAAAAACCGTCATTTATCGCGTGCAATAGCTGAAAGCGAGTTCTATTACTTCCGAATATTGTTAGAGCGAAAATGCCGTGAGTATGGAATAGAGCTAAGGATAGTCAATAGATTCTATGCGGGCAGTAAGACGTGTTCCCGATGCGGGCATATAAAGCGAGATTTGAAACTATCAGACCGAGTATATGAGTGTACAGAATGCGGATTAGTTATTGACCGGGATTATAACGCCGCATTAAATTTGAGAAGCTGTAAGAAATATAGTACCGCTGGCTAGGTGGGAATTGAAGCCTCTGGACTGTCGAACAAGCTCAAGTAGGTAAGCCGAAAGAGGACAGGTTGAACGAGGAATAATCGAAAAAGTGAAGATAACGTAAAATTACACTTTTTACGTAGCAGCTGAGGATATCCCGTTATGAATATAAAGTTTAGCGGAGTAAGCAAGATATTTTCGCCTGACATAGCGGCACTAGTGGACATAAACCTTGAAATCGAGCAGGGAGAGTTTGTGTACATAGTGGGGCAGACAGGTTCGGGAAAATCGACACTTTTGCGTCTGATAACGCGTGAACTTTTGCCATCAAGGGGAGTAGTAGCCGTAGGAGGAAGCGACATTGCGAAAATGCGGAAGGCAGATGTTCCTTATTATCGTCGTGATGTAGGGCTTGTAGCGCAGGACTTCAAGTTAATCCCTGCACTAACTGTGTACGAGAACATAGCGTTTGTAATGGAGGCTATGTCAGTCCCAACCCGTCTGGTTTCAGAGAGAACGAAGGAAGTAATCAACCAGGTAGGATTATGGCGCAGACGGAACATGAGGCCTAGCCAGCTTTCAGGAGGGGAACAGCAGAGAGTTGCAATAGCTAGGGCACTAGCGAACTCGCCATCACTGTTCATAGCGGACGAGCCAACTGGGAATCTTGATTTCCACACGGCGGCGGACGTAATGAAGATACTGTTTTCGATAAACGCTGCGGGAGTAACGGTAGTGATGTCAACGCACAATCAGGCGATAGTGAATGCCTCGAGGCAGAGGGTAGTTGAGCTTGAAAGCGGAAGGTTAATCAGAGATGAGATAGGGGGGAGTTATGCGGTATGACGACATTGCGGAACGTATTGCGGGACACATGCAGATTGCTGGTCAATCACTGGGTATTGGGATTATTGACGCTGATAACGGCTGGAGTAATGCTGTGGGTGCTTGGAATAACGACGTTATTATCGCTGAACCTTGAGAACCTTCTGTCGCGTCTTGAGAGTGAACTGGCGGTGCAGGCGTATCTGGTGAAGGACAACACGCTTGATGTCGAGGCAGTGGCGCGGAAGATACAGGCATTGGACAACGTATACACGGTGAAGACGTTTTCGCCATCGGAGTCATTAGCTAAGTTACAGCAGAAGATGGGTTCGCAGTCTCGTGCATTGGAGATGCTGGGTGATAACCCAATCCCGTGGAACTTCGAGATACACGTGAATAGTGCAGAAGATGTTGAACCGTTAGTCGAGGCGTTAAAGGCCATGCCTGAAGTAGAAGATGTAGTATATGCAGGGCTTGTAGTGAAGCGAATATCTGCCTTATCGCGTATATCCTCGCAGGCGGCACTTGTAATGTTTGTACTAGCTGTAATAATCACGGCATTAGTGGTGTACAACACGATACATATTTCGCTTTATTCGAGGCGTGAGGAGATAGGGATAATGTATCTTGTGGGTGCAACACGGGCATACATAGCGACACCATTCATACTGGAAGGGACGCTGCTGGCGTTTCTGGGAGCATTAATAGCGGTAGGAGGAATAGCTGGAGCATATTTTCCAGGAATAGAGCTAATCCGAGAGAACCTGCCATTACTGAGCAGCATACTTCTGACGGAACGAATGATAATCTGGAGATTTTGCGGGCTTCTTGCCGGATTTGGAGCAACGTTAGGCTGGGTATGCAGTTACCTTGTAGTAACAAGGTTCATAAACGATATAACGAGGCCGGAATGATATGACGAGGAAGACGAAGGCGATAATCCTTCTTCTGTGCGCAACGCTGTCGCTTGGAGCGTCGGCAAAGAAGAAAACACCGTCGAAGGGAAGCATAGACAGCCAGATAGCGTCAGAGGAGAGGAAGCGGGCTGAGTTAGCGAAGCAGGTACAGGCCTACCGTACACAGATAAAGCAGATGGGTGCAAAGGTTGAAGGTTTGCTGACGAAGGTGAACACGTTACAGCAGGACGAGAGTGTTGCGCGCCAGGAATTGACTGTTCTGGAACTGCAAAACCAGAAAATACAGGAGAATATTGATGTCTTAGACGGATACATGAAGGAGGAGCAGGAGAAGATAGACGAATTATCGCGCCAGATGAGCGAACGTGTACTGGATATCTACAAGTACGGTGAAGCCGGGCGAATGAGAACGTTATTTGCCTCCCGCAGTGTCTTTGAGGCAGTCGAGAACGCTTATCTGTTGAAGCGAATGAACGATCGGGACGAGGCGATAATGTCTGAGCTGCAGTCGAAGGTACAGAACATGGACTTATCCCGCCGAACGATGGACGATCACCAGGCACGCTTGAAGGAGAAGAGCGAGGCAGTACAGAACCAGCGGGACAAGTACAATCGCAGCATAAATGAGACTAACCGTTTCATAACGTCAATTCAGAAGCAGAAGGCTTTAGCGGAAAAGGCAGCAGCTGAGGCTGAACAGGCACAGAAGGAAGCAGGGGCGATGATAGCGGCGTTGCAGAAGAAGCGGGACGCATTGAAGCGTGCATACATGCCGGCGACAGGGCGTGGTTCAATGTTCGACTGGCCAGTGAGGGGAGTAATTTCCAGCCCATATGGAACGAGGATACACCCGATACTGAAGCGCAATATACTGCATTCAGGGATAGATGTAGCGGCACCGAACGGTACACCGGTAAAGACAGCGGCACCTGGCGAGGTAATCTACAACGGCTGGCTGCGGGGCTATGGAAGGGTAGTAGTAGTGGATCACGGCAGGGGATACTCGACGTTGTATGCGCATTTGTCTGCAAGCCTTGTACAGGAGGGACAAGTTGTGAAGGCTGGAAGTGTAATAGCAAGGGTTGGCAAGACTGGAAACACAACGGGTTATCATCTTCATTTTGAGGTCAGGGTATACGGAACGCCGGCGAACCCCATAAAGTATCTGAAGCGTTAAAGGAGGGTGAATGATGAAGAAGTTAATCACGGCGGTAATAATTCTTTTGTTTTTCATAACGTCAGGAGTAAGAGCGGCAAACCTTGACAAGCAGATACAGAAACAGCAGAAAAGCCAGAGTGAAATGAAGAAGCAAATCCAGCAATACAATGCGATAGCAAAGCAGAAGTCAAAGGAGAGTAAAAACCTTTTGAGCCAGTTATCGCGGCTGAAGCAAAACGCAAGTGCGTCCCAAACACGAATGGCGGATTTAGAGCGTGAGAACACTAGGTTGCAGAAGTCAGTGGGAGAACTTACAGAGAGCATAGAGCGTGTGAACAAGTCGATGTCGATAATCCTGGAACGACTGCGTGGGAGGCTTGCGGATTTGTACAAGTTCACGCCCGGCGACAGCACGATAAGCCTTATATTGAGTTCAGGCGGGCCGCATGAGGCGATAAATACTGCGTACATGCTGAACATATTTGCGCGACAGGATCAGGAGATGTTTGACGCATTAACGGCGCAGGAACGTGAGTTGACGGAGGCTCGGAACAAACTGGAGGCAGACAAGTCCCAAATTGCGAAACAGACGGACGAACTGAAGAGGAAGCGTGAGGAGTTTGACAGTACGATAAAGAGGACGGACAATCTTTTAAAGAACGTACAGAATGAGCAGAAGAGGGCAGAGAGTGCGGCACGTGAACTAGAAGGAGCGCAGAAGGCAGTTGGCAGCAAGATAACGAACCTTATGAAGCAGAAGAACAAGCGTGCTTCAAACGTAAAGATAACGCCCTCCAAGCCGGGAGCTAAGACGAGGACGGTAGCTTCTCAAGCACCAGCAGGGGGGGCAAAGTCAGCAGTCCCCGTGAAAAATTCAAACACTCCATCATCAGGGACAGTTAAGACATTATCATGGCCTGTAAGCGGGCAGGTAACTATGCAATACGGCTCAAGAGTACACCCTACGTTCAAGACAAAGATATTCAACTCCGGAATAGACATCAAATCTGCGGCAGGAACACCAGTAAAGGCGGCAGGGCCGGGCGAAGTGCTGTATCAAGGCTGGCTGCGGGGATTTGGACAGGTAGTAATCATAGATCACGGAGGCAATCTCTCAACTGTATACGCGCATTTGAGCGGAACATCGGTGCGTGAGGGAGCAGTTGTGAAGACAGGGACAGTGATAGGCAGGGTAGGAAACTCAGGGACGGACGCGGAATACGGTCTTCATTTCGAGGTCAGGCGCGGAGGTTCAGCGGTGAACCCAATGAGTTATCTTAGATGACGAAATATGCTGTATAATCATTGCGACTTTTCATGAGGCAGGTGCAAACCAATAATAAACATGTCAAAGAACAAGAAGCTATATCTACTAATCTTTATACTGCTATCAATAACTGGAATATTCTACGGATACCGTGCGCAATCGGCGGATTTTTCGGAGGCAGATTTCAACCGTATATCGCCGTTCAATGTCAGGTCATTATGGCTGCTAAGGCAAGTACGGTACATAATAGAGAGCTACCAGGTAGATGCGGACACTAAACCGGCAACGGAAGATGATTTGCTGCATGGAGCGGCGCGCGGAATGGTGGAGGCATGGAAAGACCCCTACACGCGGTTTGTTACGCCGACGCAGTTGAAGGACGAGGAGATAGAGCTTGAGGGCAAGTACGGCGGTTTAGGAATGTACATCGGCGATCGGGACGGCCAGATACTAGTCATAAGTCCAATGGAAGACTCTCCTGCGGAACGTGCGGGCTTGAAGACAAAAGATCAGATAGTGAAGGTTGACAACGAGGTAGTGATAGGCTGGACATCGGACAGGGTAGTGCAGAAGCTGCGAGGCAGGGAAGGCACAAAAGTAACGGTCTGGGTACGCCGTGAGGGAGAAGATGAGCTGCTGAGCTTTGAAATAACGCGTGAGATAATCAAGCTGCATAGTGTGAGATACGAGATGTTATCGGACGACATCGGGTACTTAAAGCTGACGCAGTTCAAGCACAGTACGAGCGATGAGGCCAGAAACGCAATGCGGGACATGATGAGGCAGGGAATGCGCGCATTAATCCTTGACCTTCGCAACAATGGCGGAGGATTGCTTGATGCCAGTGTGAAGATATCGAGTTTCTTTCTTAGGGACGGCCTGATAGTGGAGACAAAGGGGCGTTCAGAACGTGCGAACGATAAGTATTACGCTGACAAGGGTTACTACATGACGAATATCCCTGTTATAGTACTCATAAACGGCGGAAGTGCGAGTGCCAGTGAAATAGTAGCCGGAGCGTTGAACGACAGAGGCCGTGCGAAACTGATTGGCGAAAAGAGTTTCGGCAAGGGAAGTGTTCAAACGTTATTCCCGCTTACTGACGGAAGCGGCGTATACGTAACGATAGCGAGGTACTACACGCCATCAGGGAAAGTGATAGATCATGTAGGATTGTCGCCGGACATAGAGGTTAAAGGAGAACCCGATCGGGACAAGACGAAGGATATGCAGTTACAGCGTGCAATCGTAGAAGTGAAGAAGCTGACGCGTTCGGTTGCGGGCAAAAGAAATTAAGGAGGCAATAAAATTTTGAGTTTAACTAAGAATGTAGATTTGCTGGTAGGCGCACAATGGGGCGATGAGGGCAAAGGCAAAGTAGTAGACATGCTCGGCAGTGAAGTAGATGTATTCGTTCGTTTTCAGGGAGGAGCGAACGCAGGGCACACGGTAATAAGCAATGGACAGAAAGTAGTGTTTCATCTTCTGCCGTCAGGAATGCTTTATCCAGGCAAGCTTTGTGTTCTTGGCAACGGCTTAGTGATAGACCCAGAGCAATTCTTGAACGAGACGGGCGAACTTTTTGCGAAAGGCCAGGACAGGGCCAGGCTTGCAGTAAGCCCCCACGCGCATGTAGTAATGCCGTATCACAAGATGTTGGACAAGCTGCAGGAAGAAGCGCGGGGCAAGGGGCGCAAAATCGGCACGACAGGCAGGGGAATAGGGCCATGCTACGTGGACAAGTATTCGCGTTCCGGACTCAGGGTAGAAGACCTCATAGACGCAGACATTCTGAGGGAACGTCTGACATACATATTGGACGAGAAGAACCAGATATTCACCCGCCTGTATAACCAGAAGCCGTTAGCGTTCGATGAGATATACGAACCGGCAAGGAAATGGGGAGAGGCATTAGCCCCTTATGTTGACGACACACGGGTATTACTGAGGAGAGCGGCAGACGAGGGCAAACATATACTCCTTGAGGGAGCGCAGGCTGCATTACTGGACATAGATCACGGTACATACCCCTACGTTACGAGTTCGTCAACTTCAGCGTCAGGAGCATTCACGGGTACAGGACTCGCACCCAGCGACTTAACCCGTGTCATTGCTGTTGTGAAAGCATACACTACGAGAGTTGGAGAAGGGCCATTCCCGACGGAGGATTTCACGGAGGCAGGAGAGAAGCTGAGATCTAACGGCGGTGAATACGGAGCGACAACGGGGAGGCCGAGACGCTGCGGGTGGCTGGACATTCCTGCACTTAGGTATTCGATGGAGCTTAACGGTGCGAATGTCATTGCCTTAACGAAGCTGGACGTTTTGACGGGAATGGGCGGGATAAAGGTCTGCACAGCCTACGAGAAAGACGGTGTGAAGCTCTCCTCATGGCCTACGGATACCCGGACATTAAGCGATATTACCCCAGTGTATGAGACGTTGCCGGGCTGGAACGATGACATAACGCAATGCAAGAGCTTCGAGGAACTTCCAGCAAACGCGCGATCCTACGTGAAGTATATTGAGAGTGCGCTGAATGTACCAGTAGGATTAATCGGGGTTGGAGCAGACAGGAACCAGACTATAAACAGGGGAATGTAAAATCTGTGTATGTGCCTGAGATAGATTTTCTTACATTTGACGACCTTCCTGACGTACTGAGGATAAACGCGTCATCACCATATTCATGGCCGGAGGAAGTAATCAGGTCGGATCTAAATCAAGGCTCACAGAATGAGATAACATATTTGGGGGCTTTCGCTTTGACTGCGGAGGCTCCTCTTTTGGGGTATGCGGTTCTTGGTCGTGAAAAGCGGGACGGTCTGTTGATGGCTCTGATTGTAGACAGCATATACAGGCGGCGCGGAATAGGCAGGCAGCTGCTTGCGGCAGTTGGGGATTGTGCGGTGTACCTGAACTTTCGGCGGTTGCGGCTGAAGGTGAGGAAGTCAAATTCTCCAGCGATTGCGCTGTATTCGCAGATGTCATTTGTTGGCGAGACAGTGAGACGCGGTTACTATTCCAATGGTGAGGACGCTATAATCATGAGTGCGAGGCTTCCGTTAAAGTCAGGAGGTACTGCGCGTTGAGGGTATATATTCCGTTTGATGATGGTTCGAGTGTATCGTTTGACGGTCAGGAGTTCAAGATATACATGAAGCCGAAGGATATAGATTACCCCGACAGCCAGGACATGAACAAGCCCTGCAAGGCTGAAATTGCGTGGACTAGCCGCTGGAGTGAGATAATACGGGCACTTGAGACGGCGTATAAGCGTCAGGAGAAGGCCAAGAAGGAACAGAACCCAAAGAAGATATACAGGCCATGACACAAAAAAACAGACCCACAAGAAATCCCGCAGGTCTGTCGTAAAATTCACGTGTTAATTCTTATGGTTCAATGCCTCGTCTCTAGCTTCAGGCTTCAACAGCCACTGTCCCCAGTCAAAACGCATAAGTCCGCTCACAATATACATTGCGAACAGGAACAACGGCGCACCCTTCTTCAGAAACACAAACGATAACACCATCATCGAGAACAGTACAAGACATTTAACCCCGTCAGCAGTCTTTTTCGTCAGCTTCTTCATGTTGGCGTAAGGTATGCTCGAAATCATGAGCAGTCCCGTAAACCCAAGAATGCCAGCCATCGTCCATGCAGGAAGGTTTATCCCTGCGATAACGAATGATGACACGAACAATCCGCCGGCAGGACACGGCAATCCCTGAAACGGGCCTGGAACATGCACAACGTTGAAGCGTGCAAGCCTCAATGCCACGCACAGCGCGAAGAAACATGCAATAACTGCCCCAGCAATATGCAGACTTCTCACTGAAACCTGATACAGCAATATAGCCGGAGCAACACCGAAACTCACCAGATCCGCAAGACTGTCGAATTCAAGCCCAAACTGTGAGCCGCCTCCGAGCATTCTGGCAACTTTGCCATCGAAACCGTCAAATATCACCGCGAAGAACACAAGCCATGCCGCAGGAACATAGCGTCCGTTAAGCACGAGCATTAACGAGAACAGCCCGCACAGTAAATTCCCGCTTGTTACCATGTTGGGCAATATATGCTTGAACTCCATCTGTTTTTTACCCTTACGTCCCATTATCCGACGTATACGCAGAAAACTTCTCACTAATCTATCACTCCTATACATGTTATGCCAGCCTTCACCTGGTCATTGACCTTTACACTTACTACTGTATCACGAGGCATGTACAAATCAACCCTTGAGCCGAGTTTTATCATTCCGTAACGCTGTCCTGCCACGAGAATATCACCCCTCACAAGCCTGCACACTATACGTCTCGCAACAAGTCCGGCAATCTGCACCATCATTACGCTTCCCCATTGTGTTGAAAGCCCGACATAATTACGCTCGTTAATCTCTGAGGCTTTGGGTGAGAATGCCGCAATCTTCCTGCCCGGTACGTACTTCATGTAGTCAACGCGTCCTGTGCATGGTGTCCTGTTTACGTGAACACTAAATATGTTCATGAATATGCCGACTTTCACAGACTGCCCCGTGAACTCGTTTTCGCATTCCGAAATCTCTACGACTTTACCGTCAGCAGGAGAGTAAAAGCACCCGTCCTTGTAGTCCCTAATGCGTTCAGGGTCTCTGAAGAACCACAGTACCAGGCACAGCAGCGCAATAATTACCGCCGCAGGTATCCACGACAAAAACGCGAAAGCTACTGCGCAAAGTATCAGGAATGTTATCGTCGGCAGACCGTCTCTAGCTATCCTCATTCTCCGATGTCTCCTCGCCTGTATCATCATCGAAAGGAAGTGTGGCTGTCATGTCGTCATCATCATCGCCAGTCCGTATAACGCTGAAATCCGCAACGCTGTCGCCCTCGTCAAGACGCAATATGATATTTCCTACCGAATGACGCTTCATAATGCTTATACCGTCAACTGTCATACGTATCATGCGGCCTTTGGAGGTTATGGCGATAATCTCATCGGTATTCTTCACGGAAAGGCTTCCCGATAATCTTCCAGTCTTCTCCGTAAGCTCCATAATGCATATACCGTTAGTACCGCGATGATGGGGCATGAATGAGCTGTACTCAACGCGTTTCCCGATACCAAGCTCACTGATTACGAGGACTGCCCGGCGTTCGTCAACAACATCGCAGCTAAGTACACGGTCATTATTCTTCAGGCTGATAGCGATAACGCCTCTTGCGTTTCTGCCCAAAGGACGGAACTCTTTTTCAGGAACTCTCAATGCCAAACCGTTCCTGGTAACTATCACCACATCATCTTTCCCCGTAGTGAGCCTGACCTGTGCAATTTCATCGCCTTCGTCCAGCTTCATGATAAGTTTTGCCCTGTTGGTATATCTCAGCTCCTCAAACGATACGCGTTTTGCAATGCCCATTCTCGTTATGAAGAACGCGTATTTGAAGTCAACTCCGCCATCTCCGGCAATATTCACGATACGTTCGTTGTTCTCAGCAGCAAGAGGGAGATAACGTGAGGCAGGTTTTCCCTTTCCTGATTTCGTCTCTGGTATTTCGTAGCCCTTAACCGACATAATCCTGCCCGTGTTCGTGAAGAAGAATATATCCCTGTGAGTGTGGGTAACGCATAACATCTCTATGCTGTCGTCCTCATGGATATTTGCGCCTCTCTTACCCTTTCCGCCTTTTGCCTGAAGCCTGTAGAACTCTAAGGGCTGACGCTTAATCAGTCCATCTTTCGATAGGGTTATTACGATGTCTTCTTCAGGGATAAAGTCCTCTTCCGTAACTTCCTGCACTTCCTCAACGATTGCTGTACGCCTGTCATCGCCGAAACGTGCTGATAAATCCTTCAGTTCATCGCGTATAACCCCGTCAAGAACCTTTTTGTCTCCTAGAATGTTGTTGTAGCCAGCAATGTCGGAAAGCAGTTTCTGCTGTTCTTCATCGAGTTTGCCGCGTTCAAGCCCTGTAAGCCTCTGAAGCCTCATGTCAAGTATTGCCTGAGCCTGAGCCTCCGAGAACTCAAGGATTGACTGAAGACTGGCTTTAGCTTCCGCCGCATTATTCGTTGCCCGTATGGTGCGTATGACCTGCTCAATGTGAGTTAATGCCTTCTTGAGACCCTCTATGATGTGTTCGCGGGCCTGAGCCTGTTTGAGCCTGTGTTCAGTTCTGCGCCTTACGACATCTCTGCGGTAATTCAGGAATATCGAGAGCATCTGCTGAATGTTGAGGATTACAGGGTGTTTGTCAACGAGTGCGAGGTTAATTACGCCGAACGTAGACTGCAATGCTGTATGACGGTAGAGCTGCCGGATTATGAGATCCGGATCTGAATCGCGTGCAAGGTCTACTACTATTCTGAGACCGTCCCTGTCAGATTCGTCCCTCATTTCCGAGACACCCTCAATCTCCTTCTCCTGAACAGCCTGAACCATAGCTTCAAGGAGGAGAGTTTTGTTGACGTTGTAGGGTATTTCAGTGATGATAATGCTCTGTCTGCCGCGCTTTGTCTCCTCAACGTGCATTTTTCCGCGAACAACGATTTTCCCGCGTCCCGTAGAATACGCCTCAATAATGCCTGAACGTCCGTGAATTTCGCCGCCTGTGGGGAAGTCTGGGCCTGGCATTATGCGCATGATGTCAGGGAGTTGGGCATCTTCGGGTTCTATGCCGTTGTCGATGAGCCAGCAGAAAACGTCAGCCACTTCGCGCAGGTTGTGGGGGGGAATGTTAGTAGCCATGCCTACAGCAATACCTGTTGAGCCGTTCACGAGGAGATTTGGAAGGATTGAGGGTAGAGTTAGAGGTTCTTTGAGTGATTCGTCAAAGTTCTGTCCCCATTCTACGGTATCTTCGTCGAGGTTAGCAAGCATTAGTTCGCCGGGCCAGCTGAGACGTGCTTCCGTGTAACGCATGGCTGCCGCGCTGTCGCCGTCAACAGAGCCGAAGTTACCCTGACCGTCAACGAGGGTGTAGCGGAGGTTCCAGCCCTGAGCTAGACGCACCATAGTGTCATATATTGCGCTGTCTCCGTGAGGGTGGTACTTACCCATAGTTTCACCGACGATACGGGCGGATTTCTTGTAGGCAGTGTTATGCTTGAGACCTAATTCCGACATTGCGTAAAGCACTCGCCTCTGAACGGGTTTAAGGCCGTCTCTGGCATCTGGAAGTGCTCTGCCTACAATTACGCTCATGGCATAATTGAGGTAGCTTGTCTTTATCTCTCCTACAAGTGGAAGGGTTAAAATTCTCTCTTCACTTTCGGGATTAGTTTCTTCATTTGTTGTTGTGGGATTTATGATTTCATCAGGCATAAAAAATTTTGAGCCTCCTGTCTAAATTGTATAGTTCAAAAATGTAATTTTAGCATGGTTTGAGAACTTAACCTAATTTACAGACCCGCTCTCTTAATCCCTTTCGCAATCCTCAAAGCCTCCGTGTTCTCCTTAACATCATGAACTCGCAGAAGACTAACCCTCCCACCCATCAACGCCGACACCGCAACAGTACCCGCAAGCCTCTTATCACCAGTAAATCTCTTCCGCGAATGTCCAACAAGCAACGGTCTCCCGAACACAGAGAAGCTCTCAACATTCTTCAGGACAGCAAGATTATCTCCCGCTGACTTCCCAAAGCCTATTCCAGGATCTATGATGACGTTCCCAATCTTGCCGCCCGCCTCAATGAATGCCCGTAATTTCCCCGCAAAGTATCCGTGAAGTTCACCCAATATGCTGCCGTAAGGTTCATGTTCTGCCATTGTCGCAGGTGTCCCCTTAATGTGCGAGAGTACATAGGGAATATTGAGTGCTGCCGCCGTACTTAACATCGCAGAGTCAAAACCGAAGCCGCTTATGTCGTTGATGATGTCTGCTCCCTCATCTGAAGCCATTTGCGCAACATTAGCCTTGTACGTGTCAACGGAAATTATCGCGTCAGGGAACTCTCGCCGTAACACCCTCAGTGCCGGGATTAAACGTTCAGCTTCCTCGCTCTCTGACACAGGAGAAGCACCCGGCCTCGTGGATTCTGCCCCAATGTCGAGGATATACGCACCATCTTGCAGCATTCTCTCTGCCCTCTCAAGTATTCCATTTTCGTCCGTCCTGCTCTCCGGGAAAAATGAGTCTGGCGTAACGTTCAGAATTGCCATTAGCTTAGTGTTCATGTCCAGAATGATTTTGTGTCCGGCAGGCGATGTTAATTCCCAGTAATGGGCGTTTACGTTCCTCAATGCTTCCGTCAAGGCCTCCCTGAGTTCCCTTATTCCCCATATGTTCATGGCCTTCATCTTTTCCAGCAATAAAGCGTAATGCTTGGGTGTCCCAATGATGAGAATATCGCTGTATTCAGCCTTGCCGTCAATGACATGCTTCGTTACAGCGACATCACCTCCGCGTGAAAGCATTTCCTGTTTCAGAAAACCTGCCGCCCTGTAGTCTATATGTTCTGCGTAGAAGTGAAGTATATTGCTCTTTTGCGTGAGATAAGGCAAAGCACCTTTGTCCGTTCCTATTCGTTCACATACCTTCATTATGTCGTCAACACTCGAAATCTTTACGGGATATATTGAAATATTATTCTGCAATTTATGACCCTCCTCAAAGAAATACATTATGATATTTTATCGTAGTATCACGTGCGACCGTTTGACGGAGCCATGATACAATCACATTATAATTTCAGTGAAGGGAGATCTTACCCAATGAGAATATTATTTGTCCTTCTGGCTTTGTTCTTCGCAATGCCTACAGTATGTGCTTTTGCCGCTGTACCGCCTCTCCTGCCAATGGAGGATTTCTTCCGTAACCCAGACACAGCCGCATTCTCAATCTCGCCTGACGGTACACGACTCGCCTTCGCAAAACCTTGG
This sequence comes from uncultured Fretibacterium sp., assembly GCA_937892105.1. Next base: position 8,160 of record CALAUZ010000047.1, on the reverse strand, counting down.
CAACACCGTATGAATGTTTACGTTCGCGACATTGCCACAGGGGACGAGAAACGCATTACCTCAGCCACTGAACGAGACATCGCCGGATTTTTCTGGAAGGGAAGCAGTAACATCGTGTATGTTCAGGATTCAGGCGGCGACGAGAATTACCACGTTTATATCACTGATGTTGTCGGGTCTGAGGCCAGAGATTTAACGCCGTTCGAGAAGGTAAGGGCTGGAGTTCTTGACGACCTTGAAGACGATCCAAAACATATGCTGCTCGACATGAACCAGAGAAACGCAGAAGTCTTTGACGTATACAGATGCAACATTGAGACGGGAGAGCTTGAGCTTATCGCCGAAAATCCAGGAAATATTACGGGCTGGATGACCGACCATGACGGGAAACTCAGGGCGGCATACGAGACTGATGGGGTAAACGGCAGTTTTCTTTACCGCAGCAATGAGGGTGAGAAGTTCAGGACGCTAATCACCACGAATTTCAAGGAGACGTTCTCGCCAGTACTTTTTGCCTACGACAACAAGCTGATGTACGTTGTCTCCAATCTCAGCAGGGATAAGGCTGCAATATATACTTTTGACCCCGAAGAGAACAAGACGCTGGATATGATTTTCGAGCATGATGAAGTTGACGCTGGCGGAATAATGCATTCCAAGAAGAAAAAGATTATCACAGGTGTAACTTACACGACTGACAGGAGACATTACAAGTTCTTTGACGCAGACCGTGAGGAACTTCAGAAGACGTTGGAAGCATTCTTTCCCGAACTTGAAGTTGCCGTAACAGACATGGACGATGACGAACGCAGAGTGATAGTGAGAACGTACAGCGACAGAACCAGAGGAACATACTATCTCTTTGACCGCAAGGATAATTCCATGTCGAAACTTGCAGACCTTTCCCCGTGGCTCAAAGCTGAACAGATGGCACCCATGACCCCAGTACAGTTTACAGCAAGGGACGGCCTGAAGATTAACGGCTACATTACCCTGCCTGTTGGTGTAGCAAGTCATGACCTTCCTCTTGTCGTAATCCCTCACGGCGGGCCAAGTGCGCGAGATACATGGGGTTTTGACTCTGAGGCACAGTTTCTCGCGAACAGGGGAATAGCTGTGCTGCAGGTGAACTTCAGGGGATCAACTGGATACGGTAAGGCATTCTGGCAGGCAGGGTTCAAACAATGGGGAAGGAAGATGCAGGACGATGTTACGGACGGGGTTCAATGGGCGATAGAGCAGGGGATAGCGGACAAGTCAAAGGTCGCAATTTACGGAGGGAGTTACGGTGGATATGCGGCATTGGCAGGAGCTGCATTCACGCCGTATCTTTATGCCTGTGCGGTGAGCTATGTTGGGCCGTCTAACATCTTCACGCTTCTTGAGAGTATTCCGCCATACTGTAAGCCGTTTATCGAGATGGAGTACGAGATGATAGGAGACCCGTCTGCGGATAAGGAATTGCTGACGGAAGTATCGCCGGTTTTCCACGCCGAAAATATCAAAATACCGCTGTTTGTTGCGCAAGGTGCAAATGATGTGCGAGTGAACAAGGCGGAGTCAGACCAGATTGTAGAGGCTGTCCGCAAGGCCGGAAAAGATGTTATCTACATGGTGAAGGACAATGAGGGTCATGGTTTCCACAACGAGGAGAACAGGTTTGACTTCTACCGTGAGATGGAGGAGTTTTTCCGGAAGCATTTAGGTTCACGTTAGGCATTAGGTTATGAAGAGGTGCAATCATGAGGTATCCTGATAAAATGTCAGGGTATCTCATTTTTTGTGGAGTGATGAAACAGTGAAATGTGATTATCATGTTCATTCAGAGTTCAGCGATGACAGCTCTACTCCCATTGAACTTCAGGTGAAGCGGGCATGTGATTTGGGGATTGATGAATTGTGCCTGACAGACCACGTTGATTACGGCGTGAAGCAGGACTGTGATTGCTCTAACCCGGAAGGTATGCCCTTGAACGTGAATTACCCTGAATATTTCAGAGAGATTGAGCGTTTGAGGAGCAAATATCATGGAAGGATTACGATACGTGCCGGGCTGGAATTTGGAGTGCAGACACACACAATCCGGCAATACGAAAAACTCTATGACCGTTACCGCAACGAGCTGGATTTTGTGCTTCTCAGCATTCACCAGATAGATAACCTTGACTTCTGGGCGCAGGAATTTCAACACGGGAAAACTCAGGAACAATACAATCAAGCATACTATGACGAAATGCTGAACCTTGTGCAAAACTTTCATGATTATTCGGTTCTTGCACATCTGGATTTGCTTTCACGTTACGACAGAGCCGGAATATATCCGTTTGCAAAGGTGAAGGATATTGTTGCGGAAATTCTCACCATCGCCATCAATGACGGGAAAGGCATCGAACTGAACACATCGGGCTGGCGTTACGGACTTGGACAGGCTCAGCCATGCAGGGAAATTCTGGAACTATATCACGATTTAGGCGGAAAGATTATCACGCTCGGAAGTGATGCGCACAACCCAAGCTATATTTATGACCACATGAATGACGGAATTAGCTTGCTGAAATCCATAGGCTTCCGCGAGTTCTGTACGTTTGACAAGATGAGGCCAGTATTTCACGCCTTGTAACGTAATTGACATACATAGCTTCCTATGTTAGTATCATCGCGAAGTTTATATAGGAGGCTATGCATGAAGATAATCACTCTTGAAGAACACTTCTCGTCCACAGAAATCTCTGCGGCAAACAGCATGTACACCCCTCCGCCTGAGAACCAGCCCAAAGAATTGACTGACTTCTACAAATCACGTATGGCATTCGGGGAAGCTCTTACCGATATCGAGGCAAAGAGACTGCCCTACATGGATACAGCAGGGATAACAATGCAGGTTCTCTCGTACACATCGCCAATTCCTGACAGAGTTCCAGCGGTTGAGGCAGTGAAATTGTGTTCCAGAGCCAACGATATTCTGTCGGAACGTATCGCACAATACCCCGACAGGTTCGCAGGGTTCGCAACTCTCCCAATGTCTGACCCTGAGAAGGCCGCTGATGAACTTGAACGCTGCGTTAAGGATTATCACTTTTGCGGTGCATTGGTGGCAGGACAGTATCAGGGACACTTCTATGATGAACCGCAGTTCTTCCCGATATTTGAGCGCGCAACAGAACTTGATGTACCTGTTTACTTTCACCCGGCACCGATTAACCCGGCCATTCAGAATTACTACTTCACTTCGCCTAACTGGAACATAATTACAGCAGGTGAATTTGCTTCAGCAGGTTTTGGGTGGCATATGGACGTTGGTATTCATGTATTGCGCATGATTTTGTCAGGGATATTCGACAAACTGCCGGAATTGAAGCTCATCTCCGGACATTGGGGAGAACTTGTGCCGTCATTCCTTGAACGTCTCGACTACATGCTCAGACCAGAATTAACTGGCCTCAGGAAAAACATTTCAGAGTATTACAAAGAGAACGTGTACATTACGCCGAGCGGTATATTTTCGCAAATGCAGCTTGAGTATCTCGTTAAGCTGATGGGGGCGGAACATATACTTTACGCGGTCGATTATCCGTATTTACAGCCTGATAATGCCTGCGAGTTTCTCACAAATTCTTCTCTCACTGAGGAACAGAAAGAGCTTATCGCGCACAAAAACGCTGAAAAAATTTTGCACCTGCATGATTAACATAGATAAGATTGCGATACTCATAAAGAAGTTAAGCCTCAAGATAGACAAGCTCTCCAATCCCATTCTTGAGCCTTACGATCTCACTAACTCTCAGTACAAAATACTGAAATACCTGCTCACTTCCCCGCCGGAAACAGTAAGGCAGGTTGACATTGAGCATTACTTCGCAATGACTAATCCAACTGTAACAGGGCTTGTTCAGACGCTCGAAAAGAAGGGGCTTGTTGAACGCAAAGTTAATCCCAATGACAGCCGCAGCAAAATCCTCTGCCCTTCCCGAAAAACTCTGGACATGAAAGAACTTCTCGTAAGTCTTGGAGACAGCTTGGAGGAGACATTAACAATGGTATTGAGTGTTGAGGAGAAACAGGAACTATTGAGGCTCCTGAAAAAATTATTGCGTGAATGACGGATAGCCCTTCTTCATGGGGATAAACCGTAAATATATTAAGGAGGAGTTAATCATGAAGAAATTGTTTGCCGCTTTACTGCTTGTTGTTCTGTCAGTCTCTGCCGTCTTCGCAGAAGATGTAGCACTGCCTGAGCCGGAAAAATCTGGGGGAATTGGCGTACTTGATGCCGTAGCTTCCAGACAGTCAGCCCGTGATTTCGTTGACGAGGAAATTACGTTACAGCAGCTCTCCAATCTCTTGTGGGTTGCCGGCGGCGTGAACCGTGAGGACGGTAAACTCACTTATGCCACAGCAATGAACCTTCAGGACATGATAATATTCGTGTTCACACGTGAGGCAGCCTACAGGTATAATCCTCAAGCACACAGTCTCACTCTCATAGCCAACGGGGATTACAGGAAATTGACGGGAGGACAGCCATTTGTTGCAAGAGCAGCTGTGGATTTGCTGTACATTCAGGACGCTGGAAAATGGGAAACGATGAACCGTCCCGCACCTCCTGAAGTGATACTCAACTGCGGGTTTGCACATGCAGGACTGTCAATGCAGGGAGTGTATCTCTATGCTGCGTCTGTTGGTTGGGGTGCGCGTACAAGAATGAACTTTGACCGAGAGGGTCTCACTAAGTTGCTTGGTCTCACCGAGAAGCATAACTTCACACTCATGCAGTGCGTAGGGCCAAAACCATAAGCATGAAGACTATTATAATCACTGGCGGCAACTCAGGGCTTGGCTTTGAGACCGCAAAACTTATCGCTAAGAAGGGCTGGGATTATTCCATAATTCTCGCGTGCCGTAATATCGCAAAAGGAAATTCAGCCGCCGAAAATATCAGGTCTGAGACATTGAACGATAACATTACTGCTATGGTTCTGGATTTAGCCTCGCTGAAGTCGGTAAGGGAGTTTGCAGCACAGATTGACGCACCAATTTACGCCCTCGACAACAACGCAGGGATTTCCGGTTCATCATCGGGAGAGACTGTTGACGGACTTGACGCTGTATTCCAGTCCAACCATCTTGGACACTTCCTTCTGACCAATTTACTTCTGCCAAAGATGACCGATAACGCAAGAATACTCAACGTTTCCAGCGACATGCATAACCCTCCTTACGGGCCTTTGGTGTGGAACGGTACGGACGCAATCGCCCATGATGCTGAATATTTGGGCAACTCACGGTATTTTTACTCCAAGCTGTGCAACCTTTACTTCACGTATGAGCTTGACAGGAGATTACGCGTGGAAGGTTCACGGATAACATGCAACGCACTCAATCCCGGTTTCATGCCGGCAACTAACCTTCAGGCCGGAAGTACGATGACGCAAGAACAGATTGACCACGTAAGGCGGACAATGCCTGAACGTTGCGGAGATTTGGGAACGTCTGCTTATGTTGCGGCGGAATTGCTGACCAGCGAGGAATTTTCAGGGGTAAGCGGAAAATATTTCAGTATGAGTGTTAAACCCGCGAAATCATCGGAGCTGTCATATAACCTTGAGAATGCCCGCGAAGTATGGGACGCAAGTATGAAACTTTCAGGATTAGAGAGGTTATAAGCATGAAGAAATTAACTGTAATTATTGCCGCAATGGTTCTGTCTTTGAGCGTAGTATCATTCGCCGCAGAAAATCCCTTCACCGTAAAATCCGGCCTCTACTTCAGCGAACAATGGGGCTTGTACATCGCCAACACAGTGGAAAAGAACGGCAAAATCTCCAACATAATAATAGACCGTCTCGCCAACGGAAAAAGCAGCAAGGAGCTTCACGATAACTACGGGATTAAGCGAGTAAGTACTTTGGGTAAAGACTGGTGGGAACAGGTAGCGTACTATGAACGCTGGGTAGTCGATAACGGACTTGAAGCTGTGAAAACGGACGATAAAGGCCATGCGCTTAACCTGGATTTGATTTCCGGCGCAACCATCAATGTTGCCGAATTATCCGTAGCCGTGAAGAATGCTGTTGACGGCAAGACGGAGGACGGAGGGTACACCATCAAGACAGGTACATCATATAATGATACGTGGGGACTGTATGTAGCAAACGTAATCTTCAAGGACGGCGCAATCTTCAAAGTATTGCTGGATTACATCACTAAAGACGGAGAAATTGTCAAAGAGAAATACGACAATTACGGAATGAAGCCAGCCAGCTCCATCAATAAAGACTGGTGGGAACAGGCAGCTTACTATGAAGACTGGGTGCTGAAGAACGGCATTGACGCAGTGAAGTATGACGCGGAAGGTAAAGCGTTGAATGTTGATTTGGTTTCGGGAGCGACTATGCTGGTTGACGATATGACGATGGCTGTTAGGGACGCATTGAAGGACGAAGCAACAGTTAAGCAGGGTAATTTAACGCTGACATATTCTGACCACGAACCTTTAGGGAATATGCGCACGAAATTCCTGAACGATGTATTTTTCCCGGCAGTTGAACTCGAAACTAAAGGCCACGTAAAAATTAATCCTGTCTGGAATGGCGAAATCAGCATAAGCTACGAGAACCTCAACACCGTAAAAGACGGTTCACGCGCACAAATCACCGTAGTAGTTCCAGAATACAGCATGAAGGAGCTTCCATTGCACCAGCTCTTCAAGAGTTTCCCGACAGGCCCGTCAGGCCAGAAACAGGTTGAATTTTTCAGACGGATATATGATGAAGTCCCAGAACTATCCCGTGAACTCGAAGCACAGAACATTCACCCCATAATCATCGCTACTGGCTATCCTGCAGCATTCTTCAGCTTGAAACCGCTGGAAACATTGCGGGACATCAAGGGTCAGAGATGGAGGAGCGCGAGTTTCTGGCACAAGGATTTTCTCGCAAACGCCGGCGCAACTCCCGTAACTATCCCATGGGGTCAGGGAGTATATGACGCACTCGATAACGGGACACTTGACGGCCTCATCGTGAACATTGACAGTGGGTATGACCTCAACGCACACAAAGCAGCACCGAACATTCTTGCGTCAAAAAAGTTGTGGCTCGGCCATGAATATATTATCGCCATGAACAAAGACGTTTGGGACAAGTTGCCCGATGAAGACAAAAAGGCTATAGAACGTGCGGCAGAGAGTTCATACATTAAACTCGGCGAAATTATGGACGAGTGTTTTACGTGGCAGCTTGAGACACTGAAGGCTGACGGTGCCAGTGTAAGGCTGTTGAGCGATGAGGAAGTCTTATACTGGGAAAACGTAACAGACTACAAGGCGATACAGGAGAAGTATGTTGCTGAACATGATAACGCCGGCGGTGTCCTTGACGGCATAAAGAGGGCTATGAATGAGTAAGGCATATGATTTTCTGAAAGACTGCAATTTCTACTACCTTCTCACGTTTGACAGCGACTATCCAGCAGGAAGACCGATAAGCGGAATACTTGAGGCTGACGGGGTTATGTACTTCGGCACAAGGACGGACAAAGCGGTTTACAGACAGTTGAAGCAGAATCCTCACGTTGGGCTTGTGGCGTTCAACAAAGGAAGATGGCTTCGTCTTCAGGCTGATGCTGAAGAGACATTTGACGCATCGGTTCGTGAACAGTACCTCAGCAGACTTCCCGCAGAAATCCGCAGGTTCGGGACGGCAGATAACCCTTTGCTTGCTGTATTTGCCCTTCATATGGTGAAAGCAGATTTGCACGCAGGAGAGAACAGCGAAGATATTACGGAGGAGAAAAATAGATGGCAAATTTAGAGGAATTAATGATATTCGGCTCGTCAAAGCAGTATAAGCCCGAGTGTGAACAGAAGATTGCTCCCGGCAAAAGCGTTCTGTCCAAAGGCTGGCAGGTCGAGGAAGGTTTTATGCCCTTGCCGTGCGATATAGTCGTTGAGAAGGATGTACGCGTGAAAATGCGCGACGGAGTTTCTTTGTGCGTTGACATCTTCAGGCCTGCGACTGGCGAACAAGTCCCGGTGCTGGTATCATGGAGTCCATACGGCAAGGACAACGGCACTCGCTCAAGCTACAAGGGAATATTCTCACTTGTCGGCATCTCTAACAGCAAAGTATCCGGCCTCCAGAAATTCGAGGGCAGCGATCC
>CALAUZ010000046.1 GCA_937892105.1 uncultured Fretibacterium sp. | reverse complement strand
CCCGTTTACCTTTGTATTCGTCATGTTGACACACTTCTTCTTTGTCTAGGAAACTGCATTTTGACGTGTAACTCTCTTCATTCGTGGTTACTGCTATTCCTGCTAATGCACTTTTGTATGCCAACATGCTTATGAACTTATAAAACGGGATAAAATGAAATCTTTGATTACCTTGCCTTCCCATACATGTGTCTTGTTTCCACCCCGCATTGTACCCTATCACTAACTCGGTTACGTCGTTGGAAACTAATTGATTCACTATATAACGTGATGCCTTATGAAGGTAATCATTTATCTTGTTCCTCCGTTTGCTTGTCAAATTAACCTCCCTTCTTGTCTGATGTTTGCGCTTAGTGTTTTTTGAACGCGCCTCAGCTAACTTTTTATTGTAGAACTGATTTATTGACTTCAATGGCCGTCCGTTGATTATTTCCGTTCGGGAATTGGGATATACAATCGTTGCAAGGTTATTTACTCCCAAATCTATTGACGCTATTTTCCCATCGCGTTTTACTTCCGGACAATCAACGTTATAAAGAATTTCTGCCTTTATGTGATTTCTGTCCTGCGGAACTAATCTTGCCGCCTGTATTTCCTGCTGTTTAGTCTTAATCAATACAGACGTTCCTGACAACTTCAGAAATCCATTAGGCACATTTCTAGTCTTAAACAATATGGATTGTCTCGTAAATGGTACTACATAAAACCCTCCTTTTTCTCTATATCTGGGGATACGCGGCTTACCTTGATATTTCGATGGATTTTTCTTGTAGTCCTTGATTGCCGCAAAATAGCTTTTCCATGAAGCACTCACACTACGCTGTATTTGCTGGGATATTTTTGTCGGAAGGTTATAGTAATCAGCTTGTCTATCCTGAATGAATTTCTTATTGATTGCCTCGTACGTTAATATTTTTCCTGCAAAAAACTCCTGCCGTACACAGTACATAGTAGCATTGTACAGATTATTGGCATTGCGACATAATTTCTCAATTTCGCTGAATGCTTTAGAACCTCTTGTGAATATATGCTGCTCACTCAATATCATTCTAATACTGTTTTTTACAATTATAGCGGCTTCCTAATTTTAATGAAAAGAATTTTACCACACACACTCACAAAACCAGGAGGCTTCTTGCGCATTAAGCTAAAATAAATCACAATATAAACTATCTCATTACACACAAAATTTTTCACAGGAGGATTTGTTATTTCATGTCAAAATTTCTCAGGGCAGGAAGACTTTTCACAGTTATGATTTTCCTGCTGATATTCGTTGTCCCATCATATGCCTTCGATGTCGTCAACAGCAATTCAGAAGGCATTGGCTCATTAGCTTGGGCGATTGACCAGGCCAATCTCGCAGGAGGCGGAACAATAAACGTAAACCCATCTGTGAAATCCATAACACTCAACGCTGAACTGGCAATAAGAGTTAATGCCACAATAAACGGAGAGGGAGTTATGCTTTCCGGCGCAGGAACTCACAGGCTCTTCAAAGTAACCGGCGGCAGTGTAACATTCAACCGCATAACCTTCACGAAAGGCAACGCGTCATCAGGTAACGGAGGAGCTGTTGAGGTTGACAGTACGAATGCTTCTGCCGAGTTCAACAACTGCATATTCTACGACAACCAGGCAAGGGACTACGGCGGGGCTGTATGCGTTACGAACGGAAGCGAGACATCTAGCACCGTCATGAAGCACTGCACGATTGCAGGGAACATGGCCGGAAATGGTGGAGGAGTTGCACTGCTGAACGGCGAAATGTCCCTTATGTCTTCGATAGTACTGGGCAACACGGGAAGCAGTGATATCTACGCGTCGTCATCACGTTACTTCAGAAGCCACTACAACGTTACAGGGTCATCAAGTTTCATTATGGACAGCACGGATCTCACAGGCCAGGCGTTAAGCAGCGTACTTGCGTCAGTGAACGGCCAGCCAAAGGTTGAGAGCGCAGACAACGTAACCTTCATTCGCACTTCACGCACATCACCGGCAATAGACTTCGTGCCCAACATTACTAACTACGTCCTAAGCTATGACGTTTTGGGACATTCACGCCCGCAACTCTCAATATATGACGCTGGAGCATATGAGGCCATGCCATATCCCGTAACGAGTGCGGAGATTTACGGCTTGCCATACTTGCAGATTAACGAAACAAGAACTTACAGCGTTGACATAAAGCCGGAAAGTGCATCGCTGAACGTTAAGGATTACCCGCCCTACGGAATAGAATGGACATCAAGCTCAACTTCTGTATTGAGTATAGATAATACCGGCCGCGCTTCAGCCACAGGGAAAGGAAGCTCGTACATAACAGCGAGGGTTCACGGCTGGCAGTCTGACGGAAGCCCCCTCACAGTGTCGGCAAGAGCATTCATTGTGTATGTTGACGAAGTGCCATTCACGGAAATGAAAGCAACAATCGGAACCATTGAGGACAAGACCATCAAAATTAACGGGCATGGTGAAGTTAAACCTGATGTCAGAATTACAGTAGGGGCGTATGAACTGTCGAACCTTAGAGGCGGAATAAGCTATTCTCTCGAAGCGTCATCATCACGAGCTGATATCGTTATGGCAGAAGTTGTTTCAAGCGACACAATAAGGCTCATTGCCGGTGAACGTGCAGGTTCATCGGACGTAATAGTAACAGCCAGACCATCTCCAGTAGGGCAGTCAATGCGCACCAGTTTCACTGTAAGCGTAGTCAGCGAGGATAATCAGACAATAGGGAGATCAGGAGGCGGCGGAGGCTGTAACTCTGTTTTGGCGGCGGGAGCTATGGCACTTTCGGTGATATTCCTGGCCACAAAAGGACGGAAGGAGTAATTTATATGCTGAACAATATTATGGACGAGTATCTTGCTTCGAGACCTGAAGCAAAATGCTGCTGGTTCAACCACAAATGGATAAGCAGGAAGGATTTTGCCCATCTTGCTGACGAATGCACAGAAATTCTGAGGGCTTCCGGATTTTCGGCAGGACAAAGGCTCGCCGTATTGATGCCGAACTCGCCAATGACGCTGGCACTAATGCTCTCAACGTGGAGGCTTGGCGGAGTATTCTGCCCCCTCAACGAGAAGACGGGTGAGATTTCCCTGCTGAAGACGCTTGACCTTCTGAAACCGTTTGCCGTAGTACTGTCGAACGGCGTTAAACCTGAGCTTGAGAACGCACTCAACGGTGCAGGGCGGCCATGTGTGAGATTTGGGGACACGGAATTTACCGGCGCAGAGAAATTTACGGGTAAGATACAGCCCTCAGATGATTTGGACAAGACATTAGCGGTGATATTCTCGACCTCTGGAACAACAGGAGACCCAAAAGCAGTCCCGCTTACACACGCGAACATTCTCGACAACATTAACGCCTGCCTTGAACATGTCCCAGACCTTCAGCCTGAAGACTCACTCCTAAACGTACTGCCAAACTTCCACGCTTTCGGGTTCACAGTATGTTTCGTTCTTCCGTTCGTTCTGGGTGCAACACAGGTTATCGTGCCGGGCTTCATGCCTCCAAGCAACACCATCAAGGCCATTGAGGAGACGCAGCCGACAGTCCTGCTTCTTGTGCCGACAATGCTGGGTTTTGCCGCGTCTTTGCTGGAACGTAAGGGGAAGAAGCTATCCGGCATTAAGCTGCTCATTGCCGGAGGAGACAGGTACAATCCCAAAATGGACGACAGAGTTACTGCTGCATTTGGCGTGCCTGTGATTGAGGGTTACGGAATTACAGAGTGTTCGCCAGTCCTTGCGGTGAACCCCAAACCTTCTGTGCGCAAACTCGGTACTGTAGGGCCTGCATTGCCGCGCTTCGAGTTACAGTTAAGGAGTGAGGCAGGAGATATGCTCTCGATACCTGGAGAGGGCGTATTGTGGTGCAGAGGGCCTTCCGTAACATCAGGGTACTACCACGCTGACAAAATCAATCACGAACGCTTCATCGACGGCTGGTTCAACACTGGCGATTACGTGAAGATTGACGAGGACGGCTACATCAAAATACTTGACCGCGTAACTGACATTATCATAGTCGGAGGCTTCAACGTCTACCCGCAGGAAGTCGAGGCAATACTCGCTGAACACCCCGCCGTAAACATGGCCGTAGTTGTAGGAATGCCAAACAACATCAGCGGTGAAGTCCCGAAAGCATACGTGGTAAAGACACAGGGTACAGAAGTGAGCGAGGGTGAGCTTGTGAAGTTCTGCAAGGAGAGGTTATCACATTACAAAGTTCCGAGAAGCATAGAGTTTGTTGATAGCCTTCCGGTCTCGGCAACAGGTAAAATACTGCGGCGCGTTCTGCGTCAGAAAGAGAGAGAAAAAGTCTAAATGGAACGTCTCGAAAATATCATCATACCCAAGCTACAGGAAAACCCAGAAACGTTATGTTACTGGTGGAACGGAAAATGGTATTCCCGAAAGGACATGTTATCGCTCGTCAGCAACTGCGAGAATGTATTGCGCGCGTCAGGCTTCACACGCGGCCAGCGTCTTGTCGTAATGCTCAGGAACTCGCCGTTAATCCCAGCGTTGTCCCTTGCAGTCTGGAAGTTGGGAGGGATATTCTGTCCCCTGAACGAGAAAGCAGGACTGGAATCCCTCACAGGCACTCTCGAACTCATAAAACCCTTTGCCGTCATAACGGAACACGGAATACCTGAACTTTCGGAACTATGGCCTTGCATTACCTGCAATCTCGACAGCGTAAGCCTCCCAGCGTTCAAGGGAAGGTTACAGCCCAAAGAACCTGAAGACCTCGCAGTAATCTTCGCGACATCAGGTACAACAGGTCTCCCGAAAGCCGTACAGTTGACGCACGAAAACTTGTATTCAAACACTAGGGCTACATGTGCGACAGTCTCAAGCATAAACAGTAATGACACATTCTTGACGGTTCTGCCTAACTTCCACTCGTTCGGGTACACAGTAACAATCATACTTCCTCTCACAATCGGCGCAAAAATTGCAATAGCTCCGTCATTCCTTCCTCCTGCCGTAACAATAAGGGCTATAACTGAGGCAAAAATTGATGTCATGTTCGTAGTGCCTGCAATAGCATCGTTCCTCATGATGTCCGTCGAAAAAGGAAAGCTGCCGTCCGAAGCATTATCCCGTATCCGCATAATATGCACGGGAGGCGACAAGCTAAATCCCAATGTACACAAACAGGCGTTGAAGTTCTTGGGACGCGACATAATGGAAGGTTACGGTCTCACTGAGACATCGCCGGTAATCTGCGTGAACCATGACTGCCAGACACAGAAGACGGGAAGCATTGGGCCAGTAATTCCTGGTTACTCCTACAAGCTCAAGACCCGCGAAGGTAAAGACACAGCGGACAAAGAGGGAGTGTTGTGGGTGAAAGGGCCCTCAGTTACACCAGGCTACCTTCACGCGCCGGAAATCACTGCGGAACGCTTTGACGATGAAGGATACCTAAACACCGGCGACTATGTGAGGCTTGAGGAACATGACGGCGAAGAGTACGTGTACATCATGGACAGGGTAACGGACATAATCATTGTTGGAGGTTTCAACGTTTACCCGCAGGAAGTCGAGAAGGTTCTGGCGGAACACCCCGCAGTTCGTCAGGCTGTAGTCGTCGGAATGCCCCATGATATCAACGGTCAGATACCAAAGGCGTATATCCTCCTTGAGGACGGTGCAGAGGCAGCTGACAGGGATATTATACGTTTCGCGAAAGAACACCTCGCGCATTTCAAAGTTCCCAGAAGCGTGGAGTTTGTTACGGAGTTCCCGCTTTCAGGGACAGGAAAGATACTGCGCAGGGTTTTGCGTGAACGTGCTGCGGCTGGAAAGTAACATAAGAATAACGATTTAGCGGTTAGTGCTGGCATACTGGCCGCTATTTTTTTGCATATGAAAGGGGAGTTGAACATGGCAGAGAATATATTACAGTTCGTACAGAGATGGCAGGGAAAAGGCGACGAAAAAAGCGACACTCATACTTTCTGGCTTGAATTGCTACATGATGTTCTCGATGTTGAGAAGCCGGGAGAATTAATAGATTTCGAGAAAAGAGTTGAGCTATCACACGTAAGCTACATTGACGCTTATATACCTTCAACAAAAATAATCATAGAGCAGAAATCACTCGGCGTTGACTTAACACTTCCCGCAAAACAGTCTGACGGTTCGGCCATGACACCATACGAACAGGCTAAACGCTATAAAGACTGGCTTCCATCGTCCGAACAGGGACGCTTCATCATAACATGCGACTTTCAGACATTCCGCATTCACGACCTCGAATACCCTCGCGATGAGCCGGAGATTATAGCCTTATCTGACCTTCCGGAAGAAGTTGAACGGCTGCGCTTCCTCGTCAGCATTTCCGCAAAAACACCAAGAGAGATACGCGAACAGCTATTATCCGAGAATGCAGGCAAGATGATACGCAAATTCTATAACGCAGTGAAGCCCCGTTACACAAATCCCGATAACCCGCGTTCCAAACGAAGCCTTAACATTCTATGCACGCGCCTTGTGTTCCTGCTATATGCCGAAGATTCTGGAATATTCGCAAAGTCAGCCTTCCATGATTACATGGCCGCAAGATACTCAACAGCACGCGATTCGCTGATAAAACTCTTTGACGTCCTAAACGTTAAGCCAGAAGACAGAGACCCGTATCTCGATGATGATTTGTCCGCATTCCCTTACGTCAACGGCGGCTTGTTCGAGGAGAAGGACATAGAGATACCACGCCTTGATGTCCCAGATGACGAGCCTCTGAGAATAATGCTTGAAGAACTTTCAGGCGGCTTCAACTGGGCCAGCATTAACCCGACAATATTCGGCGCAATATTCGAGTCAACACTCAATGATGTTACTCGCGACGAAGGCGGAATGCATTACACCTCAATCGAGAATATTCACAAGGTCATATACCCGCTTTTCATGGACGGCCTTAACACAAAATTCTCGGACATCATGAAGGGTTCTGACATCAACAGAAAACTGTCGGCATTTCAGGGGGAATTAGCCTCACTGACGTTCCTAGATCCTGCGTGCGGTTCGGGTAACTTCCTCACAGAGAGCTACATGTCATTGCGAAAACTGGAAAACAAAATCATCGCCGCACTCTCGAAAGGCCAGAAGAATTTTGCCGAAGGACTGTTAACGCCTATTAAGGTATCTATATCGCAGTTCTATGGGATTGAGATTAACGATTTCGCCGTGTCTGTTGCGCGCACTGCATTGTGGATTGCCGAACATCAGATGAGGCTTGAGACGATGAAGGTTGTGGAGATTAAGGACGATTACCTGCCATTGAGGACGAAGGGTAATATCACCGAAGCAAATGCAATACTCACCGATTGGGCTTCAGTAATTCCCAGAGACAAACTCGACTACATCATGGGAAACCCCCCATTCACCGGCCACCAGTGGAGGACAGAGAAGCAAAATGATGATATGAAGGCGGCATTCTATGACCTTGATGATTACGGCAAGTTCGATTACGTCTGCGCATGGTACAACAGGGCAATAGACTTCATCAGGGGAACGGAGATAAAGGCAGCTTTCGTGTCAACAAACTCAATAATTCAGGGGGAACTGCAAAATGTGTTCTGGAAATTCATAAGGTCAAAGGGATTTTCTCCTTTTATGGCTTACAGACCATTCATGTGGGAGAGCAAGGCCGAAAACAAAGCGCACGTTCACTGCATAATTCTTGGTTTCACTGTCGGCCATGAAGTTACGCCAAAGTACATCTATAACCCTGATGGAACGCGTGAAACAGTCTCGCAGATTAATGGCTGGCTTCGTGATGCCCCTGACGTTTACCTCAGCAACAGGGGAGGCCCGATACGCAAAGGACTTCCGAGAATGCGCAAAGGTTCACAGCCTACGGACGGCGGAAATCTCATACTCTCATCGTCAGAACGTGAAGAACTCCTCGCTAAGTACCCTGAGACAGTGGAGTTTATACGGCGTTACATGGGCGGAAGGGACTTTCTGCACAACGAGGTGCGTTACTGCCTTTGGCTTGTTGGAGTTGAACCTGGAAAGTTCAGGCACATACGGCCGATAATGGAAAGGCTGAAGCTAGTTTCGGAGGTCAGACGTAAAAGCAGTACAAAATCTGTGCGTGAAGCGGCTGATACTCCGGCATTGTTCACACAGATAAGGCAGCCTGAGAGCGGACATTTCCTTATTCTCTCTGAAGTATCATCATCGTTAAGACAGTATATACCGATGGGCTATGCGACTCCTGATGTGATAATAAGTAATACATTGCAAATTATACCTAACGCGGGTTTATTCATGTTCGGTGTAATGATATCGCGTGTCCATGTGGCTTGGGTTGATGTCGTATGTGGTAGATTAGAGATTGACTACAGATATACGCCGTTTGTGTACAACAATTTCCCCTGGCCTGACGCTTCAGACGTACAGCGTGTGAGGATAGAGCGTACTGCGCAGGGAATACTCGACGCGCGTGCAATGTACCCTGAATCGTGCCTTGCGGATCTGTATGACCCTCTGGCCATGCCGCAGGAACTGAGGAAGGCTCACAGGGAGAATGACAGGGCTGTGATGGAGGCTTATGGTTGGGGGAAGGAGATGGACGAGGTTAGTGTCGTGAATGAGTTGATGAGGAGGTATGAGGAGATTTCGGGAGGGGAATAGTATAATGCGGGTGAGGTGAAACACTATGATTATTGCAACATTCAACGTTAATTCCGTCCGCACACGCCTCCCAATTCTCGAACGCTGGCTGAAGTCTGCCGCTCCGGATTTCCTCTTCATGCAGGAGACGAAGACACAGGACGAATTTTTCCCCTCCCTTGCGTTTCAGGAGATGGGCTATCATTCATACTTTCACGGCGAAAAAAGCTATAACGGAGTTGCTGTCCTCGTGAAAAACGGCATTGATGATGTCGATGTGTCGTTCGGTTTTGATGACGGAGATTTCCCTTCACGCGTCCTTACTCTCAGGCACAATGGCTTGACCGTACTCAACACTTACGTTCCGCAGGGAAAATCCATCGAACATTCGGATTTTGCCGTCAAAAAAGAGTTTCTCGCACGTGTGAAAACCATCATTGACCGCGAAAAGGAAGGGTTATTCCTTTGGCTCGGAGACCTCAATGTTGCGCCGGAAGATATTGACGTTACACACCCGGAAGCAAAACGAGATCATGTATGTTTCTGCAACGAAATCAGGCAGGTATTCAGCGATACAAAAAACAGCCTCGTTGATGTTCTGAGACTGTTTAACACAAATCCTAACGTCTTCACTTTCTACGATTACCGCGTGAAAGATGCCGTATCCCGCAATATCGGCTGGCGTATAGATCACATGCTTGCTTCCCAAAAACTCGCAGACTTGGCTCAATGGTGCAGACCTGACGTTGAGCCGCGAAATTGGGAGCGGCCTTCAGACCATACGCCGCTGGTTGCAGAGTTCAAACTATAGAAGGCCGTAATATTCGAGCCTCTTCCTGCTCTCATCACGCCCTAAAAGTTCCGCAACCTCAAATATTCCAGGACTTACTTTCATTCCCGTAAGCGCAAATCTCAGGGGCATTGCGTAATCCTTCATCTTTGCCCCCTCATGTCCACCAACCCATGAACGCGCAACTTCCTCCAGCTCCTCAGCCTTCCAGTCCTCATGCGCAAATATCGCCGCGAAGAAAGGACGTAACTTTTCCCTGTCGATACCCTCAGCGTTCCATCTCGCTTTCACAGGCTCAAACGACACGAAATAGTCCGAGAACTCCGCCATCTCCTTTGCTGTGCGGCCACGTCCGGCCATGAGCGTTAATGCGTCCTCAAGATACTTCACTCCCCTTGACGCTTCAACTTCCTCAACAGGCAAACCTGCCTCAATCCAGAAAGGCCTCACCATTGACAGCCTTACTTCTGAGGGTAAAGCCTTCAAGTGTTCCTGGTTAATGTGGTTGAGCTTGTCGAAATCAAACACTGCCGCCTTCCTTGTTACGCGCGATAACTCGAACCATTCAGCAGCCTCATTTCTCGTGAAAATCTCCCTGTCGTCCCCTGCTGACCAGCCCAGTAATGCAAGGAAGTTGAACATTGCGTCAGGCATGTAGCCCATATCCCTGTATTCGTAGATACTCGTTGCACCATGTCTCTTGCTGAGTTTCTTTTTGTCGCGCCCAAGTATCATCGGCAGGTGCGCAAAATCCGGAACGTTCCAGCCTAATGCACGGTAAATCAATATCTGCTTGGGAGTGTTCGATATGTGGTCTTCACCGCGTATTACGTGCGTTATGTTCATGAGATGATCGTCAACAACAACAGCGTAATTGTATGTCGGCATTCCATCGCTCTTAATGATGACTATATCCTTGAGTTTGTCGCTGTCCTTTTCGCGCAATCCATCGCTCATAACGTCAATCTGTCCGTAAACCATATCTTTGAACGATATATCCTGTCCAGGTTCTACACGGAATATTATCGCGTCGCCGTCCTTATAGGCTTTCCCCATGTCAACGAGTTTGTTCGCATAGTCCCTGTAGATGTCCAGCCTCTCTGACTGACGGTAAGGCCCGTAATTCCCGCCGATGTCAGGCCCCTCGTCCCAGTCGAGGCCAAGCCAGACCATTCCGGACATTATTGTTTCCTCGTATTCCTTTGTTGAACGCGCAAGGTCAGTGTCCTCAATGCGGAGAATGAACTTGCCGTTATTGTGTCTTGCCCATAGCCAGTTGAACAGTGCTGTATGTCCGCCGCCAATATGCAGCGCACCTGTAGGGCTTGGAGCAAATCTTACGCGTACTTCTGACATATGATATTTCTTCCTCCTGATGTGAAGTCTGGTACTGCCGGAAAAATTATACTCTCACGGAAAAACGGACATCAAAAAAGCGGCCGGTAAACATTTATTGTATTGCCCACACGGCCACCTGAGTTATTACTTCTGAATTACTGCAAGCTATAATGCCTCGACCACTCAAATATTCCCAGTGCCGCAGCAACACTCGCATTCAATGAGCTTACACCCTCCTGACGTATAGGAATACGCTTCAGAATGTCGCAATTCTCACGAACAAGACGCGATAATCCTTCGCCCTCAGCACCTATCACCAATGCACAGCGTTCGGGAAGTTTCTCGTCCCATAGTGATGTCTCAGCTGCACCGTCAAGACCAACAGTCCAGAAATTCGCCGTCTTCAGCCTCTCTATAGTCCTCGTGATGTTGCTTACAGGTATCAACGGAAGACGCAATGATGCCCCAGCACTTGTCTTTATGACAGTATCATTAGGGACAGCAGACCTTCTACGAGCATACACAACGCATGATGCCCCGCCAGCTTCCGCTGAACGTATAACCGCGCCGAGATTGTGCGGGTCTTCAATGTGGTCAAGAACAACGGCAAGTGCAGAGCCAACGCCCTCAAGCCCCTTCAAAAAATCTTCAAGCTCTACGGTAACGGCCTGAGTTAGACGGCATATAACCCCTTGATGTTTCTCCCCTCTTGATAACTTGTCGAGAGCTTCAGGTTTCACCATCTGCCACGATACATTAACGCTTCTGGCAAGGTCAAGAAGTTCATCGAGGAACGGAGGGCGAACGTTGTTTGCGATTATGAGCTTTGCGCACCTTGAGGGGGATTTAGTGAGGAGGTCAATAACGGGTTTCCTCCCCCTGCAAATATCTTCGGGCATTATTTCGCTGCCTTCTGAGTGAGTGTTGCCCAGTCGAGATTTTCCCAGTCAGGCTCTGCGGGGGGATTATCGTTGTCTGCCCAGTAGAAGCCCAAGTTCGTCATTATGTTCGTCCACTCGCTTGAATGCGCTCCAACATACTCCGCGTAGGTCATGTCTGTACCTTCAACCTTCGTTAAAGCACAATTCTTGAGGGTATAGAGGGGTACGGGGTCGCTGAGTGCGTCAACGTTGCAGGGGTAGGAGTCGAATTCTTCAGCCCATGCACGCTGAACCTCTGCGCTTCCGAACCATTCAGCAAACTGCTTCACTACTGCTGTCTCAACATCAGACCTCTTTGGGTTGTCGAGAACTCCGATATATTCAGCGATGTAGTATGTACCGTCATCAATGTCAACGAGCTGCCAATTTTCGGGCTTCACGGTGCCTTTCAGCGGGAATGTTGAGGACTGAGCCGCCGCGTCAATGTTGCCGTAGAGCGATGATGAGTAGAACGTACTGACTTGAACGCTGCCCCTGTTGAGAGCGTCAAAACCGTAGCTTTCACCAGTGTAATAACCTTTTGCGCAGTACTGCCAGAGTGTCTTCCAGCCTTCAACCGAGATACCGCCTGCGGGTGATTTGGGGTCAGTAAAGGCGTAGAGCATTGCGTTGTTGATGTTCATGTTTGTGGTTCCGCCAACGCGTCCCTGCCTGTACCACTTGTAGCCGCAGTTCACGATGTCCGCCCAGTGTTTGAAGTGGAGTTTTTCGCCCTTAGTGCCGAGATCGTCAGTCCTGTAGAGCATGAGGATATTCTGAATGACGAGGCCGTAAGCCTTTCCGGGATACTTGTATTCCCCTACCTTGTCGCCCCATGTTGGTGTCCAGTCGAGTACCCTGATGTTTTCGTAACCTCCATTTACGAGCTGAGACCAGCGTACTTCGTTGAGGCCGAATATAATGTCCCCGTCCTTGTTCTCATTGGCGAGCTGTATTGCGCTTGTGTCGCCCTTGTAGACTGTTGAGTCGTCAAGGCTTATCTCGAACCCTGCTGCTTTTGCCTCATTCTTGAGCCATGTTACGCGCTCAGATGAGTTGGAGTTGGAGTAGATGCGAATAACGTAGTCTGACGCAAACGCACACGAAGACAATGCTGCAATTATTGCTGCCGTGAGAAGAACCGCAAAATATTTCTTCATGATGATAATACCTCCTGATAAAATTTTATGGATATGTGAATTATACAATGCTACATAAATTCGTAGTATGGTAAATTTCACTCGCGATAGCTGCAAAAATTATGAGCAAAGGAGTATTAGCATTGAAACGCACGAATTAGTAATCAATCTTATTACATAAAATCCTAAAGCAATAACTATATGTCATATGTAGATATTATGGCGAGTAGGGACTTGGAGGCTGTATGAGATTTTGCCCCCCGTCATTTATGGAGTGGCGGGGGTTTTTGTGTTATTGGTGTAAACGCTTGTAGTCATTAACTTGTTTGCGCAACATTGCAATGAAGTCTTTTGCGTTTTCACGAGTTACTTTCACGCCGAAGCCCTGACGCTGAAGTTCTGGTAATGATTTTCCGTTGCATATTATGTCCATGATGACATCTCCGACTTCTGCTTTATAGTGGCTAGTTTCGAGATAATTAGCATTATT
The DNA here is from genome assembly GCA_937892105.1 of uncultured Fretibacterium sp. Next base: position 2,386 of record CALAUZ010000046.1, on the reverse strand, counting down.
CAAGGTTATATTATTGAGGCCGCTGAAGTTATAAAAATCTTTTATTTTTGCTAAGCCTTCGAGAAATTCAAGGTAGTTTTCTTTAACAGAAGCCATGTAAGTTATATGATGTAATGGATGTGTGAATAGTACAAAATCAATATCATACTCTTTGCAGATACTTACAATTTCTTGAACATCTTTTAGTGCGTTGGGCAGGACATGTTTATTTGCCGTTTTCCCTACAGATGGTACTAATTCATCGTTTTCCCAATCTATTGCTGAAACTCTACCATATTCACACCACCAGCCATAGCTGTAAAAAATTTCAGCATTCCGCGTATTCGGCTTTGTGAAGCGATACCATAAAGAACACAATGCGTCAAAAGGCCGTAAATATAAGCTGTAAAAATATTCTCTGTCAGTTAAATATTCATATGGACAGAAAATTCCTTGATTAACGTGGTCTTCTGGGTTAGCGGTACAAGACGAACCGTCAATACCAATGTAAATCCTGCGAGGATATATTCCATTCTTCAAAAAAGTCTTGAGCGTCGCAAGATTTTCTGAAATCAAACCACTAGAATAATTCATATTGTAGATTTTTACGTCGTGTATCTTATCCGTGTGGATAGCCCCAACACGTGATGAACCTAGCATAAAACTGTTATATCGTTCAGGATGATTCAGGATATATTGAGTTTTTATGTAATGGTCATTAGCAGCTGTACCTGTGAAGCGTATGTTTTCGACATGAAAAACATTGAACGGGTCAATCCAAATTGGAAGTATCACATTTAGGAAAACAGCATAAAATGCGAAGATCGATACTTTCAGCAAAAATTTTTTCATTTTTTCATCTCCTAAAACTGGAAATACACAAATTCTGTCGTGCCTGTGGCTCTCATGCAGAGAATAGCTGTCAGCAATCCGAAGTAAAACGCATAACGCATAACGAGAGACTTCTTCTGTGTTACATTTGTAATAACGTCTCGTTTCAACGATAGCCAGTCCCACAAACCCAGCGCAAGAATACTCAGGAACGCAAATATTTTATCTATACGCGGCATCGCAAGAACCTTGTAGCCCGCTTCAAAGAAGTATGTTCGGACATCAGTTATTCCCGTAAAGATGTTGCCCAAAACATATCCCGCCTCCGCAATGCTATTCGCTCTGAAGAACACCCACGCGAACATACAGAAAGCAAACGTAACACATACCCTCACAGCCCTACCCAACCCATGAGGCTCACACTCCCGTCTGACAAAAGCATTCTCGGCTATCTGTGCCACCCCATGAACAGCCCCCCACGCAATGAACGTCCAGTTAGCCCCATGCCACAACCCAGATACAATGAACGTAATCATCAGGTTCATGTTACGCCTCAGTTTACTACACCTGTTCCCTCCCAGCGGAATATACACGTAATCCCTGAACCACGTAGACAGCGAAATATGCCACCTGCTCCAGAACTCATGAATACTTGCCGAGAAGTATGGACTTCGGAAATTCTCCATTAGTTCAATGCCGAAGAGCTTGGAACAGCCCCTCGCAATATCAGAGTAGCCGGAGAAGTCGCAATATATCTGTATGCTGAAGAAGAATGCCGCGAGTATCAGTGCAAATCCCTGATAGCTGTACACATCGTTGAACACTTTATCCGAGTACACAGCCAGAACGTCGGCAATACACAATTTCTTGAAGAACCCCCACGTCATTAACTTCAAACCATACGTTCCCTGCTCATACTTGAACTCATGGCGTGCCTTGATCTGCGGCAAAAGGTTATTAGTCCTCTCAATCGGCCCGGCTACAAGCTGCGGAAAGAACGATATGAATGCCGCGTAAATCCCAAAATGATGTTCAGCCTTCGCGTTTCCCCTGTAAACATCAATAACGTATGCTAAAGTCTGGAAAGTGTAGAATGATATTCCGACAGGGAGAAGGAGCTTTAGTGTTGTGGGGTGAAGGTGAAGTGCAAACATATTCAGAAAATCGACCACAGCTCCAGCAAAGAAATTGAAGTATTTGAAGACGAATAATACACCCAGACATGATACAAGTGTTGATGCCAGTATGAACTTGCAAACCGATCTGCTGTCCCTGAAACGTTCAATGAGTATTGCGGCAACATAGGAGATTATTGTTGTGAACAAAATCAGAACGACATATTTAACGTTCCAGCTCATGTAGAACCAGTAACTTGCTATGAGTATTAGGAGCCATCTGAAGCGTTGTGGTACTGACCAGTACAGGCCGAACACAATCGGCAAAAACACTCCGAATTGCCACGAGTTAAACAGCATGGCAAAACCTCAGTATTTGGTTGTTACGTTGGGGATTGATTAGGGTAGAATTATGGACGAGGCACGAGGCACGAGGCACGAGGCACGAGGCACGAGGCACG
>CALAUZ010000045.1 GCA_937892105.1 uncultured Fretibacterium sp. | reverse complement strand
ATTTCGGAAGCACTTCAAAAGTGGACAATGAAATTTATGTTTTTTCAAGTGTCTTTACTATAATGTGAGCTTAAGATATAGAGCCAATCAAACTGGCCTTTGCTCCGTTAAGCTGGTTCTCTATCGCCACTCTGATGACCCTAAAAGCGCGTGCCAATGGCCTTCTCACTCAGGATTTATACCAATACTTTATCCTGGTCATACTCCGTAAGGAACATTCCCTTCACTTCCGCCTTATTCTGCAAGAGGAAGGAATCTCCTTTGAACATTATTACAAATTTTCATTACATCAGTGTTACTCCAAGTCCATTGGCGAGACTTCGTATCACTTCTTCAGCAAGTCGACTGTACCTCTTAATTTCATCAAGCGGCTTGCCGTCTCTGAGCATAGCTATGGCTGTCTGTCTACGCTCATTATTTGCGGCTTGTGCCAACACTTTATCCTGGTCATACTCCGTCAAAAACATTCCTTTCACCTCCGCCTTGTTCTGCAACAGAAAACTCTTTATCAAGAACTCCTCCGGCATATCTTCAATCGTCTTATCTACCGCCGCCTCTAAGTCCTTCAATATCTTCTGCCTTTGCCTAATGCTATCAACCAACCACGCATATTCCTTCAACGGTTCACACGCCTTCATGAGCTCATGATTCTTCCCGTAGTTGATATTCAGCATGGTCACTTTCACTTCAATATCCCCCTCACCACCAAACGCATCGCTCAGCTTCAGAACTTCTCTCTCCGGCTGCTCCTTCGTCCCGTTATAAAAGCAAATGCACTTCGGACGCGGAACGCTTTGAAGTACACTGCTATAGGCGTAGTACTCGCTGCTGGCTATATACTTCTCATACAGCTTTGCTGCATAAAGGAAAAACCGCATCGGCATATTCGGATTGAACGTACTCTGATGCTCCCACAAGTTCATCTCTTCTACTATTATGAATGAAACATCGTTCTTCATCCCAAGATAGACCGCATCTTCTATCGTATTGAACTGTATCTCTTCAGGATCGCTATAGCTTGATTCGTTCACAGCGTTATACAGCGAAAGAGTCCAATGCTTATTCTCTGGATTCCCGAATAAGAACTTGAATACTCGATCTTTGTGTTCGTCGTTCACTGCCAAGAGATTCTCACCTGCCTTTAAGAGAATTATACAGTAGAACTTTATGGCTGTTCAAAGTCTCTTGCTTGACATGCGTGATACGATTCGAAACAAAGAATTTTCAGAAAGGCAAATAAAAACGACAATGATGAAATTTCTGACCTGCTTAATGATCATGACAATGTTACTGGGAACGGCAATAACTTTAGAAGCCGCAAATTCTGAAGTATCAGCAACAAAAGGCTCTATTTACTTCGCCGCGCCCCTCTTCTCTCAAAGCGAGAGGGATTACAATCTCTTTCTCACGAAAATCCTTGAGGATCACGGTTACACGGTCTTTCTACCTCAGCGTGACGGCTTCTTAGCTCCGGAACTGGAAGACAAAACCGAGAAAGAGAAGACAGAAATGATATTCCATAAAGATGTCGGCGAAATTCTCAAGGCTGATATTCTCTTCATGGTGCTGGACGGACGAGTTCCAGATGAGGGAGCATGTGTTGAACTCGGAATTGCTTACGCAAACAAGAAAAGGTGCTACGGGATAAAGACGGACAGCAGGTCTGCAGAGATGGGGCTTGATCTTAACCCAATGATTAGCGGCTGCTTCATCAGAATATTCAAGGATTACGATGGCGAGAAAGTTATTAGGACTTTGAAGAAGTTTCTGGCAGAGAATGAGCTGTAGAAAAGGGTTGCTGAGGTGCGAGGACAGTTTCAGTGCATCTGTGTGGCATCTGCATTTTCTTTCGGAGGACAGAAAGGTTGCAGTTATGTTTTTGATCTATCAGATCTATCAATGGAAAAGGGTACAGCATATTGCCGCGTGAGTTTGTCTTTGATACCTACACATTAAAAGATATTTATAATTTTACTGAAAGGAGCGATGAATACGGCTATAAAGAATAAAGACTGGGAGACCGCATCCTTTGCAGCTTTGATGTTTTCGATCAGAGGCTACAAGGACAGGCTCACAGAGACTCATGGGGTCAAGCTCAATTCAAGAAGCCGCGAGATTGATGTGCGGATCATTCAGTCAATCCAAAAGACCCGCATCAACAACTCTATTGCTTATTTCTTCGAACGACATAATCTGATAGAGCTTAAGAACCCTAAAGAGAACCTTAACATTGATGTCTTCAGGAAGGGGATCAGCTATGCTGCTCAATACAAGAGCAGCGGCTACGATGACACAACGAAGAAATCCGGTGTGAATATCAAGCCGATGAGTGATATTACTCTGACTTTCCTTCGCATCACAAAGCCTGAAAAGTTGATTTCCTATCTAGAGAGTCACGGCTTCACCTTATCCCAGAAGTTCGCTGGCGTTTATTACGTTTCGGGCATTGCCGAGCTTAAGATTCAAATCGTTGTGGGGGCGGAGCTTGAAGGCGATGAGTTCGTTCCGCTTCGAGTTCAGAATGAGAATGCTTCCGAAGATGACATCAGAAAGTTCATTGAGATGTGCGGAGAGTTAAGGGAACAAGCTGAGAAGGATATGGCTGATACAATTATTCAGATCAGCATTTCAAATAATGAGAAAATTTATGAAAAGTTGAAGGAGGAATCGAATATGAGTCAAGCACTGGAGAAACTGATGGGGGACAGGTTAGAGAAAATTATGGAGGACAGAATAACGGCAAGAGTTGAAGAGAGTCGCGCAGAGGGACGCAGAGAAGAAAGAGCCGAACTCTTGTCGAGACTTCAATCTAGCGGTATGCTCACGGCGGAACAAATAGTCACAGTTCAGAACTGGCGGTTTTAAGAGAGTGCTGTCATGTAAGAATACTCACAATGATACTGGCGCAGTTCTTGTTGCGTCAGTTCAGTTTGTTTGTCATGTTAAATATCCCCTACGACCAAGCTGATGAATGGTATGTCATACAGGAAGACAATGACTGACGGGCATGTGCTCATTGACCGACAGTCCCTCATTATCGAAAATGCAATTTTAAAGGAAAGAATAGAAAAGTTATGAGCGGCATTGACGAGCTTGATGTGAAATGCAGTGCCAAGCGAAGTCCAGCAGCGAAGCAGTCCAGCGAAAGCGGAGAAGTCTGGTAGTGAAAAGCAGTCCCGTAATGAGTCAAATCCCCGAATAAGTATCGAAGCGAATTAGGTTATTTGCAAGGTATTGAAATAAGGTTCCTGTTTAGATATTTGCTCGGCAAATTCAGCGCGGATAGACGTGAAGGTCAATCATTTTACAAAAATATTCTCACAGATCGGATTCATGATTTCTTCTTCCCAAATATAACTATTGCTAAATTTCCCCATGCTTCTTTCATCAACATCAACCTCAAGTCCAGTCCCATTTATTGCGAAAATCACACCATCTTTCATTCCAGGGCGGAAATATAAGCCTGAAATGAGACCATAAGCCTCGCCGCTGTGCCCGATAAGATCAATTTCATGTTTCTCGCAAAGCCTTGCCTTCCCTGCTCCGTCAATTTGGTAAAGTCCCAAGCCGTAGATAAACATTACATCGTAAGGATCGCCATTTTTAGTAACAGGATCGTAAATCCATTGAGCCTTGCATATTTCATTAAAAGATGCTTCACTGATAATTTTTTGACCGCGAAAAATTCCATTGTTAATGAGCATTTCAAGGCAGTTTCCAAGCTCCTCAAATGAAATTCTCAACCCTCCTTGAGGCGAAAAGACTGTTGCGTTTGTTCCTAGTTTGTAATCACTGAGACTTTGATTATCCCAAACGGTCTCTTTAGGCGGCTGAGTTGAATAGCTGTCAACTTGAGCAGACCAATGACCATTCTCTTTTCTGTAAATTGCACCGAGGTTTTGAAATTCAGCTTCTTCAAAATTTCCAACAACATAATCAGCCTTTATATTCATGGGCTTCAGTACATTGTCTTTAATATAAACGTCAAATCGCTTGCCTGAAACACATTCAATGATTGTGCCTAAAATCCCATAATTCAAGTTACAGTACTTAAAATAACTTTTGTCTTCCAGTCCAAAATGATTCCCGTTTTCGTAAGCAACGCCGTCTGTTTTGAAGAACTCTTCCAGAGTATATTTAGGGGATAATGAATAACTCTCACCGTCGCGCAATGTTGAAGTATGGCTTGCTAACATTCTAACCGTAATTTTTTCGTTGGGGAATTTCGGATTTCGCAATGCAAAACCTAAATATTTGCTCACATCTTCATCAATATCTATTTTCCCTGCTTCGACCAACTGCATGATGCCAAAGACAGTGAACATTTTTGAAAGCGATGCAATACGAAGGCGAGTATCTTTCGTGACAGGTAAATTTTTCTCGATCTCTCTAAGACCTGAAAAATTTTCGTAAACAGCTTTGCCATCCTTAAAAGCTATTACGCCCAAGCCTGGAACTTGTAGATCATCTTCACCGATCATGTTTGAAAAAATATCATTTAAAAGTTTTTTTGTTAAGTCTGGAATTTCATTGATTGTCGATGATAAATTGCTACTGCCATTACAGGCACATAATGAGAATAAACTGAGTAAACAAGTTATAATAATTACAAATCTCTTATTTTTCATAAAATTTAATTCTCCCTCATAGTGTTTATAAATCTTTGCATTTTCAAAGATAATATCATACAAGTGGCCTCAATTTTCAAGTGCTATGTCACGAAATGAAGCAGAGCATGCAGAGTAGAGCAAGGTTCGACTGAATGCAGTGAAGGGCCTAAATAGGTATCGAAGAAAAGTGCTTCTAAGAAGGGCCTTCTAAAGGCAGTTCCTCGAAACGAATTAAGTTATTTGCTTCATAGGGAGACTGCTTCAGCAGCTTCAACCGGCTTCAGTTCGGACATTTGAGAATAATAGTGTATAATATAGTCAAGACACTTGAAAAAACATAAATTTCATTGTCCACTTTTGAAG
>CALAUZ010000044.1 GCA_937892105.1 uncultured Fretibacterium sp. | reverse complement strand
ACGAGTCATCGAGGAATTTTTACCGCGTGAACACTCCCATGTTTATGGACGCTCTGAGGGAGGCGGGCTTTGATGTTATGGATTCGGACGTTCATTATTTTCTGGTGAGGGTCAAGAATGATATTGAGGCGGTGAAGAGGTTATTGCAACGTGGAATCGCTGTGAGACATACGCGGAATTTTCCGGGCTTGAACGGGGAATATATACGCGTTGTGACAAGAACGCCTGAAGATAACATGAAACTTATTGAGGCCATGAAGAATAGTTTGCGTTAAATACTTGATGGATGATGATAAAAATACTTGGCGACTAATGATCTGATTGCGTAGAAAATTTTAAGTGGAGGTTTTTATTCGCGATGAAAAACTCAAAACTTCATGCACTACTTCTCGTTATGCTGCTAGTTTTCCTTGCTGTCAGTACGGGAGGCTGCGGCGGAGGCGGTGGTGGCGGTGGTGGCTCAAGCAGTACTACGACTTCAGACGACAAGATCCCAGAACAACAACAGTCAGGCGACAAGACCCCAGAACAACAACAGCAGAATAATCAGCAACAGAACAATCAGCAAAGCAATCAGCAGAGTGGCCAGCAACAGAATACTACCTCAGCAGATAACAGCGTTGTTATACTCGACAATGAAGTTTCAGCCAGTGCAGTCCCTGCCATTTTGGATTTCAGCGACGTAACAGAACAGAACAATCTTAACTCAAACGAGGCTGTAGATTAAGTAGAAGTTTCAGTGCCATCAATACAGCGTTGGAGCGGAAATCTGAAGACATCCACACAAAGCCCCGACTATTTCATCGTTGAACTGACAGCAGGAACAGAATACACCGTTGAGTTTTCCAGAGGGTTCGCATATCCCCTTGAACTTATAGTCCCTGACATCAAGATATATAATCCAGATGGTACTCCGCTGAATTTCTTGAATTTCGGAGACTTCACAGAGGTATTTTCTTCGGCGCAAGTCATTGAACTTAATCCAGATGTGATTGAATTATCTATTTACCCTAAAGATAATCCCTCAATGATATGCTACACATTCACGCCATCCGAAAGCGGTTTTTACACAATACAGATAGGCCAGTACTACAAGACAACAAACGCGGCATCTAGTGCTGATGTTACATTGTCTAAGGACATGGCTCCAACACTTTTCATCTATGAGGAACTCCGCGATGATGAGGGTAATGCAGGGTGCTACAAGCGGTTCAAGTTCGCTGGCACTGACGGAAAACCGAGCCCGACAATCAAGGCGACCGACATAATCACGCTCAGAAAAGCATATCTCGAATCTTCCGGCGATATTAGCGCATATACTGCGGCAATGAATAATGTCAAGAAGAATTACGGTATTTTTGAGGTCAAGGAAGAAAGCGAGGACAAAACTACTCAACAAGGATCACCTGCTGAAAGTAGCGACAAAACTACCGGGACTCAGCTTCCGTCAACGCTTGTCGGTATTCCTTATAGCTCAATTTTCGAGCCAAGTGCGGGATTCTTCGGTATCACAAGCGTAAAGGCTCCCCATGATGCCATCAAAAAATTCATTCTGCCAATTCCAGAAACAAAAAGGGTTAAGTCGCATTACACAACAGCCCTTGTATCTTCTCAGGAAGACCGCGAGAACATGACGAAAACAAGCGCAAACGGCTCTTTGGGAATAGGAGGATTTGAACTCAACGTAGGCTATTCGTCAAGCAGCTCATACAAGTACGGCCTCACGTCAACGACTCTCGTGATACATTATGAAGAAGTTGAACCCGAATATAGGAGACTCCCTGAAGACTCGCAATATGAGCTTAAAGACGAGGCAAAAAACAAACTCGCTGAAGGAAGCTCAGTTTTCAGGGATTTATACGGCGATTATTTCGTCGCGGGCTATCAGTACGGCGGGACATATGACGCTTTCATATCCATCACAACAGAAACTTCAGAGCAGATTGAATCAGTCAAGCAACAACTCAGGGCGACTTATCAGCAGGTTGGAGGCAAAAACAAAGCAAGTGCTGACATTGCGCATGAAACAGAAGACATCCTGAAGAAAAGCAATGCCACTGTAACAATTGAAATCAGGACAGCCGGAATTGATACGGATTCAAGCACAGGCGTTAAAGTTTCCACGGACGTTACCAGTGTGGGAGATGTCTTCGAACAACTCGAAAGTTTCCGCAACAAGCTGAAGTCTACCACGCAGGATAAATTCATGCCTGTTAATGTCATGCTGAAGCGTTACCGCACAATACCTGATGTGCTTGAACGTGTTACAGACGACGGCACAGTGCCTATACGCCCGGAACATTCAACGAAAATTCTGAACTTCAACAGGCGGTTAATGGAGATGCAGTCATACTTCAACCTGATTAACGGAATCGGCCCCGACAAAATCGATGCACAAGTGCTGAACAAACACAAGAAAGATTACTACGATATATTCAACGTTGTTACAGCATACGGAAATGATTTCTACGCGGAATCTAACCTTGCGGCAATGGAAGAAATGCAGACGAAAATGGAGAGTGTAAGCGATAACCTCAAAGCACTTGGAGATCGTTACGCGTTCTATAATTTCCTTATCTCGGAGCAGAAAAAGGAGCTTGCAGCAGAAAAAACCGCAGATGTTACGAAAAAGCCTTTCGGGGAAAACGGCGGTTCAATCGGTGTACAAACATTCTCCACCAGCATAGCAGTACAATCTGATATTGCGGCGGGAACAGAAATGATGGACAGCTATGATAAAGCACCTGTCTTCATCGGAACGCATAGGGAGTGGTCGCCTACGTTCACAGCAAAGACAGCGGACGGCGGTACAGATGCTGTGTTCTGCTGGATTAAGGTTACGGCCAATAATCCATATGACAATAACCGCGATGTTACGAATGCTCCTGCAATCGGGAAAAACAAGGCTCAATTCTACTTTAAGAGTGGTGGAACTCGCGACGGTACATGGACTGTGGAATTGAAGACAATGAGATTCACGCCTGAGCTTTATCCATTCCGCGGACTTCAGCAATAATTTCACGTCAGACATTAAGAGAGCCTCTGAGAAATTCGGGGGCTTCTTTTTTTTGCTGTAAAATTTTCATCACGCTAAATGACATACTGAGGAGCTAATGTAAATGAACGGAATAATGATTCAAGGCACATCAAGCAATGCGGGAAAAAGTTTCATCGTTACGGGATTATGCCGACTGTTTGCGGACATGGGGATAAAGATTTGCCCGTTCAAATCTCAAAACATGAGCAACAACGTCTACATTACCCATGACAGACTCGAAATGAGTATAGCCCAAGCGACTCAAGCACAAGCCGCACGCCTCATCCCCGAATATTTCATGAATCCCATACTCCTCAAACCTCGTCATAACACCTCATCCGAAATCATCCTTAACGGCAAAACATACGCGCATGATACAACAGGTTACCGGGATTTCGCGCTCAACGAGGGAATGAAGGCAATACGTGAGGCACTCGCATACATAGCAGTAAACTTTGAGGCCGTAATCATTGAGGGAGCTGGCAGCCCGGCGGAAATCAACCTTAACGACTCCGAAATCGTAAACATGAGAATTGCCCGTGAAGCGGAAGTGCCTGTGATTCTTGTGGCTGATGTCAACCGCGGCGGATCTCTTGCATCAGTTGTCGGGACTCTCGAATTGATCGGCGATGACCGCAAAAGCGTTAAAGGCATAATCTATAACATGTTCCGGGGGGATATGAGATTGTTCAATGACGCTGTGAAATGGACGGAAGATTATACAGGCGTTAAAGTTTTGGGCGTTTTGCCGTTCATTGAAGGCGCGAAAATTGCACCAGAAGACAGCCTTAATATCACAGACTATCACGGCGAATCAGAAGGAAGAGCAAAAAATTACGGTGAGCATGAAATAGTTGACATACTCACCGCAGATAACGAATCATTTGACGAAATAGCCCGCGTAATGTCTCAGTGCCTCGATATGTCTTATATTCTCAAACTACTTCACCATGAAGGCACCATGCCTCAGCACTTGTGATTCTGACATTCAAGAACTGCCCTAAAATTTCATCACCGCCCGGAAATATCACTACTTTGTCGGAAGGAGTCCTACCCTGCAACAATCCTTCACCCCTCGGCGCGTAATCATCAGCAAGGACTTCAACCGTTTTTCCTGTCATGGCCTCATTGATTGCAAGCGTAATAGAGTCTTGAAGCTCATTTAGACGCGTCAATCTCTCAAGCCTCACGCTTACGGGTAAAGCACCTTCCATTTTTGCAGCCGGAGTCCCTTCACGCTCTGAATATGCAGCACTGTGTACAAGGTCAAACTTTATCTCCCTAAGTAGGCTCATTGAGTCGTCAAAATCGTTTTCAGTCTCACCGGGAAATCCCACAATTAAATCTGTGGTCAGTCCCAAGCCCGGCACTTTTTCGCGTATCATTTTCACTTTGTCGATATATTCCTCGCGTGTGTATTTGCGATTCATTAGGCGCAAAATTCTCGTGCTTCCGTTCTGAACAGGAAGATTCAGCGATGGACATACAGTTTTTTCTTCCGACATTACGTCAGCGATTTCGGGCATGCAAAGTCCTGAGCAGTAGTTGCAAAGGCGGATGTAGCGGCCTTGCTCCTCGCCCACTTCATCGAGGGCCTTGCGCATGATGCGGAAGTTCTCTTGCGTGGCGAAGGTGCCGCCGAAGCCCTCGGTGGTGGCGCCGTAAGGCACATAGTCGAGCAGGCTCTGGCCCGTGGTGCGGATCACGGCGATGACATCGGCCCCTTGACGGGCGCCGGCTTGAGCTTGCACCACGTCCTCGTAGATGTTGCCCGTGGCTACGATGATGTAAAGGTAAGGCTTGGGGCCTTCGCCGATGGTCTCTAAGTAATGCTCGCGGCGGGCGCGGCGTGTGCGGATGCGGTTCATGCTCTCGTCGATGACGGGTTGCAGCGTGTCGGCGATCTTCTTCTGGTCGCGGGTCACCACCTTGGTGATGTCGAGTTCGCCGGCGGCCACCTTTTCGGCAATCTGTTGCGGGTTCAGTCCCGTCTGGAGCATGGCGTTGGCGATGAAAAACAGCACGCCTTCGCCAAGCACGCCCTTGTCCTTGATGGCATCGACCACCACGTTGGGCAACGGCACGGCGTTCTCATCGACCCCGTCGATGCCCATCAGTCGGGCGAGGGTGCGCTCCACGGCCACGGTGGAATACTGCTCCACGAATGCCTGCACATCCTCAGCGATGTTCTTCGCCAGCCCCCGCGCATACTCCACTTTCTTGAAATCAAGTCCTAATTTACTTTCCATATTATTCGTTTATGTTGTTTAAATGATTGATTTATTATTCACTAATGTTTTCCTTTCGCATCACCATAATCCCTTGTCGGATACTATACTCACTTCCATTTTCATCAAAAGTAAAGCCCATCTGAATGTGCCTAACGATTTGCTTTTTATCGATGAAATACTTAGTCGGAGTAGCCGCAAGATTGCTTCTCAAAGCATCTTTTTGGTCGATAATGAAAACATTGTCATATTTACCTTGAAGAGTCTTGGCGTACTCAACCGTTTTTTGCAGGTCCGAATCTTCCGACAATTCGACGAGGCACAAAATATCAATCCCTTCCAGTTCATCCTTCATGTTGTTTATTGCATCGGGGAAATCTCGTTCTACCTCCTCTCCGCCAAAAGCACAATACATGTCGGTGAAAATTAGAATAGTTTCTCTTTTTAGCCATTTCTTGAGTTTAATGGTCTTCCCGTCAAAATCTTTTATCCGAACATCTGGGATTTCCTTACCAACCGTATTATGGTACCAATCCATATATAATTTCATGGCGAGTTCTTGATTTCCTTTTTCAGTACGGTTGGTGACATCATCATTGTACTTTTCGTAATCAACGGGGATAATATAGCTGTCCGACCTGTCACAGGATATACAGGTGAGAATAAAGCATACTAAAGCAAATAGAAGATTTCTCATTTTAGCATTCTCCTTTCCTCCACGCCTTCTAAGACCTTCATCTGCTGAATGGCGATTTTGTTCAGCTCGATCAGTCTATCGTGTTGCGGCATACCTTTATTAATATCCATCATACTTTTCCTCCTTCAATTAAGTTCCTCACTTCCTCCACTTCCTTTTTCAGTTGCTCCTCGGTCGGCAAATATAAGGTATATTGCGATGCGAGTATCGTAGAATTGTTCTCCGGTAGCGACATTTTCACCACCGTGTCGTTCTTTTGGGTGCAAAGCAGAATGCCAATGGTCGGGTTTTCCTCAGGCAGCTTCTCCACACGGTCGTAGTAATTGACATACATCTGCAATTGCCCAATGTCCTGGTGCGTCAGTTTGCCGGTCTTCAACTCAAACAGGACAAAACAGCGCAAAAGCCTGTTATAGAACACCAAATCGATGAAAAACTCGTCGTCTTCAATCAAAATCCGCTTCTGTCGGGCGATGAACGCAAAGCCATTTCCCATTTCGAGCATGAAGTTCTGCAAATGGGTTATCAGCGAGGTTTCCAAGTCGCTTTCGTAATAGGTCGGTTTCCGCTCCAATCCCAAGAATTCCAGCACCATCGGGTCTTTGATAATCTCACGCGGGTTTTGTGGAATCCGCTGCTTGCGTGCCACGGCCAACACGCTCTCTTTGTCGTTGCTCAACAAAAGCCGCTCATACAACATCGAATTGATTTGACGCTCCATCTCACGCCCTGTCCAACAATTATTGACGGCTTCAAGTTCGTAGTATTCTCGTTTGTCTGGGTCGGGTATTTGAATGAGCATCCGATATTGCGACCAGTTCAATTGGGAACGCAGTGCGTTCCCAATTGGGTAAAGCCTGTAAAACTGACGGCAGAACTTTAATTGTCGTACACTAAATCCGCTTCCATATTTTGGCTCTAAATCCTTTGCAAGGTTCTCAATCAGATACGAACCATATTCCGCCCTTTCCTTTCCCTGCTGTTCCTCTTCAAAAATACGCCTTCCAATGTTCCAATACATTTGCACTCGGCAATAATCAACGCTACGCACCGCATTATTGCGAGCCTCCTCGATGATTCTCCTTATCTCCAAGAAAAAGGCCTCGGACTGCTGACAAACCACAACCTGATTATCCTTGCTTACTATGAGTTCTTTTTTAGCCATTGCTCAATTCTTTCTTTTCTCTCAATTGCGAACACAGTGTATTCGCAATTATAACTTATTGTTGTTCAAACACTTTCTTGTTTTATAATTAATAATAATTAATACATTGTTTGTTTATATAACTAACTTTTAACATCCAAAGGGGTCGAATTCGCCCCGCTCTTTAAACCTCTCGAATT
>CALAUZ010000043.1 GCA_937892105.1 uncultured Fretibacterium sp. | reverse complement strand
ATCAGCAACACTTACATCAATCCATTCTCCGCCATTAATTCTAATTTGAACGGTTCCGGTAATATTGTATCCTTCTGAGCTAAGGTCAAAGCTGTTTGAAAAGAACTGCAGACCAGTCAAGATAATGTTTTGGAGCTGAAAACAATGATGAATGATATACCGTTACTTACAATGAGCGACTATTTGTTTTGGAGGTGGTCTAATGGCAGACGAAGCCGGACGTACACGATTTCACTATGGATTTTACGCTGCGATGAAAGTTGAATACGGTTTGATACGGGCACAATTGACATATGAGCAAGAAATTCAGCTCGGAGAAGACCCCATACGTTTGGATTTTCTGATAATCAAGAAAGATACTGCGGTAGCTCTTACTGACCCTATTGGAGAATTTTTCAGAGCAGTAAATCTGTTTGAATATAAATCGCCAGAGGACGGGCTGTCGATAGATGATTTTTATAAGGTACAGGGGTACGGGCTAATCTACAAGGGGTTCGACAGGAAAGTGAACGAACTTCCCATAGAGGAAATGACGCTCACATTAGTCCGTCATGCGTATCCGAGAGAAATGCTGAAAGAGCTAAAGCGGTCTGGATTTATAATCACTGAACCGCGTCAAGGGATTTACCGTTTTGAAGGGAAAATTAGTATCCCAGTTCAGCTAGTAGTATCTTCTAGGCTGCCAGAAGGCGAATACGAAGGATTGAGGCTGCTTGCTGAGGGGTGTACAAAAGATGCAGTGATTAAGTATGCCGAACAAGCGATAGCAAGTGAAGACGAAAACGTTAAGACGAATGCAGAGACGGTAATCGGAATTTGTCTAGATATAAACAAAAATTTGGGTAAGCAATTAGAAAATGCGCGCGAGAAACCCCAAATGCTTTAGCTTTGGGATGTGAGCGCGCCTACTTTTATTATTTTAAATACATAGATTTTTGGTATAATATCTAATTATGAAAAAGTATCGAACAACTGAAACAACTGTGTATTGCTGTAGGTATCACATTATCTTTTGTCCAAAATATAGACGTAAAGTTTTGCGCGAACCTATAGCTGAACGTTTCAAGCAGATTGTTATATCTATGCAAGAGGAACAAAATTTCTATGTCTTGGGTATGGAAGTTATGCCTGACCATGTTCATATGTTGCTCGATATTGACCCTACTATTGGTGTTAATGTAGTAATAGCAAGAATAAAAGGGAAGACAGCGCATATTCTGAACCGAGAATTTCCAGAGCTAACAAGAAAGCTGCCAACACTTTGGACTAGAAGCAAATTCATAGCAACCGTAGGAAGTGTATCGCTTGAAATTGTGAAGAAATACATAGAGGAGCAAAAGACAAATGAGCAGCGTCGCCAAAAATGAAAAGATAAAGCAGGCTATTCAAGCGACCCGCGAAAAGCATATGAATATGATGTGCAGGGTGTTTGAACTGAAGCTGAATACGCAAAAAATGTCTCTAATACAAAGAGAGCAGTTGACAACGTATTTTCGAGAAGCGAAGTGGCGGCGTAATAGTATAATTGCAAATTTCACTAGTGCCATCAGAAACGCAAAAAGCGCAATAGTGAAAGTAGGAGAAACTTTTGAAGAACGACCATTCTCAATACTTGGTTCGCAAGTTATTCAAGATATTTATGACAGCGTAAAGACAGAATTGAAAATGCTTCACACGAAGAAAGAAAAAGGAGAAAAAGTAGGTAGACTAAAATTCAAAAGTGTATGTAATAGCATCCCACTTCGGCAGTACAATATGACGTACCGTATAGATTTTGTTCGAAAACTAGTACGTATTCAAAATATCCGAAAGAGCTTCAGAGTACACGGTCTGGAGCAAATCCCGCAAGTAGCAGATATAACGAATGCAAAACTAATCAGAAAAGCAAGTGGATTTTATCTTCATGTAACATGCTTTGTTCCCAAAGAGCAAACAAAGCCAACAGGAAAGATGATAGGTATAGATTTTGGAATAGGACACAATTTGACGTTAAGCACCGGCGAAACAATAGATATAAGTGTATCCGAGAGCAAAGGAGTAAAGCTAGCATCAAAGCAAGTCAACCAAGCGTATAAACGAAATGGTAAAAAGAAGACGAGCAATCATAATAGGCGAGTGAAGAAACTGCGTCAAGCATATGAAAAAGATACGAATAGACGGCATGATAAAGCGAATAAAGCAGTTAATGAAATTCTGTCAAAAAATGACTTTATAGCGATCCAAGATGAAATGATACACAACTGGCATGCCGGATTATTCGGGCGACGAGTGCAATATTCAGCAATGGGTTATATTAAAGCGAAGTTGCAGACCAACTTGAAGACCTATGTAGTATTGCGAAGTTATCCAAGTACGCAAATCTGTCCAGTATGTGGAAAGACAACGAAACACCCGTTAAAGAAGCGAGATTATGATTGCAATTATTGCGGGTATCATCATGTCTCGCGAGATGTAAAGAGTGCGCAATCGATACTAGAACGGGCATTGTATGAAGTAAAGGTCTCTCTGGAACGGAGAGCGAAGAGTCTTGTGGAGGCTGATACCGCTACACAAGTATCGTAAGGTATATTGTGCAAGTATTCGCCTAAGAAACAAGAAGCCCAATGCTTTTAGGCTTGGGTAGTTCACCACCAGCTAGCGAGAAGCAGTTAAAACTGTTGCGTGATAAGAGAATATATTATGATGCCGGAATAACGAAGGGAGAAGCGGCAGAAATTTTGAGCCAAACGCTTGATGAGGGAGTGACCGAGAAACAGATATATCTTATCAGGAAATGCAAGCTGCATAGTGCGCCGGAACTGTTGACGAAAAAAGAAGCGATGCAACTGATAAGCGATTATAAGAATGGATTAGTGAAGGTCGGTTGATGGTTGCAATTCCGGCCAAGAAATAAATTAATAAGGTGATGAATATGCAGGTATTGCCAATAGGAATACAAGACTTTGTACAAATCCGTCAGGATAATATGTTATATGTTGATAAGACAGGGCGTATTCAAGAGCTAATTGAAAATGGACGCAGGTACTTTTTGTCTCGTCCGCGCAGGTTTGGAAAATCTTTGACGATTTCCACATTAGGCGCAATGTTCAGCGGGCGAATAGAATTATTCAGAGGACTTGCTGCTGAAAAATGGGTAGAAGCACAATCAAGTTCGCCGTTTTATGTGCTTAGGTTTGATATGTCAACACTGAGTGCAAATAGTGTAGATGAGCTTAAGCAATCATTGAGGGAAACAGTAATATTGAAAGCAGTCGGGAGT
Organism: uncultured Fretibacterium sp.; assembly: GCA_937892105.1. Next base: position 32,810 of record CALAUZ010000043.1, on the reverse strand, counting down.
GATATAGAACTTACGAGCATAGTTTTTACGACAATGTTAATGGAGCTTTTGATGAAACTGCACAAAAAATATGGGGCTATAGTAGTTTTAGTGGACGAGTATGACAAGCCTATATTGGACAATCTATCAAATTTGAAGAGAGCGAATGAAATGCGAGAGTTTCTGCGCTCATTCTATACAGTATTGAAAAGTAGTGATGACTATCTTCGTTTCGTATTCATAACAGGAATATCAAGGTTTAGTAAGGTAGGAGTATTTTCAGCGATGAATAATCTAGATGATATATCGATGGATAAGCGTTACGGAGATATAGTAGGATATACCCAGCAAGAACTAGAAAATAATTTTTCTGACAGGCTTGATGCTGTAGCAGATGATATGAATATAAGCCGAGAAGAACTGCTAAAACAATTAAAGGATTACTACGATGGCTTTAGTTTTGACGGTAAAACGAGACTTTATAATCCATTTTCAATATTGCAGTGCCTTAGTAAGAGTGAATTTAATAACTACTGGTACGAAAGCGGCTCACCGTCATTCATAGTGGGTTGGATGAAAGAGCATGAAATTCAAGACCCAGAAGAATACCGGCATATAGTAATAAATAGTAATGACTTCATAAGTGCACAGGAGATAGAACAAGCGGATGCAGCGAGTTTTCTTTATCAAAGCGGTTATCTGACAATAGAAAATAAAGAGGAGCAGCTATTGACGCTTGATTACCCGAACAAGGAAGTGCTGAACTCATTATCGAGTATGTACTTGAAGCTGGTGTATCGAGTAGAAGGATATGCATTGCTTGGGAATGAGATTTGGAAGGCTCTGCGCAAATGTAAAATAGAAGAGGTAGTGAAACTTTACAATACGGCCCTAGCTGAAATTCCTTATGATGATTATGCGAAGAACCGAAATGAATACTGGTATCGTTCAATGCTAATGATGCTGTTGCGAGGAGCAGGGATAATAACGTATGCAGAGATACACACCCGAAGAGGCAGAAGCGATTTAGTGATACAGCTAACGAGGCAAATAATAGTATTAGAGTTCAAGTATGTGAGTGCTAGCCAAGATGTTGAAGAGAAGTTTGCGGAAGGATTAGAGCAGTTAGCAGAACGTATGTATATGGAAAGCTATGAGTGCGCAGATAAGCAAGTAATAAGTGCTGTAATTGTGGCCGATGATGAAAAGCGGCAAGTTTTCTGCAAAATATTTCAATGTTAGTGATGAATGATTTGTGAATGGTAAGATTATAGAAAAGTTCGAAAAACGTGATAGACTAATACAATCGAAAAATAGTGCAGAGCACACGGCATCGTAAAAAGCGGTGTCGTTTTTTTATGCGAAAAAAATCTAAGTAAGTAATCAGTGAAGCCCCAGCCAAAGCGGAGCACACATAAAAGGATAGGAAGGGCCGGGGCCAGAGCGGGGCTAACTGAATTAACACTTTGGATAAGAGTGAGAGAAAGGAGCAGCGAATATGCCCCAAATAGGCATGTGGAAAGTCGAGAAAGTGAGGCAGTGTATTTTGCCCCCGAAAGCAGCAAGTGCATTCGCCACAGTAACGGGCGGACTAAAAGGAGCAGAATATGAGCCAGTGCTTTATGTTGGCTCTAAAGAAGATGATGGTACAGATTACTGCATAATAGCAGTGCAGACCCTAATAACTGCTTCATCACCGAAGCGATTTGTGAGAATGGTAATCAAGGACGGGCAAGACGGGCAAGTAACGCTTGTGAGTGTACGCGGTTTGTCAATATGAAGAGGATGTAATAATGCACAGTTTACCTCGACTGTAAAGAGAGGGCGTTAATGCCGGATAAGCTCAACATGGCAGAGCAACTGATTTGTAAACAGTAGGAAGCATGTTCGAGACCTGCATTCGGCTCCAACATGTCAAGTTGGTGTAGAGGAAGCATAGACTGTAAGAGCAGTAAGGTACTGGTTCAAGTCCAGAACTTGGCGTATAAGAAAGCAGTAAGCACAAGACACGACGCGCGAAGTGAATAAGCACGGGATTTTCTCCTTTCTACCCGTGCTTTTCTTGTGCCTTTAAGGAGAGAAAAAAGGAGAAGCGGAAGGGAGATTGAAGACATGAATGAAATAGCAGTAATGCCTAGTTATGAAATGCCTGACACGATAGAAGATTTAAGTAAATTTGTATTAATCGGGCGCGAAAAATTAGTAGCAGTGAGAGCCGAAATTCGAGCGATAGAAAAAGTAGGATTAGCGAAGTCAGTGAGGAAGCAGAAACTAGAAGAGGCGCAGGCAATATCAGAAGCGGTGCTAGATGCAGAAGTGCGAATAGGACAGTTGATGCGGGAACTCCCCCAAGCGAAGAATAATAATCCTTTTGGTAATAATCAGCATCCAAGAGGACAAAACGACAGCGGTGTCGCTTTGAGCAGCTTAAGAAATGAAGCAGAAAAGGCAGAGATTGCCAAAGATGTAAAGGAAAGTGCTAAGTCTGTTTCAGTGCGTAAGTCAGTTTACGCAGCAGGCAACAAACCGAAAAGCGAAGCAATCCGAGATGCTGGATTTACGGTTCGGCAGGTACAGAGATTTCAGCAGTTGGCCTCACACCCAGAAATAGTAGAGCAGGCGAAAGCAGAAGCACGAGAAAATGATGATATAGTTTCTCGTTCACTGGTACTAAACATGATAAAGGAACAAAAAAGAGCAGTGAAAGAGGCTAGTCGAGAAGCAGCGCGTCAAGAGAACGCAGAAAAAGTTCAGGCGATTAATAATCCATTAGAAGCACAGGGACTATTTCAAACGATAGTAATTGACCCAGCATGGGACTACTCAGAAGAAGGAGATAATGACGCGTTCGGGAGGATAAAACCGAGTTATCATACAATGACGATAGAAGAAATCGAAGCCTTGCCGATAGCTAAAATAGCAGATGCGAATAGTCATTTGTATATCTGGGTAACCAACCGAAGCATATTCAAAGCACACAGGCTAATCGAGGCTTGGGGATTTCGTTATATAACATGCCTTACATGGATAAAACCTCATTTTGGAGTAGGAAATTATTTTCGCAGCCAGACCGAGCACGTATTATTCGGAGTGAAGGGAAGCCAGCCATTGAAACGTCATGACATGGGGACATGGTTCGAAGCTCCATGCGGAAAAATTCACAGTGAGAAGCCAGACAAATTTTACAAATTAGTCGAGAGTTGCAGCTACGGGCCGTATATAGATATATTCGGGCGCAGAGAGCGGGAAGGCTGGACAGTTTGGGGTGAAAATGCGTGAATTACGATTTCAATGAACGGCTTAGATTTTCGCAGGGAGAACGAGGAAATCGGGACGCAGAGATATTGAAACATGCGATACCGAACTGCATAAAAGTGAGAAAGACAGACGTTGAGACCGACCGCAAAGGTGTTGATTATATAGCGACACTGAAGGGCGGAGCCGAAATTGGAGTAGATATAAAGGCACGAGATAAAGGAATTTCCAAATATTGGAAGAATGGAAAAGAAGATTTAGTGCTAGAAGTTTGGAGCATATGCCCAGACGAAAAGAATGAAGGGAAATTAGGCTGGACGCTCTCAGATAAAACGAATGTTGACTTCATACTGTATACGTTTGACGCAGCAGATACCAATAACTATTATTTGTTGCCTTATCAGTTATTGAGAATGGCATTTTTGAGCAATAAGGATAAATGGCTGAAGGAATATTCCACGAAATACTCTAATACAGAACATTGCGGAAAGTCTTGGCGAACACAGGTGGTATATATTCCTGTGAATGTTTTATTAGACGCAATAAAATCAGAAATGTACGGTACAGCAACCGCTATGTAACAATAAACAATAAGAAAGTGGAGGAAAAAATTATGAAAAAATTGTTAAGTATTATAAGTATGGCAGTAATGTTATGTACACCAGCATTTGGAGACGTGAACATAGACAGTACAACATTTCCAGATGCGAAATTCCGTAGCTATGTGAGCACAAATTTTGATACTAACGCCGATGGAAAATTGAGTGAAGTTGAGATTTCCAAAGCTCAGAGAATAAATGCTCAGTCTATGGGTGTAACGAACCTAAAGGGAATAGAGCATTTGACGGCATTGAAGAAGCTGATTTGCAATTATCCTTTTGATGGAGCAGACAATAATTCGTTCAATTATACGGACTTCAAAGCGGCATATGGCCTTAATTGTGATATAGATGACTCGTACCTTCTTTGGGTACATATTGAGGCAGATGGTAATGATGGATTGTTGACACCTTATGTTGGTGATGTAAGAGATACGAGTTCAGGGAAATATTTGTTGGTTATCCCTGTATATAAAGGGCATACGATAGAGGGAATATCTTTTCGAACGAGAGGCAATCCAGCGATTGAGATAGATGTAAACAACTAAAAATAACAAGGTGATGCAGAAGATGGATAACGAAACGATAGCGATAAAGCGAGATGAACGCGGACAGTTCCTCAAAGGAGTTTCCGGCAATCCGAGCGGACGGCCTAAAGGTAATCCTGCTGTGAAAGAACTCTTAAAGGAACATAGCATAGACGCAGCGAGAAAAGTCTTAGAGCTTTTGAATTGCGGAAATGCGAAAATAGAATTAGCAGCAGCACAGGAAATTCTGAACCGCACAGAAGGGAAACCATTGCAGACACAGGACGTGCAGTTGACAGGACTTCCCGACATGAAAGCGCAAATACGTGAATTAATGTTGGAACGCGAGAATGACTAATGAAGAAATTCAAGAAGAATATGAGGCCGAAAAACGGGCCAAGAACTCCCTAATAACTTTCCGAGAAAAATTCATACCAAGTGAAGATGATGTAGACCCCGCTCCCTTTCATGAAGAATGGAGCAAAATCCTTCTGACAGGAACGGAAAATTTTGCTATCGAAGCATTTCGAGAGAGTGCAAAGACACAGATAGTAATTCGGGCAAATTTACTCCATGCGTTGACGTATCCATCTGCAAAACGCAGCTATTTGGTAATAATATGCGCAACTCAGACATTAGCAAGCAAAAAATTAGTGGAAGTATCGCGAGAATTTCTAGGCAGTAATGACATGAAGAGCCTTGTTTCTGAAGTACGAGATAATTCAGGGCTTGCACTTGAAGTGCATTACACCAACGGAGCAAAAGTTCGTATCGAGGCTTACGGCAAAGGAGCAGCTTTACGAGGCTTATCATGGGGCAGCAAAAGACCTGACCTTGTAATAATAGATGACCCGCAAGACAGTGAAGACGCACGCAGTGAAGCAGTAACCGTAAGCGACTGGGATTGGTTTCTGAGTGATGTCTATTTTTTGGGCAAAAGCACCCGAATATTTCTAATCGGCAACAACTTAGGAGAACGGTGCATAATCGAGAAAGTAATACGCGGTTCAGACAGCCTGAAATTCACGACACGGCGTATACCAATTTTGAAGCCAGACGGCAGCAGTGCATGGCCTTCAAAGTGGCCAACATGGGAAATCGAGAAGGACAGAGACAATTGGGCACTCTTAGGGAAGACAGACATATGGTACAGAGAAAAGATGTGCCAGAGCATAAGTCCCGAAAGCCAGAAATTCAAACGAGAATACTTCAGGTACTATGACAAACCGCCAAGATTGAGTGAACTGAATATCTACACGACGGTAGACTTAGCGATAAGTCAGAAAGCTAATGCAGATTATTCAGCAATAGTAACAGTAGGAGTGAATAAAGGCGGTTATTGGTTTGTGCTTGACGTTGAGTACGGACGGTACAATCCGAGCATGACAATGGACGCGATATTCTCAGCCGTGCAGAAGTGGCGGCCCTTGAGTGTCGGAGTTGAGAATGTAGCGTATCAGGCAGCGTTGCAGCACTTTCTGGAGCAGGAGATGCCGAAACGCGGAATATTCTTCAGGCTTCAGCCATTGAAAGCAGAGAAGAAGAAGGAACTGCGAATAGACACATTGCAGCCAAGATTTGCAGTAGGGACAGTGTGGTTTAAGAGCAAAGCCCCCTGGCTGGACAAGATAGAGAGTGAATTGCTAGCGTATCCGAACGGAGCACATGATGATGTAATAGATGCTTTAGCCTACGTGGAACAAATGGCAACGGAGCCGTTCAACTATAACAAACCTGAATACGGAAGGAGTGAGAATGAGGGATGGAACCCTATAGCGGGAATGATGTAATAATGAGAAAGATACTAGACGCGCAAGATATGGCCAAGCGCGATAATGATAATCGAATAAAGAAAGCAATACTGAATGATATACAGCGGGCGAATGATTTTTACACGTCCAAAGTAGAGCCAGTGTTAAGAATGAGACACCAAATTTACGAGGCCGACCGAGAATACTACAAGAGGAGATTTAGGAATACGGCAGCGCAAAGTGATTTTGTGAGCTTTGACTTTTGGAGTGTAGTGCAGTGGGCAATACCGCTAGTGATGAACTCATTTTTTGGCGGAGATGACGCAGTAGTAATAATCGGACGCAATGAAGAAGATGTGCAGCGGGCAGAAGTGTTGAAGGAGTTAATAAACTTTCAGCTAATGACGCAGAACAAAGGTTTTCTAGTGCTTTGGGACTGGTTCAGCGATGCGTTTCAGTACAATCTAGGAGCAGTAAAAATCTGGTGGGAACGTAATGAAGATTGGCAGGAGGAACAGCTAGAGTATGTAGATGCAATGACGATGATGCAGCTTCAGGCGAATGAATGGTGTGAAATTGAGGCAGCATATGGGCCTGATATATTCGGAAATTATCAAGTAGCTTATCGAATAGGCCGAGTAAAAAGCAACAAGCCAATAATTGAGCCAGTGCGTGTAACAGATTTACGATGGTCTCCCGAAGCAAAGAATTTGAGTGAAGCAAATTTTGTAGCACATCGCCGAACAGTAAGTGCCGACCATTTACGCAAGCAGGCCAAGATTAGAGTGTATGACACTGCAGCAGTGGAGAAAGCGATAGAAGCAGCCGGTAATGGAGGAGTAATCTACGGAACATTTGAAACCGAACTGAATGATGAGCTAGAAAACAGACCCAATGAAGAAGACGGAGCGCGGGCACTGTTAGAACTCTACGAATGCTATGTGAAGCTGGACATCAACGGAGACGGAATGCTTGAAGATGCGATAGTCTCAGTAGTTGGCGATGAAGTATTGCGAGTGATGGAAAACCCGTTTGGACGTGTCCCAATTTTCACACTATCTCCTGTACGCGACCCTTTCAAGGTGCTAGCAGATGTTTCACTAGCAGAAATAGTAGGCGAAGTGCAGACAATCAAGACAGCGTTAATGCGCCAGTTATTAGTGAATACAGTAAATACAAATAATCAGCGATGGTTTATCAATGCGGCCGGAGTGAATGTGAAAGACATTCAGGAGGGCCGACAGTACATCAAAACTAATGCTGACCCGCGCGGAGTTGTCTTTCCTTGGCCTCAGCAGGGATTAGCACCATGGACTATGAATTTGTTCGAGTACTTGGAAGGAGCACTAGAGCAGTGGACTGGACGCACGCGTTACAATCAAGGAACAGACTCTTCTAGCCTTAACAAAACAGCTACGGGAATTAGTTTGCTTCAGAAGGCGAGTGCACAGAGAATAGATTACATAGTGCGGACATTTGCTGAAACAGGAGTAGGCGAGATGCTGCGTTTCATGGTTGAGCTGAACCAGAGGTACATAGACCAGCCGCAAGTGATAAGACTGAAGAATACGATGCTAGAGATAAGTCCAGATGACCTGAAGGGCGAGTTTGATATAGATGTGAATACTGAGGCCGGAATAGGAAGACGTAGTCAGACGATAGAGAACTTGCAAGCATACTTAATGGGCGGAATAGCACAGATGGGAATGCAGCTTGGAGCGATAACGCCCGGTGAATGGGCACACGCGGCACAGAAATTATTGCAGGAGAGCGGAATTAGAGACCCAAATAGTTATGTGAAAGACCCTGAGCAAGTGAAGCAGGAGTTCTTCATGGCAATGCAGCAGCAGATGGCGATGCAGGCGCAGCAGCAGGGAGAACAAGACGCGAAGCAAAAGATAGATGGAGCAATAAAGCAGCAGAGACAGCAGGGGCAGTTGCAGAAGTTAGCCGAAACAGCACAGGCTCAACAAAACGCGCAGGCTGGGGCAAATGCCTTACAGCAGATGTTAGGCTTGCAGATGTGAGAAGATTGAAGTAATAGTAACTATAAAAACTCTTAACGTAGTGAAATATATGAATAAAATATTGCAATATCAACCTAAATGGAGAGTGTAATATGACAGAGAATAAGAGAATGTATTTGACTACGCATAGTTTTATAAATTATTTGCTAGACTTTCGAGAAGTATCTTATAAGTTGTGGATGCTTTTAGGAGCTGTTGAAGCCAAATGTAAATATTTAGCCGGTATTCCATTACGTCCTGAAAAGCAGGCAGAGCTGAACCAAGTATCATTGAAGAAGGGTATACGAGCAACGACAGCGATAGAGGGAAATACTCTAAGTGAAGACGACGTAGAGAAGATATATCGCGGAGAAGCAAGTCAAATTCCTTTGTCGCGAAGATACCAAGCGCAGGAAATAGAAAATGTACTTTCAGTATATAACGGAATAATCAGTCAAATCAGTAATGGAAAAGGCTGTGAAGTATCACTTGAGATATTGAAAGCTGATAACGCGAAAATATTGAGAGACATAAAGTCAGAAGCGCATATAATTCCAGGAGAAATACGGACATACCCAGTGCTAGTAGGTAGTGTTTACAAAGGAGCACCTGCTGAGGATTGTGAATATTTGTTACAGAAACTTTTAGAATGGCTTTCCAGCGATTGGGGTTTCACTTCGCAACACCCACTGATAGAAGGTATATTAAAAGCGATAGTTGCGCATTTATACTTTGTATGGATACACCCATTTGGAGATGGAAATGGGCGAGGAGCGAGAGTATTAGAGTTCCGAATGTTAATGAGAGCTGGAGTACCGTTGACAGCCGCACATCTTTTGACTTCGTATTATAACGATACGAGAGATGCCTACTGCGATACACTCCGAGTATCTTCACAAGAACGTAATGGTGAACTTAAATTTTTAGAGTATGCAGTGCAGGGATTTGCAGATGCATTAGATACTCAGACAGACAGCATATTAGCCGAGCAACTAAATGTAACGTGGGAGAATTACGTCCATGAGGTATGTTTTGGCGGAAAATTAACGCCTTCAATGAGACGGCGCAGAGATTTACTTTTGGGGCTGTCCGAATTTTCAAGGCCATTGACGCAAAAAGAATTGAGATACAGATTGCCTGATGAAGTGTTGAAACAATATCAAGATAGTGTGAGGCTGTTATCTAGAGATATGAATTACTTGGAGCGGGAGGGTTTTGTGCGTAACAGCCCGGAAGGATATGAAGCTGCGAAAGAATTAGTGAAAGCCTTTCTCCCGTTGCAATGTTAGGTGGTGAGCAGTAATGATGACTTTTCTGCACATTGTGGCAGATTTTTTGCTTGGCGTGCTAGTGTTTATCTATGACCGCCGAATAGCGGAACTAGAGGAAAAAATGGAAGAATTAGAAACGAAAATAATACGTATCGGACGCAAACTAGGCCGTCCGTATGGTTAAGAAAGAGAGTGAATAAAATGGCTATTAGAGTTAATCCTTATGGCGGAGAAGTAGAAGATATAGAACTTTATGGCAATGAGGTATTGCCACCAGTGCCGAGACAATACCTAGAGCCTCCGCATGAACAAAACGCTATGTACAATGATATAGGCCCGAATATAATACAAAACCCACAGCAGGGAGTAGCTCCCCCACCTTACGAACCGCAGTTGGGCGAACCGACGACAGTGCCAATTTCGGGGTCATCTTTGTGGAGTGATATATTAAGTGAAATCAGGCGCGCATTCAGTTCCCCAAGACTTAAAGCTCCGCTTGGACGAAACATTTACGGAAGAGTGGGCCAAGTAAAGACACCTTTTCCGACCGGAAGAGCGGATATGCAGGAAGACGCTGCATGGGTAGGAAGAGATGGGAACTACGGAAAAATTGAATTGGGTAATAAGATTTACTATTTAGACCATAATACTTGGAACATGTTAATACAACAGGCAAATAATGGAGAGCTTAGTTATTTAGGGATAAACTCAATACAAGACCTTATGCGTTTTGTAAGAAATCAGGGGCTATTTCACTACACAGAAATAGATGATGATGTACCGCGTGGCCGTGGTTAAGTCTGTATAGAATTTCAAAAAAGTGGCAAAACTGAAATAAGTTGTATAAAATTCAGCCAGTAATTTCAATTTCACGAAAGAGGCTGAATGATGCAAAACAAAAAACGCGCAGGATATTACCGTAATAATTTATCTGGTGAAGCAAGTTACAAGTCGTTTGTACCTTCACCGCTTCCGCCTGACCCTATGTTGCTTATGGATGATGAAATGATAGATGAGCTGACAAAAGCCCATAGATTGATAGGAGTATTTGAGGGCAAATCTTCACAAATTCCTAACGTTGAATTATTCATAGCAATGTATGTGCGCAAGGAAGCCTTAATGTCTTCCCAAATAGAAGGTACGCAAGCGACTCTTGAAGATATATTAGACCCAACTATAGACGCTAATAAAAATCGAGACGTAGAAGATGTAGTGAACTATGTTCGTGCATTGAATGCAGCAATAGGATTGCTAAAGAAATTACCTATATGTTCGAGACTGATACGCAGTGCGCACAGCATACTACTATCAGGGACGCGCGGAGAGGAAAAACATCCAGGTGAATATCGTCATAGCCAAAATTGGATAGGCAGTGCCTCAAGTTCAATACAAACAGCTAAATATGTACCGCCTAATGTTGAGGACATGAAAGAAAGTATGTCTGATTTGGAGAAATACATTAATGATGAAGATGATGATACAGACGTATTAATTAAGGCAGGACTTATACACTATCAGTTCGAGACAATACATCCATTTTTAGATGGTAACGGAAGAATAGGAAGGCTTCTAATAGTGCTGTACCTTATGTCTAGAGAAGTACTTAGCACGCCAGCGTTATATATATCATACTTTATGAAAAAATACCGCATAGAGTATTACGACAGAATAGAAGAGGTAAGGCGCAATGGGAATTATGAGCAGTGGATAAAATTTTTTCTAAAGGCATTATCAGAGAGTGCTGAGAATGCAATAAAAACAATAGATGCTCTCTCAAGATTGCGTGAACGAGTTAAGGAGCAGCTAAGTAAGTTAGGGCGTGCTGCGAAAAGAAGTCTCAAGTTACTTACATACATGGAGGGACATCCAGTTTTTGAGAAGGTACAAGCCTCTAGAGACACGCACATGAGCTTCAATACAGTATCCGCAGCTATAAAAGATATATGCGATTTGGGCATTCTTGAATGCGCAGGGAATAGTAAGAATAAAAAAGTATATTACTATCATGAATACTTAGAGATATTGCGGTCAGGCACAGAAAAAGTGTCCGATGGTATTTATGTGAATTGTCTTGATAGTGAGCCAAAGTGAAAAGACTTAATGTCAAAAAGTGAAACATTAGGCACTCCCAAGACGGGGTGCTTTTTTGTAGGCAAAATTAGGAGGGTGCATGGTAATAGCTTTGAGAATACCAGCATTAAGAAGAGTATTAGAGTGTTTGAAGCGCAAACTAATCAGGTGGCTGAAAGGCCAGTAAATCCAGAAAGGAGTAATAGTATTGGAAGAAGAACTGAGAACATTGGAGTACAACCCCGACCGAGAACGCGAAGAGCTTATGCAGGAAGCAGAACGCGGTCGTAAGTACAAAGCAGCGCAAGAAGTGTTATTTGAGATATTCAATGAGCAGAGAGAGAACATAATTAGGCAGCTAGAAACGCAGGATTTTGAGCGCGATAGTGATGCAACAGGATTAGTACTTTATCTGCGCGTGATGAATATATTTGTAAGTTTAATCCAGTCCCGCATAGACAGTGGAGACTTAGCAGAAAAGGAGTTGATAAAAAATGGCGACTAAGAAAGGTATAGAGCTTGATGTACGCATTGAGGCAATAGTGAAAGAAGAGTATGCAGATTTCGAAAAGTATCTGCCATCAATTCAGGACAGAAGAATGTATCAGCGTAAGCAGACAGAGTACTGGGACAAAATACGTGCAAGACTGAAGGAGGTCTCAACAGATGGACGAACAGATGTTGCAGCAGCAGTCAGTGAGTAGTGAACAGTCATGAACATGGGACGCATCAGCAGACGGCCCAGTGTATCCAGAAAGTGAACCGGCAGTAAGTGAAGATTATTCACCAGAGCCAGAAACTCCAACTGAAGTAGCAATTAATAACGACGGCGATATCGAGTTCAGTGATGAATTTTTCGATAACATTATGGACGATACTCCTGAAGCTCCGCCGTTATATACTCAGGATGAACTGAGGCAAACACCTTTTGAACAGTGGGACGTAAATCGTCTTGAAGGTGATGTTCGTGATTTTGTGCCTTTGGTTCGAGAACAAATGCAGCGCAGGCAGATGGAGCTTAGTATGGCTCAGAGACCTACAACTCCGCCGATGTTCAATGCGCCTCAGCAGTACACACCGAAAGAATTAGCTGAAGATGCGCAGAAGTTAGCTTGTGAAAAGTTAGGACTTGATGACCCGGATGACTTTGACGAATATGAGAGTGAACATCGAGCAGCCTTGAATTTAGCAATGCAGGAGTTATCGAATAGACGTAATGCAGAGGTAGCCGCATATCAGCAAGTAGCGAATGACTATAGGAATTTGCAGGACTTCAATGCAGCATTAATTAGGCAGCCTGATTACGCAGAATTTGACCGATGGTTCAGCGGAAAACTAAGAGAAGCAAAAGTAACTCCTGCGCAGGTAGATGCCGGATTTATGGAATATATTAGGCGCAGCGGAGGAGATTTCAGAGGCATACAAGGTGTACTCTCAAATTGGTATCAGGAGTTCAGGTCAGAACGAGGCTATCCAAATGTTGGACGCAGTAATCGCCCTCCAGTACTTGAAGGCACAGGCGGAAGCGGCTATGAAGGACGCAGACGAATGGACATGAGAGGCTTCGGTAATCTTGACCCAGATGGACAGGCAAGGGCATTAATGCAAATGGGGATTGTGTAACAAAGAAATCATATATTCAACGGCTGGTGTAAAGAGCACTGGCCGTTGTTAGTTAGGGAGTGATGAGAATAAAAAAGATATTTGTTTCTCTGCCAATGGGGAAATTGCATGAAGATGAAATCCGCCGTAAGCAAGAGAAATTATTAGAGTTGGCAGGAGAATATTTGCATGAGCCTGTAATGCTGATAGAAAACTTCATTACAGACAGCAAATATGACCCTCTTGAATGCTTAGGAGAAGGTATCAAAAGAATGGCCGCTGCAGATTACGTACTGTTTGCAGACGGTTTTATGAAAGCTAGCGGATGCAAAATTGAACTTGCATGTGCGGTAAAGTACGGCAAACAAATCTTATTAGAAGATAAAAACAAAATTGAGGAGGTAATTTAATAATGCCAGGAGCAGGTTGGAACACTTACACAGCAGTAGGAAATAAGGAAGACGTATCAGATATTATAACGAATATATCGCCCTATGATACGCCATTATATTCAAGGATAGGGAAAACGAAAGCAATAGCAGTAATGCATGAATGGCTTGAAGATGAATTAGGAGCACCGCAGGTGAACCAGCAGAATGAAGGCTATACGTACTTCACAATGAATGTAGATGAGCGTCAGAGATTGTTCAACTATACGCAGATAATGCATAGAGGCATACATGTAACAGACACTCAGGAAGTAGTATTGAAGTATGGATTACGTTCAGAAATAGCGTATCAGTTGGCAAAAACCCTGAAAGAGATAGCATTTGATTGCGAGCAGACAATAGTAACACAGAATACAAGGTCTATAGGAAGTATGACCCCGCCTACTCCGCGTATATTTGGAGGTCTGCCGTATTGGATTACAACGAATGTATTTACATTGCCAGGGTCAGTAACGAATAACTTAACATTCACTGAAATCAACACAGCACTTGAGCAGACATGGACAGGAGGCGGGAAACCGAGCATTCTTTTAGTTTCGCCGAGAAATAAGAGGGTAATATCGACATTCACAGCAAATCAGACAAAGTATTTAGATGCCGGTAATGCAAAGAAATTAACGCATATGATTTCAGTATTAGAAACAGATTTCGGAACTCTTCACTGCATGACTGACCGTTTTGTGCCTAATGATGTAGTGTATGGATTAAGTCCCGAATATATCAAGAAGGCATTCCTGAGGAATTTCAAGACCGGCGACATGCCCAAGATGAGCGATATGCAAAGAAAATATGTAAATGGCGAATGGACATTAGAGATGCGTGCCGAAAAAGCTCACTTCATGATTGATAACTGCAACGGCATAGTGCCAGATGAAAATGGTTAGTAATGATACAGCAGGAACTAGAGGAGCACGGAGAAGAAATTCGGCTCCTTAATCATTTCAATACAGATGCAGAACAAAAACTGAACTGGCAGACGTTGAATGAAGTCGGCAAAGGCTTTATCCGTGATGACAAAGGACAGGTAATCGGTCGTGAAGTTGCTCGTATCCCAGTCGAAGAGGCTGCTATGCTTGAAGCTAATTACGACTTGGATTACTTGTGCTTCACTCACAACAATGACAGGGCAGCATTTCGTAGGCTGTTAAAAAGATTTCCGCACTGGAAATGCTGTGAAGGTGGTGTATAGATATGGCAATACCCGTAGTGAGATTAGTTAAGTCCCTGCGTTATGCACTCAAAGATATGCAGGGCATAAAATATTCAGACTATGAATTAATCGAAAGCATAAATCAAGCAGCAAGTCTTCTTTATGGCCGTTTAAGTGAACGTTATGTGTATGCAGCACAGAAAAAAGCAGTTTTAACTATCCCAAGTGTAGGTTATGCAGTTCTTCCGAGTGATTTTGTGCGTATTCATCAGCTAATTGGTGATGACGGTGAAGCAATCCCTACTACTACTCTGCCTGTTGCTGATGGAACGTATCGAATAATTAATGACACAATCTACGCAAAGCCTAACGTATACAGTTTGGAGTATTACTATGTGCCTAATAGAGTTAAGGGACTAGGAGACAACTTAGATGTTCCAATATCTATGGAAGCATATATTCAGCAGATAAGTCTTGCGTTGTTTGGTAATAATGCAGCATTAGCTACGCAAATAGTAGAGCAGTGCAGCCAGACGTTAGCAGTAAGAGAAGTTTCACACTTCACTGATGTCGGGCCGACGCAAGTACTTGGAGGCAAGATTTAGCGATGACCCCAAACGGTATGGTAGCAACAGTACGCAGGTTCATAGCTGATGAAAAAGCAACAGGCTATGTGAATAATTCAGGCGGCGTAAACTTGGAAGAGCCTGAAGGAACAGAAGAACTCTTAACTTACCTAGACAGAGCAGTTGAGGAATATTCAGTGCGTCAGGCAGCAAACGGAGATGTTCGCCTTCTAAAGACGATGTCAATTTCGGCTGGGTCAACTATTCCTTCAGACTATTTGATGATGTGCGGAGCTGTGCCGGTGAATATTGTCGGCGGAACTATAACGTACTACGGTGATGAAAATGTAATGCCTGTGCGGTATTTTGCTCGCCTGCCATACGTAACAAGTTATTCTCTATCTTCGAACCTGCCCTATAAGCGAGACCAAGAGATGAGTATATGTGCACTTGCAGCAATATATGCACTGAATAAGCACGAATTTAATGTTTCTCAGGACTTAATGCTGCTCGGCTATGGAGGTGGGGCAGGTAATGCCAACACTTAGCAATAAGCACGCAAATGCACAGAGAATGTTTTACACCGGCTTTGACGGCGGACTAAATCTTGCAGTTCCAAGTGAGAGCATGGCAAAGAATGAGCTGAAAGAAGCAGTGAATGTAGAGTTCTCACCTCTCACAGGATGCATGAAAGTTCGCGGAGGGCTTGTTTGGTCTGGACGGTTCCCATACTCAATACCTATATGTGATGTAGTTCCAGTGCTGGGGAGGCGGGGATTTATAACTAGAGCGTCTAATTCACCAATGTTGTACTATTTCCGATGGAATAATATTTGGCCGATAACGCAGGCTGGCGTAAATTGGCTAAGTACTTGGGATGGCAAAATGTCGATAGTCCCATGGGTGGAAAGCATAGATACTGATGGAGACGGTGAAGCAGATACAGACAGAAATTGCTGGTTGTTTACAGCAGGAGGAAGGCTTCAGAAGTTCACGGATAATCCGTACCCTAGGTATTCGACGATAATGAGTGCGCCAGTAAATTGTCGGTTGGTTTTTGTGCGTAATGGCCGTGTAGGTGTTGTGTGCAAAGAAGATGGCGAAGATAGAATACGTTTCTCAGCAGTCGGAGATTGTGAAAGTGCTAATTCTTGGACAAATGATGAGAATGACTCTAGCAGCGCACAATGGCTGGACGTAGGCTATAAGGACGGCATGAAAATTGATGCAGTAGTTCCGCTCTCAAAAGATTTGATAGTCTTCAAATCTCCTCCAGGTGAACCAGACAAGGGCACAATATGGAGAGTAACAGGAGATTTTTCTTCAGATTTGCAGGCAGTAGAAGTAGCACATAACACCGGCACATTCAGCCAAAACAGCGTTTGTGCAATAGGCAATGATATTTTCTACGCAACTACAGCAGGTATAGCAACACTCTCTACTGTAGTTAATTACGGAGAAGTTCGTACAGCTTGGCCGGATAGAAAAGTGAGCAATGCATTAACTCCAGAACTTGATAATACTGCGCGTCTATTTGACGTGCCTGTGAAACAGCAACTGTGGGTAGTGCCGAATGATGAGAGCAAAAAAATTTGGGTGCTCTATTACGCCCGCGGGATTTGGACAACGTTTGAGTTCCCTGAAAAAATTGTTTACGCTACTGGAGTTGATAATTCACTTTTCGTCTTTATTGGATGCGACTTGTATGAAGTGAATGATTGGTATACGCAGGACGATATGCGCAACAGCAGCGGAACTGAAGATATTAAAGAGATAGATGCTTACATGAAGTTAGGGACGATATTATCAGGAATGCAGACGTTGATTAAGGGAGCATTTGCTTCGTTTCAGCTAATGCCTGAATGTAAAGCAGAGCTTTGTTTAGGAAAATATTCTATGGAGTTCTCTGCAGGCGGAAGTGTTGACAGAATTTTTGACCCTCCTAATGATACTCAATTTGCTAGTGAAGACACTGACCCATTGTTCCCTGATGGAAGCGTTTTGACTTCTAGGCGCAGGTTCATAGTAAGAGAATGGGCAGTAACGCCAGAAATAAAAATACGAGGCGGAGGCTGTGCAGTTTCAACAATAGGATTAGAGACAGTAGAGGTGTAAAAAAATTATGAGTAAAGTATGGAGTACGCCAGTCAGTGAAGCCTACCCTGTGAATTTCAGGAGCGGCGGAGACACTACACGTGATGCTTTTGGCAAGCATATACAAGAAATAAAGAGAATTTACGGCTGTCTTAACGCATTAGATTCAGGGAAAGTTAGTGCAAATGATGTCAACGGCTCAATTGGTAATATCAATACCGCATTGCAGAAGCATATTGATAGTACAAACCCGCACCCGAATTATAAACCGAGTTTAAGTTTTTCAGACATAAGCGGAACATTAGATGCCTCAAAAGTTGTAGGCAAGCTGACTAATGCTACTATAGATGCAAGCCGTGTTAATGGCTTAACCTCTCAGATAGATAGTCGTATCCCTGCAACTGGAGACGGAATAACAAGCAGTGTAATTGATGGTAATGGCTGGGTAAAGTTCAAGAATGATTTGATAATTCAGTGGGGACGAGTGCGAATAACTCCAGATGAATATAATGCAGCACCAGAGGCAGCACATGCAGTAACATTTTCAAAAGCATTCTCTGATAGTTGTTTCATAGTAACAGCGGGTACTGAGGCTGATGTAGATGATGGAGCAACTGGTGCACTTGATAATATGATTCAAGTTAAAGATATAAGCAAGACAGGATTTAAGTACATGGTACAAGACTTTTATAAGGGCGCATATCGCCAATGGAAATATTTGTATTGCAGCTACATAGCAATTGGTAAATAGACTAGGGAAATGAGGTGAAAATATGCCAACATTTAGAAATAACGGAAATATAGCAATAAATTATTCACATAACGGGAAATTATATAGTTTTCCACCTAAACAGAATTACTTGTGCAATTTTTGGGTGCCTTATCAGGAACTTGGCCTTGAACTCGTTAATGCTGATTATCCTCCTGTTCCTGACTCAATTATGCTTAGTGGCACATTCAAGTTTGGCTGCGAAATAGAACGCAAATTTACTTTCGAACACTGCAATAAATACCGTTTGAAGTTTTCGGTTGAGCAGGGAACAGTAAAATTCTACGCAGGAAGCTCAAAAGTAGGAGTAGAAATCACAGGCAATTATGAAACAGTACTTAGCTGGGACAGAGCACCTTTTGTGCGTGTGATTGGAGTTGACGGCATTAACGTTGTACGCATAGATGCGGAGGCGGTTGAATGAGCCGTTACGAAGAGTTAGTCAATGAATTTTTCACAAGATACGATGAAACTGAAATTGATGAACTCATCATAGGCTTTTCGGGCATTGACCCGCCTTTGAAGATGGATAATTCGGTGCTTGACCATGAACAACTGGATAATCTTTTAGGCGGCAATGACGAAGGACATTACCACCTCACTAAAGAACAGTGGCTTAAAATCATAGACTTACTTAATGAGCATGATTTTGATGGAGGCTTCGCTTCAACTGGTGAGGCTGAATATTTGCTCAACGAAGAGTTCTGGTTTGATGGAGGAGATGCGTCAGTAACTTATGATGAGTATCTTGAGAATGTAGATTTATGGGCAGACGGAGGAGGCGCAAATAATGATTGAACGAGGAATAGCTGACCGCTTTTGTGTCTATTGGTGGAACAATGACGGCGGAGATGGTGAGTATGGAGAGAATTGGATGCAGAAGTTAGCTTGTCTCATTGGATGGCCTGTACCATTAGAAACAGAGCATACAGAAACATTAGACGGCGGCGGCGCATAAATTTCAAATAAAGGAGTGATAATTCGTAATGGCAACATACATAAAGATAAAAATACGTAGAGATAGTACAGCAAATTGGGCTTCTGTGAACCCTGTGCTTGATTTAGGTGAAATTGGTGCTGATATGGATAAGCACGGTCTGAAAGTAGGTAATGGGGTATCAAGGTGGACTGATTTACCTTTCTGCAGCCCTGAACTCGTGAATGATTTAGTAACTGGCGGTATAGATAAAGCACTTACAGCCGAACAGGGAAAAGAACTGAATAACAAAATAAGCACTCTTAATACAGCTTTGAGTGGAATAAAAACAGTAACGGTTGAAGATTACTCAAAAGGTTGGGCTAACTTAACCAGCACAACAAATGCATTGAGTGCTGCTAGCGGAAAAGAACTGAAAAGATTAATTGACAACGTTGCTAACGGAGGTGTAACTGTTGAAGATAACTTAGTAACTAAAAGCTCTTCATCAGCTCTTAGTGCAAATATGGGCGTAGAACTGAAGGGGCTTATTGATGGTGTTGATAATAAGTTAGGCAATATCTCTGACCAGATTAACGGACTGGGAATTTTCGGTATGAGCTATACTCTGGAATACCGAAGCGACAGAGTAAAGCCGCAGAGAATAGTTTTTGAGGACGGAGTAACTGCAACTCTTACTTGGCTCGGAGACAGTATATTACAGAAGATAACAGCGAGCACTGGCGAAGTAATGACAATTGATTACGATGAAGACGGAAGAATTGTAGGCAGAACAATTACACGCCCGTAGTAGTCAGGAGTTGATGCATAATGGCTACAAATACTATATTTTTAGTACGAGGCGACACTACTGCTAATTGGGAAAATAAAAATCCAATACTCAAAAATCGTGAAGTAGCATATGACAAAACTGCTAATCGTTTGAAAGTAGGAGATGGAACAACTGCTTGGAAGTCTTTGCCTTATGTGAAACCGGACGTAATAAATGACCTTACTACCGGCGGAAGTGATAAAGCACTGAGTGCTGAAATGGGCAAAGAGCTAAAAGCCCTCGTAGAAAAGAAAGCAGACATCACTACTGTCAACAATCTTGAAACAAATCTTACTAATTTAATCAATGGCAGCATACCTAAACCATATGACGGTCTAGATAATCGAAGCCCTAATGCATTTCTTAGCGCAAAACAAGGATACGTACTTGACAAAAAAATTATTGCTAACAAAGTTACTGTTTCTCATAGTTATTCTGATACAAGTTCTGTTAATGCCTTAAGCGCAGGTGCAGGATATTGGCTGTACAAATGGCTACAAGATAAGGCTAACAAATCGGATTTGGATAATTTAGAGGACACTTTAACAGAGGTAATTAATAATACGGTAAAGGAAATGCATTTAGTAAGGTTAAATTACTTTGACGCTAATCCTGCCGGCGGAAAGAAAAATAATGATAAAGACCACATAACTACCTATCCTTATAAGCTGACAATACCAGAAGGTGTAAGCCGTATCACTATTTCTGGCTGTGGCGGAGGCGGAGGATTAGGAACATTACTAGGGCAGTTATATGCAGGCTGGACTGGCGGATGCTTTAAAGATTTAGAAGTGAAAGTAAAACCTGGAGATATATTATCTTTGCGTCCGGGAGTTGGAGGGTATGGTGCTTACGATGATAAAGGTTACCGAGGCTCAGATAGCGTAGTAGCATTGAATGATGCGGTAATAATGAGAATTGCAGGAGGAAATGGCGGAAGTTCGGGACATGCAGGTAATCAAAATGCAGAGATGATTATTACAGATAATTCTAGTATTGTACGTTCTTCAATGATATGTCAAGTTAATCCCAGTGCCCCGCATTTACATACACTTAAAACTAAGAACTATATATCAGATTCTACAGCAGACTTCATTTATGCATTAAACTCGACTAAAACAATATTCTCTCCATATGGTGAAGGTGCTTCTTTCTCTGGTGGATATATGCTAGGAAACACAGAGGCAAGTGGTAACCCAGGTCTATTAATAGTGGAATATGTAGAGCCGTTAAAAGAATAAGGAGGCAAAAAATGTATTACATTCATTACAATGAAGAAACTGGAGAAATTTTAGGTATTTACCCATCAAGTGAGAATTTTGACGACATTCCAGTTCCAAATATAACTATAACTGACGATGATTTAGAAGTCATTACTAATGGCTATTATATTGTTCAGGATGGTAGTCTTGTTGAAGTTGAACAGCAGGAGGAGGAAATAGATAATCAGCCTGAACCACCAATTTATGACGAGGACGAAATTAATAATCAGCCTGAACCACCAGACGATGGTAGCATTTCACAGACAGATACGAATATAACTATCGTAAAGTTGCAGGCTGAGTACGCCAAATACTTTGAAAAACTTAAGAGAGCTTATTTAGGGGCGGCTATCACGGATAATAGTTACACTGCTGATGCAATACAGGCTGATTACAGAGCTTTACTCAACGAATTTACTCGCAAAGTCTTTGAGATCGAAGCAAGCAATTCCATTGCTACTAATGACTACTGCGAAATTTGCGGCACTCAGACTGTTGACGGTATATGCCCTAATTGCCGCTGGAGACAGTAGAGGTAAGTGTGATGCGCTATGAAAAAACTCTTCGAGGAGTTTTACAAACGATATAAATATCCTGAAGTTGAAGAACTTGATATTGGCTTCGCTGGCATTGACCCGCCTTTAAAAAATAATGGCAGCTCGACTAATCATGAAGAATTAAATAATCTTTTAGGCGGAGACGAAAAAGGTCATTACCACCTCACTAAAGAACAAATTGAAAGGCTTATGGAATTAGTTGATAAGAAATATCCTCCCATAATATATGCTGGACAATTCATTGATGCAATTCCTGATGAAGAAATTTCACCATATCAAATAAAAGGCGAAAATGTAACCTTAACATAATAAGGAGGCAAAAATATGCCAAAAAATATAACTAGCGTTACTTGGAGTGCTACAGGTCTTCCCGCTGCTTTGTCTATCAATTCAAACAGCGGAGTAATCAGCGGTACTCCTACTGTTGACCCTGGCAAATACACTGCTCAGGTAACAGTTGTAACTAATTACGGACGAGACACTAAACCAATAACTATAAATGTAGCTATTCCTGATGCATGGTTGCCCGTCATTACTCCTAATCAGGTCGTTAATACTGTCGCTGATGAAGTCATGACTTCTTACACCGTCAAAGGAACTAACGTAACTAAAACGAGTTAAGACCATGCCTAAGAATATAACTAGCGTAAATTGGACTGCTTCCAGTATTCCAAGCGGTATGAATTTTGACACAAGCACGGGCACTTTCTCAGGCTCTCCTGATGAGCCGGGAGAGTATTCTGTGCCTGTCAGCGTAACTACTAACTACGGTTCAGACACTAAAGATGTGAAGATTATTGTTGATATTCCAAAGTTTGATGTTGACCCGCCTTCAGGTGAGGTTTACGCTATCGGGGAAGATACAACTTCATGGAGTAATGGAGCTGAGGCTGACCAGTATGGATTTAGAAAACTTCCGCTACGATAAATATGTACAATCTTATACAAAGTTCATACTATTTATACTGTGGCACTCTCGCGATATGCCTTCCTGCTTCATCGAACCCGATTTCGCTGATATTGCTGGCTACTTTCGTTTGGTATAGCTCTCCACAGGCTTTAATTCCCTAGTAGCGATAGGTACATGTTTAAGTGTTCCTGCTTGTGAACTCTCTTAAACTTTGTAATTTGCTAAATTTATTGCCGCGTTCAAATCTCTGTCTATCACAAGCCCGCATTCTGGGCAAACATATGTACGGTCTTTAAGCTTCAAATCCCGCTTAATATGTCCGCACCTCGAACATGTCTTTGAACTCGGATAAAATCTGTCGGCCTCTATAAGCTCAATCCCTAATGACGCGCACTTATACAGCATTTGACGTTTGAACTCATAGAATTTCTGCGCCGCTATTGCTTTAGACAAATGACGGTTCTTTAGCATTCCTTTCACATTCAGCGTTTCCATTACTATGCGCGATGGCTTGGTTTTCACTATCGCTCTTGTCGTCTGGTGCAAGTAATTCGTGCGAATGTCATTTATCCGTTTATGGAGCAATCTTATCTTTCTGTTTTGGCGTTCTACATTCCGGCATTCCTTCAGCGGACGTTTCCATATCGGACGGCGGTTTGTATCATAGCTCTTGATATTCTGCCGAACACGGCGGGACGCTTTCCTTTGTTCACGCCTGAGTTTTTTCTCCAGCCTGCGGACTTCATGCGTCTTGTTAATGTTTTTGAACACTCTTCCATCTGAGAGTATCGCCAAATCCTTAACACCTAAATCTATTCCGAGACTTACACCGCTTAATTCCGGCTTTGGTTCTTCTTTGGCTTCGTATCCAATCGATAAGTACCAGTATTTGCCGTTATATGAAATTCGGGGATTGGAATATTTTTGTCCCTTACGGAGTTTAGGTAATGGCTGTGATGTTCTGACAAAACCAAGTTTCTCACCGTGAAATCCGCCCTGCATACGTTTCAAGCTCTCGTAATTCACGTAAAAGCTGATTTTGCTTCTGCGCCTTGACTTGAAACACGGCTTGTCGGACAGTCCTTTGAAATATCGCCGATATGCTTCTTCTGCGTCCCTGACACCCTGTTTCATGACATTGCTTCCGACTTCTGATAACCATTTGTGCGTTGTCTTTTTCAGCACGTTGTTTATGTATTTTCTGACTTCACACCCTGAAATATCCTTTTTGCCGTTCATGCCATTAATCAGATACTCATGATAGACGCGCTCTTTTTCTGAAAGATAGAAGTTATACGCCCACCGAGCTGTCCCCGCGCTTTTCCAGAACAAAATCTCCTGTTCCGGCGTGGGATTTAGCTTAATCTTGACTGCCCTTAGCATTTTGCTTTATCTCATCAATCAGTTTCTTAGTCTTTTTGGAACGCTGGCCGTAAAGACGGTTAGCAAATACTGTGATTATCTGGATTAGGTCATCTGTCAATTCCTGCTCTTTGCTGTATTCGGTGTTGTCGATTATCTCAATTTTCACGCCGTTGATTTCGCAAAGGTAATTCAGAAGGTCAAATCCAAACCGTATTAGCCTGTCCTTGTATAGCACTACCACCGTTGAGACTTCATGATTATTGATTTTGTTGATTAGCTCCAGCAGTCCTTTTTTCTTGTAATTTATGCCTGAACCTATGTCCGTAATAATCTCAAACTTGTAACCTTTCGCGTACATGTAAGATTTCACATTCTGGACTTGTGTCTCAAGGTCGTCTTTTTGTGCTGGAGTTGAAACCCTGCAATAGCCAATCACAATTTTCTCGGAAATGCGCGAGCCGGATGAAAACTCTTTGAGCTGCTCCATTGAATAGTAGCGTGTCCCGCTCTTCGTTATATGATAAGGAATAAAATCACCGCGAAGGTGCATACGCCTTAACGTAGTGGGGGTAACGCCGACCATTTTAGCAAATTTCCCTATGCTTATTAGTTCCATTAAACAGCCCTCCTTTACAGTTTTGTATAATTATAAAGGAGTTATATAACTTTGTAAAGTTTGTATATATTTACCTTGTTCACCATAGAACGCAACTTCTATAGCAGTCTTACTCTCGCGAGCAGACCTCTGACACTTTCATGCCAGCGCAGACTATATCTTCACCCGTTATTCACGGGGCAACATTTTTCTTCCGCCATTAGCTTGCGGTTTTACTCTCCCTCAAGGAGATAGTCGTTGGGGGTCTCCCATGCTCTGATAGAGTTTAGGGCGTTCCCTGCTAAAGACCCATTGTTGAAAGCGTTTAGGGCAGACGTTTTTGATGTGCCACGTATGATTTACCATTCATCAACACTAATCTGTTTTGTTTCACCTTGCGCCATCCATGCTGTTTTTTCTGCTTTCGCACCATGTCAGCTTGCCGTTTCCGGCTACTGTTTAGGTAGCATGGCTATTAGGGATTAAAAGCATTAAACGTTGAGTTTGCACCGATTGCTCGATACAAAGGGTTTTCTGTTCTAAATCTATACTTTTGAATAATTTTATTAATCTTTGTTTAGATTTTTCGTAACAGTTTCATTACCCATATATAATTCCACCATTTTCGGTAGATAAAGAATGTAGGTTACTACTATGTTCAGATGGATTAACGGACATGTTACCAGATACAAAGATAGAAAGCATTATGCTCAAACATCAAGAAACTTCCTCTACAATAAATGCACTTGTTGATAGTGCCCTGCAAAACGGTGGAAGAGATAATATTACTTGCATTATTATAGATTTTAAGATAGGGTAAGTTATAAGTTACCTGAAGGAGAAGAACATGACTGATATAAAAATACATGAGCCTTTATGGGGAGCATGGTACGTGGATAAACAACTTGGTGAAGGCTCATTCGGTAAAGTTTACAAAGTTCACAAAGAGGAATTCGGCAGAACTTATGAGGCTGCCGTTAAAATTATTTCAATTCCTCAAAGTGAGGCTGATATTCTTCAGGCAAAAAGCGAGGGGCTTAACGATGAGTCCGCAAGAAGCTACTTTCAGGCATTTGTTACAGATATTATTCAAGAAATAGACTTGATGAGTGCCTTTAGAGGCAATTCTAATGTCGTGTCTCTCGAAGACCATACTGTAATAGAACATAAAGATAAAATAGGTTGGGATATTCTCATACGTATGGAATTGCTCGATACGCTATCAAGTTATGTTACTAAAAAGCCCATGACACAGGCCGAAGTAATTAAACTTGGTATTCATATCTGCCGAGCTTTAGAACTTTGTGCTAAACATAATACGATACACCGTGATATAAAGCCTGACAATATATTTGTATCACCGTATGGCGATTATAAGCTAGGTGATTTCGGCATAGCACGACAAATTGAGAGAACAATGTCTGGTCTGTCGAAAAAGGGTACATACCAATACATGGCTCCAGAAGTTTTTAAGGGCGGCGAATATGGAGCATCTGTAGATATATATTCATTGGGAATAGTTATGTATCGCTTCCTCAACAAAAACCGTGCTCCTTTTCTACCAGCGTTCCCAGACCCAATAACTCCGCGCGATCGTGAGGACTCTTTATTAAGACGTATGAACGGAGAACCTATACCGCCTATTCAGGGCATTAACGAGGAATTAAATTCTATCGTTTTGAAAGCATGTGCTTACGACAGAAAAGAGCGTTTCAAAAACGTATTTGAGATGAAACAGGCTTTAGAGGAAATACATGCTTCTACTTCCATTTTATCATCACCTATAATCGTATCATCAGAATTCCCAAATCCTGAAATCGATAATGAAGATGAAGACTACGCAACCTCAAGAACAGATTTTGTAAATGATTATGAAAATACAGGTGAGAAAACAGAAATAATCTTCTCTCACAATAAAATCTCTCCTACTGAGCAACCAGCAATAGAACAAGATGAACCTGAGATAAAAATTTCAGGAAAAATCCTAAACATACTATCGACTTTAAGTTCTATATGCCTTGGAGCACTAACGATACTAACGCTATTCAGTAATACCGCTAAAGATATATTCACCTTCGTTCCTCTCTATGTGTTGTGCCTCAGTCAGTGTGTCCTGAAATTCAGGAATAAAGTCATAAACTATTCATTCATGTTATATATAACATGCTACCTTCTGTTAAGCGTACTAATAAATTTTCAGTTCTTCGATTACTACTTCCTCATTTTTGTCTTATGCCTATTGCCATTAATAGCATCGAAAGACAAAAAACTCGGAATCATTCACTGTTCCGCAATGGTAACTTGTGCTTCTATCCTTTGCATTCTCATTCTACAAACAAGCAAAGCAACACACTACACATATATCGTAGGAACTATAGCAATTCCCTTCCTAATGCTAATAAGTTCTCCCATGTCATTGCTGCTAATGGAAGCGAAGCCCCTCGACGACAATAATTTCTCCACGAAAAATATAATAGGGGTGGCATTACTGATATCATTGCAATTTTTCCTATTCATAGTTTATGTAATAGGACACCTGACGAATGCACAAATACCCTACTATATACTCGATGCTAACTTTCCGGGATTTTCTCCTGAGCGTTTTTCTTGGTGGAGTTCAGGACGCTTTATTGGCATTTTACTTCAGTTTTGCGCTTTCTCTTCGCTCTTATCTATCGCTACAGCAAGCATAACACCCACAAAATTTTTACGCATGATAAGCACAAAAAATCTTCGTAAAATCTCAATAACTACAACAATAATCATAACTCTTATAACAGCCTTAACAATATTGCTCGTTACGTTTCAAATAATATAAAATTCTACATAGGGAAAAATCACAGATGAAATGAGGTATTAACATGGCAACACAGATTGCGGCTACCCCAATACTTAGGGGCGAGGAAGCTATGAAAGTCATGCAAGAAGCACTACAAAAACCAGACCCAAAAACGCTTGATGCCTTTGCTATGTTGAAGGCAGAATTTTCTGCAATGATTACAAGGACAATAAAGCAAAGTGATAATTGAGAAACTTTCCGAAAAGCACTTAGCTCTCGTCAAAACCTTTTCGTGCATCGAAGCAACAGAAACGGTTGCAATATTCAACGCAAAACAACGCCGCCGTATTCTACTGCATTCAAGAGAGATGGACGATTTCCTTCATGATGAGGCTTTCACGGAACAGGAGCTTGGGGCAAACACAACGCATCTTCTCTTAAACGAAGATAAGATAATTGCGTATGTATCACTCTGTGCAGACGCTATACCTCTCGAAATCGAAGAACGTGAAAAAGAGGGTATGAGTTACAGTACATCACCTGCTCTAAAAATTGCACGTCTCGCTGTGGCTACAAAATATCAGGGGCAAGGAATAGGTAAACAACTCATCAGATATGCCGTATATATTGCTCACGAAATGACTGAATTATGTGGAATCGTCTTTCTGACTTTAGACTGTTACGAACATAGGGTCAATTTCTACGAACATCTAGGCTTCAAACGCAACCAAATCCAAATAGTACAACGCAAATTCGATTCTCCTATCAGCATGAGAGCCAATATTTACTCTCTCGCTAATAGATTATTTGACTTGAAAAAAGAACATATAAATTCAGAACTGCGCACTTTTGAAAATCCGCGCCAATCGTTATAGAATTTCGTCGTTTATATTATCAAAAGATTTATTCATAACTGGAGGTTGGTCAGCGTGGTTTACGGATACGCGCGAGTGAGTACGACAGGGCAGGCGCGCGATGGCAATTCGCTTGAGGCACAGGAGAGCGCACTCCGGCAAGCGGGAGCAGAACGGATATACCGGGACGTGTTCAGCGGCAAGACAGAACGGAGGCCGCAGTTAAATAGGCTGTTGAAGGTCATCGACTACGGGGACACGCTCATCATCACGAGGCTAGACAGGATAGCCCGCAGTCTCATTCAGGGAGTGCAGTTACTGGAAACGCTAAGTGAGCGAGGTGTAATCATCGAGGTGCTAAACATGGGAACAATCGACAATACACCGACGGGCAAGCTGATACGGAACATCATGTTATCGTTCTCAGAGTTCGAGCATGACATGATAGTGCAGAGGACTCAAGAAGGCAAAGCCATAGCGAGGCAGAATGCAGACTTCAAGGATGGCCGACCAAAGAAATTCAGCCGAGTGCAACTAGATCACGCGCTCGAACTACTAGAGACGCACTCCTACAAGCAGGTAGAAAGGCTAACGGGAATAAGCATAACAACAATCTACAGAGCCAAGCTAGAGAGAGCAAACAGGAAGCATCTACGTAAACAAAATAACAATAACCAGTAAACCTTATCGTGTAAATCTGCCGGGTCTTCTCGACTAGCGCGGTATACGCCTCATCCTCTTTCACGCCTGCCGTTCCACTCAATCGCTGTAACCTGTTCGAGAAATTCGGGGGCGGCGTACTCAACTTCAGGGTTTCTCCCCCCGATATTCTCCTGTCTGTCGTCAACGCTGTGTGGTCTCGCTGTGTCTTCCCGACTAGCGCGGTATACGCCTCATCCTCTTTCACGACTGCCGTAACACTCAATCGCTGTAACCTGTTCAAGAAATACAATACCCCCCATAAAGGGACAATACACCACTTATCCTCCTCATACACATACACACACTCAATCCCCCTCATAATATAAGCGCGTGCAGTGCAATCGTAAACTTTTTCAGCACATAACTCATTGACAATGCGTTCTATAGCTATTGCTATGTATTGCCTTCGTACCTGCTCCCATCTAGCTTTAACCTCTCGTTCCTTTCTACGACGAGAATACCATGTTCGACGAGATATTCCTTCTACTTCCCATAACTTCAGGCTCTCTAGTGAGGGGGCTTTCGGCTGGGTCGTCTTCTTCTCTTTCTTCGGAAACTCCCTCAATACTTCTAGCTGTTCCTGTTCTGTAGGGTTGATACCTAAATCTTCTATCAGCGTGGTCGTTTTGGCGTTATACACGTCCTCGCCTCTGGCAAATCTTCCCCTCAACGTAGATAGCTGCCTTACACTACATTCACTACGAAACTCTATACCGTTTTCATCTATTAGCTTTTGCGTCAGTGCATCAAATTCTGCTAGATTCGTTACTAGCCCGCCCTGTATCCCAAAATTCACTCCCCAGAATACACTAAATTCTCGGTGGCCCTGTTCCACTTCTCCGCGTTTATCTTTACGGAGACATATTAAATGCCATATATCTCCTAAGCGGCGTTCGGACATTCTGTCAAAATTTCCGACCCTCTGCCCTTTAGATACTCGTTTACGTTTCAATGGCCGCTCTGCATCTCTCTTAGCTTTCTTTTCCGCTTTCTTCGCTTCATATTCCGCTGACTGCTCTGGCGTAAAAGGAAGTGCCTTTCTCGCAAATTCGTAATATGTATAGCTGGCATTCGTTCGTGAGATTTCATTCACACCTGTGAAGCCTACTATTGGCAACAGTCCTGTTACTTCCTGATACTCGGCATCATCCTTTGCTCCCCAGTCTGCAAAACTTTCACATAAATATTCCTCCACTCTCTTCCACCATGAAAATACTCGCTTCGTTAGCTTATCCGTCAATTCGTATTTCCATAGCACTATCAGACTATCGCCGCTTTCTCGGATTTCATTGGCTCCGGGGATGCCTCCTCCCCAATAGTTATGGCACCGCTCGCGGATCGCCTCCGCTTTTTCTTCAAACGTACTTCCTGGAACTTTACAAGCAGACAGCTTCACATAATTACAATATATGCTTCGCGGGTAAGCCGTTTTAAGGTCGTTGCCCACAAACTCGGCTATCGAACACCTTAATATATGCGTCTTATCCTGTCGGCTCAGATAATCTCCCATTTCATACTTCTTTACTCGCTCTAATGTCCCCGTCGTTTCGTTCAGTACATAAAATGCTGGCGTATCGTCTGCTTCTTCGACATTATTGATTGCAACATCTAATGATTCTGTCTCCGCCTCTGGTGATATTTCATAAACTTCGTCAGAAACTAAATCATCTATCAGGGGTAAAAACACCTCAAATTCATACGTCTCTGATGTGAGGTTCACTACTCGCACATCACGGTCTATCGTTTCAGGCTTGCAGTTCTTCGTTCCCGCCACCCTCAGCACTCGCGCCAAATCTGTTGACTTGATGTCCGCTCCCAGTTCCGCAAACAGTTTATGCAGTTTCTTCTCTAGCCTCTCCCAATGCTTGAGCTTCGCTCCTGATACCGCTTCCTTGTAAAGCCATTTCAGATGAATTCCGTTTCCGCTGAACACCATTATCGTGGGAATGGGAATTTTCTTCGCTTCACAATAGACAATTATCAGATTTACCCATTCTTCGGGGCTAAGGTCTTTATGGCCTTTCGCATCTTTCCAGTCTATATCTATGAAACTCAATCCGATTGAGTTCACTTTGCTGGCTTCCCGGTTGCCTTCGGTTAAATATTCTGCCTGTGAATCGAATATGTCATAGCTACTAAAATCTGGCCTTAGCCATAATTCTGATAGCTTCCTCTCTAAATCTTTTGCTTGTACCCACAGCTGTTGCCATTTCGTTTTTTTCTTCAGGCAAAGGCAAACATATTTATCACTGGCTGGATGGATTAGAAGTACGTCCTTCCTGATCTGGCCAAGAAACTCCTCGTATTCTTTCTGCCTGTCATTCGGTATTGATAAAGACGCTGTCCTATTGGTCAGCCTCTCAAGATTTTCACGGGCTTCGGCTATTACTTCCTCCGATAGGGCTGTTTTCTTTTTCGTCCTCTTCGGCTTTTTCTCCTTTGAGGCTCTTACTTTTCCTTTCCGCGATTTCTGCTTCGGCTCGCCTTCTGCTATCGTCTTATCGAGTTCTTCGCAGAACTTCGCAAATTCCTCGTACTCATGCAATAATTTTGATAAATCTGGGGGGTCTATACGTTCGTACCTCTCTAGCCTTTCGCTTACGTATTGGAGACCTTCCTTCAATTCAGACAGAGATATTTTTTCTCCGTCATGAAGGATTCTAACTGGCTCATTATTATGCGTATTCAACGTTCCCGGCACTCTCAACATCGTTAAGATGTGCTTCTTATTCGCTTTCGCTCCTAAATATTTCAAGTCCTCATATAACCAGTTCTGAACCTTGTCCCAAGCAAGACTAAATGTGTATTCATCTTCGCACCACATATCTCTCTTGCGATCATAGTAATAATTTTCCTTTACTCTGTAATACGGTTCTTTCAATGCCCACACTAGCGTTAATTCTTCTCCGTCAGTCCAGATTATTGGCGTGGGCAGTCCGCGCTGGCGACAATGCTCTAGTACAAGCTCCTTCAAATGCTCACTCGTCAGAGTAAAATCTAACATGCGACTTGCTTCCTCTAAGGACAGTATCAGAAAATGACACCTTACTGATTCTACCCATTTTTCCCGCAACATTGGCGTTTCGCCCTTCGTTATCTGCGTCGCCGTTTCTGCCGCTGAAATCCAATAATCCCTATCCGTCTTTATCGTTTCTGGTATTCCAGAATATACATCGTTTGTTTCTATCCATTGGTAGATATTTTTCTTCCCGGTCTTTCCCTTTTTACCTAAGATTTTTTCCTTGAAGTAAACATAAACAACGCTCATGTCGTGCCATTCATGTATCTTCTGGAGACTCCTCTCAAATAAGGCTTCTATTTCTGTTGGGGAGGCGTTCTCGGAGTGATCTAACGCAAACGAATCATTACGATGCTGGTCATCGTTCTTTTCTTCAAATCCGTTTTCGTATTCAAATTCTTTCACTCTTTTCGCCTCCTTTTCAGCAATGTCTTTATTCTTCTCCTAGTCCAGAGGGCGGGGGCAACTTTCTTGAATTACTCTCTTTAGCTGTCTTTGTGTTAAAATATTCCCGTTAAGAGATATTTAACGCAATATGAATATGCAAATGCGCTTCCTATCTCTACGGAAGTGTTAAAGACAAAACTAGAGGAATTGTCAACGTTTATATTGCGCCCCGCCCTAGTGGCTCGGACTAGGGCGTATCTGTTTTTAAGGGACATTTTTATTGTCCTCTTTTTCTTCGGGTTCTTCTTGGGGATAAAACAAATCACGTGCATTCATTCCCAAAGCCTTCGCTAATTTGGGCGAAATCTTATAGGTTGGCAACGTTTCCCCTCTTTCCCACTGTGAGACAGCGGACTTGGTTACTCCAACTGCACGGGCTAAATCCAGTTGTCTCATACCAAGCTCCTGACGACGCGCTCTAATTGCACATCCGCTACGATAAATATGTACAATCTTATACAAAGTTCATACTATTTATACTGTG
>CALAUZ010000042.1 GCA_937892105.1 uncultured Fretibacterium sp. | reverse complement strand
GTAAGACCTTGATATTACTGGTTTTAGAGCTAATATGACAAGCACAAAATTCAAAAAAGAAAGGAAAAAAGAATTATGGAAACAGCAATTAACACAACAATCAACACAACTGCGGAAGCAGTAGAAGCAGTAGAGGCAATCGAATCATCTGAGACTGCCAGCAATAACACAGCGGAAGAAGATTCATCAACAGCAACCACAGCAACTACCCCAGTTGATGATGTAGCAGAAGCTGAAGAAGCAACAACTGATGAAGAAGCTGGAAGCGAACAGGCTGGAATCGAAGGAACAGCAATTCAAACAATCACTCTCAACAGCCTCAACAGCCTCAAGTACCTCATCAGCGAAATCTACTCACACAGCTATCTACTCAACAAGGCAACTGGTATGAACATCTTCATCGATGAAGGAGTGAAAAGCGACTTGGCAGAAGCAGTCACATTCGAAGAAGGTTTTGCCTTATTCAGAGAAGCGAATGAACTGCGAGAAGAAGAAGCATTGGAAAGGATTGAGCTGATTAAAGGATTGGAAGTGAGAGATAATTCCTTACTCATCACAGCTTTAGATGAGTTGTCGGATTCTGCGATGAAGAAGGCAGTCAGAATGCTTCTCTCATTCCTTGAGAAGTCAATGAAAGAGAAGAATGAGAAAAATGAGAAGGAAGAGAAGGAAGAGAAAAAAGACAAGAATGTCAATCTCCACAAGGTTAAAATTAAGCGACCAGAGAATGAGAAATTTGCTCTCAGAACTTGGCTGATTCGCTTAGGCTGGAAAGGAGCTGAAGGAAAAGCTGAGCGGAATCTACTGTACAAGAATCTTGCTGGCAATACAGCTTTCTGCACACCAAGCAGTAAGGCTAGGTGGGAGGAAAAGCATAAGAAGGTAAACAGGGACAAAGAAGATGCGACACCTTCAATTTCAGCAGAATCATCGGCAGAATAAGCGACAACATCAGCAACATTAGCAACATCAACTGAAGCGATAGAAGAAGTGACAGGAAACACAATCGAAGCCTCCACAGTCGAGTAGCAGTGAGAAGCCAGAAAATTGCCAGCCTTGGAGCTGGCTTTTTTGTGTCTACAGGTGGAGAACTGTGGGAAACCGAGCTTTTGATACGAGGTATGATGAGCCGATCATCGCTTGTCTATCTTCACCGCTTCGTTAGCACACAGGCAACTTGGTTCATACCTGCTTCTATCGAGATTGCAAAAGGAAAGGAATTCTGTATCAAAATTATTTAGCCCCTCCCTATTTTTTATTTTTTCTTATGAAGCAAGTACGTTGTGAAGGAACGAAGCGGCGAGGCCGCCACTCCTATCATCAGTGTGGCTAACCCACCTTAATTAATCCTTAGCCGTTTTCTTAAGTCCCTCCGAAGTGCTACGAACTGCATCTTCTGAGAGTTCTGTCATTTTTGCAACATAGGAAATCGGCTTTGCATCTTTTAACAGGTTAGTTGCAAATCTTATGCTGGCCTCTTGCCAAGTCTTATCCTTCAACGCTTGACTCATTGAATACATTTCTCTAACCTCCTTCTCCATTTCTTCCGTCATTTCAATGTCAAATTCTTTTTCCAGAATCTTTTTCTTCTCTTCCGGCGTTTTTTCGTCTGATAAATATACGCTCAAAAGTCGGATAATCTGATTTTCTGTCTTATCACGCTTACTTTCATCCTCAAGATTTACAATGATCACACGCATTAAGTCGGAAGCTTCTTCATCAATCTTAAATCCGCCATATACGGGTTCTGTGATACTACGCCACTGGACGATCGAGTTAGCCTTGTATTTTGCAGTTGAAGGACAAATCCATATTGAAATTACCTTCTTAATCTTCTCATATTCATCATTGAAGAATTCTGTTCCATACTGCTCTGAAATCATTCTTGAGACGTAATAGATTCCTCTACGGATTAGACGTTTAATTGAAGAGGTATCTTTCTGGGCTTCTATGTCGATAATCAATTAATCAATTCAATGATTTCATTATTCTTTGGCACTTTTACCTTGAAACGAATATCAAAATGAATAGTGTGCTCTTTAATCGTACTTGATTCTGAATTCATGGTCTGGACGAACTGATTGATAGCAGGCGATTTAGCCGACTGATTATCTTCTGTGTCTGCTGCTCCTCCATGCTATCGACATGATCAGCGTGAAGTGCATGAACCATGACTTCTGGCTTGCCCACAAAACAGTTATTTGTTATGTATGCGATACTGAAATCTCTGAATTCATCAACACATGATTTCAGTATCCACGCTAATATTACTGTCATGGATAGAAGCCGCTTGGACTGTCTGTCATATTGTGCTTCCTTATCGGCTATGTCAATCATGTTGGCGATTAGCGATTGTTTCTTTGGCACTTCATTACCTCCTTATAAAGTATTTTTTATAGTTATATTACCAGAAAGGCTTATATCTTGCAATCGGTTCCCTCAGCATAATCTGCCGCTTAATTTTTTTTGTACAAGTTTTCACTTCCGGAGAGAGCTTGCAATGTTCAAAATTTTTCATAATCTTTTATCGAATGGTAAGGAGCTAAGGAGCTTCAGCGGACGGGGAGGACAGAACCGCTCTCGTCCTTCCGAGCATTCTCCTCAGCTCCAAAACTTCTAACCCCGTATCATTCTCAGAGTAATATGGACTATTGTCATCAGGAAAGATTATAGGCAGTATGATTTATCCTTTAAGTAAGTTCAGGAAATTTAGCTTTTACTCCATTCTACTCGTGTCCCCCAGCACTCTAAAGTTCCAACAAAACTGGCTCAAAGTAGTAGATATGAAATGAACGTGAAGGAAAACGAATATATCATATATGTATATATATCATAATTGAGCATTAGTTGAGCTGAAATGAGGATGAGAACGGGCTATGATTCTCTCTATGATTGCCTATAACTGCCTATGAATGCAGATTCACAAGATTTCGGCGCAATGATATTCAGCTCGGCACGGCTAGGCCTTCTATCCAATGCAAGCACCTTAGGCACGTTTTAGGCGGACACATTAGCTAATGATTTCGGGTAACATT
Source organism: uncultured Fretibacterium sp. (assembly GCA_937892105.1). The sequence continues at coordinate 10,456 of CALAUZ010000042.1, read as the reverse complement.
CTGGCGCGTTTATGACGGTCATATGGTCGGCGTGAAGCGGCAGGACAGCAAACTAATCCCTAGTCTGATGATCTTGGCAAAAGCTTACTATGTGTGTGGTATCCAGAGGGGACAGGTTACGCCACTTCTACTGACTCATAGAACTGGTAACCGTTCTCAATTACAACCTTAAGTGCTTTTGCGGCTTTGGTCTTAATAGCTTCTACCTCTGACATCATATTCTCAAAGATGCGGCTATATATTCTGGCGGCGGAATCGGTTAGTTCGGCGGGGTCATTAAGTTTGCCCAGACATTTGAGGATCATGAAATTATCACCAAAAAGCTCCTCTTTATTGGTGAAAGGATCACGTGAGGCGTAAAGAATCATGCCGCTGAAAATATCATTCTACTATCATTCTACTTTGTGGTGATGTCCTTGATGAACTGGATAGACTTCGGCGTTGGTGCACATGCCTCAACTGTTGTTATGAGCCTTTTACCGTGAACAAACCATCTGTCCTGTCTGAATAAAACCAGGGTTGATTTTTATATAATTTTATATATAATAAACACAATTATTTTTTATATAAGGAGTGACTACTGTGAAAACATTTGTGTTAACGAATCAAAAGGGCGGCGTAGCAAAGACAACTACAACATATAATCTTGCTGCGGTGAAAGCTCTTGAAGGTAAAAAAGTTTTAATGGTTGACCTTGACCCGCAGGCTTCTCTCACAATTTCATGCGGTATGGAAAGAGATTATAAGGGATTGAATATATGCGGATTATTTGAACGAACGCCCAAGGATCCACTCGAATGTGCCTATACTATCGATGCCCTTGGTATGAGTAACTTTTTCATAATTCCTTCTGACATTGATCTTGCTGAACAGGAAATGAAACTTATAACGCTCCCTGCACGGGAAAAGAAATTGAAGCGTGCGCTCGAAAAACTCTCTCCATATTTTGATTACTGCTTCATTGACTGTCCTCCTCAACTTTCAATTTTAATGTTCAACGGAATAAATGCAGCTAATGAAGTAATCATTCCGTGCAAAACTGATTTCTTAGCTTATAAAGGAATGAAGGCTCTTTTAAGCACAATACGTAACATACAGAATGACCAAGACATGAATCCAGATTTAAGAATAGCCGGAATTATCGCAACCATATATGAACAGCGTGTCAAAGATCAGTACGACGTATGGGAGTTGCTTCATGAACTTGATATTCCATTCCTTGGAACGATCAAGAAGTCAGCGGATGCTCCTCGAGCAGTATATCAAGGTCTGCCTGTGGTTATTGCACAGGGTAAAGCAGAGGTAGCCCAAGCATACTTTGAGATCGCATCAAAATATTCATATAGTTTTTTATATAATTTTTACTATAAGTAATTATATGAAATAAATTCAACAAAATAAATGATCATAACGTACAAATTGACGTAATCATCAAGTCTTAAGCATATCATAAATTACGTCAAAACAGATTGTCAGTTTCCGAATTTGTCCGTACGATAATAGGCGTTATTTTGCGGTTATACGAAAATTAATACGTTTATCCTGATAGTCTAATGCGCATTTTCTAAATATTTCTGGATAACTCATATATAGTATTATACATCATTTTAAATATTTTTCAAGTTAAATTACTATAAAACAAATATTCACGTTATTGTTCGTGAAATAAAAAGTGGCGAAGACATAAACATGAATTTCCTTCAATAAATGCGCTATTTACTGCCTGAGTTATGCGAAATTTCAATTCCCGGAAATTACCAGAGTATTCACGGTCTTCAAGATATTTTATCGCATCAAGGCTTATTCGCTGCACTTTACGTTGAACATCTGATATAAATGGATTCAATTTGTTGTTCTGTAAAAGTATGCTGATTAACAGGCGCATATCTTGTTTTCTCTCTCGTATTGGCGGGATTTCTATAACATGTTCAAAGCGATTCAGAATGTCTTTACGGAAAGTTGAATCATTATTTACGTCTTTATTCGTTGCAGCTATCAAAATACATGGCGAGCATACTGCGCTGGCCATTCCACGAGGCATTACTTGGCCATTATCCATGTATGTTAATAAATGTGTCTGAGTTTCTATATCCATGTCCCCAATCTCATCAAGGAATACAACTTCACCGCAATGTCCAATTAATACTCCCATTCTATCTCGATCAGAATCAGTGTATGAGCCTTTTTCAGCTCCGAATAGCATTAGATCAATCGACTCTTTGTTATATGACGAAATATTTATCTTGGTAAATTCTTTATCTGGCATAATTACACTTGCAGCTATACTTGATAATAAAGATTTTCCACAGCCAGTTTCTCCTAAAAGCAACACTGAAGGCACTCGATAAGAATTAACGTTATCAAGAGCATTTTTCCCGAAAAAGTTCTTTATCTCCATACAGCGTTTCTTTAAGTCAAGTGATTCTCTTACATTATCTCGAAGTTTGCGCAAAACAGGATCGTCAATAGATAATAATGCGTTCTTGTATTTTCTAGCCATTCTCTGCATCGAAGGAGTTGAGAACAAACTGATAAATTCAGTTCCGCAATCACTGTTTATTTTCACTTTCCAGTCTATAGGCTTTGAGAAATCTTCTTCTTTAAGTCCTCGTTTACGCAATACATCACGCAACAAATTCTTGATAACTTCCGAAAATTGCCCAAACTCCTCCAAATCTCTGGATTCGCTAAAAAGTTTTGAAGCTCTGAATATAGCTCTAACGTCATATACTGGATTTCTAGAGACTGCATTAACATTTTTATCCCAGCTATCATCACTCAATAGTATAATCGCAGGGATAGGACGCATAAAATTTGCTTCGTTCATGTCTATGTGATTAATTTGAAAATCAGGGTGTGATGAATTACCGATTATGAAATCTGCATCGTGAATATCGTTAGAACTTTTGATTTTACCCAATGAATCAAATTCAGCCTTACCTTGCTGTATCAGGCTAGTGAAAATATCATCAAGTAAACTTCTGCATAACTTTAATTGCTCAGATTCGTTTTTAGTCTTGTAAGCAAAGCAAATATTAATATCGTATGTCATTCTCTTTCTCCTTTTTATCCCACCATTGCGCCCACTCTTTTAGCCTCTTACGCTGTAACGTTGAATCCATATAGCCAAATTCAACTCGCTTTAGACCGAGTCCGTGCGTGTTATTGTCGCGTTTCTGATTATCAAGCATAGCGCAAAATTCGTTGATCTCTCTGCAAAAACTTTTTAGACCATCAGGCAGCCAGCGTTGACAATTTATCCATGAAAATGGCTTGTCCGAAATGTTTTCTGTTTTCATAAGTTCACGTTCCAGCCATAAATACTCAAGGTATTTAGGAAGTCTTACTAACCCTCTGCTCTTGCTTTCACCTTTAGATGCCCTGAAATTTTTCAGCACAAGTATCTTCCCTTCACCGTAGATAATTCCAACGTTTTTCAACGATTCAAGCCAATATTTTGCGTCTTCATCGTTATCGTTATCACGGACAAAGAAGCCCTGAAGGCTCAACAGCAAAACATCATAGCTTTTATCAGGAAATTGACCTTTAAGAAAATTCAGCAGTAACTGAAGACGCCTCCTTAAGTATTCTCTTTCAGCAAGCCTTGTACCAAAATTTGAAGTTGCCCATAAAATCTGTCCTTCATATAATAACCATATAGGCTGTATACCTGAACATTTCGATATATGTATATCGTCTTGAAGTTCTTCGCCTTCTTCATAATCTGAAAGATCATCTGCTTCATACGGTGCGTCATCATAATCTTCGGGAGTTAGTTCGATTTCGTTGATGTCAGTGTTATTATCAACGTATGAATACCCTCTGTTGCGAATCTGTTCTCGTAATGAGTGCTTTGTGCTGGTTCGTTGTCGATTCCTAAGTGCCATGTTAATTTGCTCCTCCTTCCCATAATAAACGGCTCTTTATTGTAGCTAAGCTATCGTGAAATTTGAAAACTTCATCAGGCTTCTTCATTAATAAGCGTGAAATTTTTTCACCGGCAATTTGAGATAAATAATTTTCGCTGGGCGATTCAGAATCTTTGTAAGCTGCTGCGATCTCAAAATGTATCAATGATTGCGGGAGCTCTTTGTTAGCTGTATGAGCCTCAAGTGTGAGAATTTCTTCGAGTATTTGAGCTATTGAAGCTTTATCACTTTTTACAAGCAATTTTCGTATAGCCTGTATCGGACTAGTTGAATTACTTCCGACATTGTGAAAGCGTTTCATAGCAAGCTGAGTGCCTCGTTCGCCTATAGCTTGAGCTGCAGTTAATCCAGCCGCAAAATTTTCATAAACAGGTTCGGGCTTGTCATAAGGCCTAGTTGCAACATCTGCGCCATAACACATAGCACATACGTGACCATTTTCACGTTCATGACAACAAAGAGGAGAGCGCACAAAAATCTTATTTCCAGCCTTTAGAGATGTCAAGATATATTCCAATTCATCGGAATTAATGCAATGATTTTGACCTACTATAACTCTTCCCCATAAAATGCGCTCTATATCTTTTTTTATGCCGAGAGTTGGCAAGATTTCCCCGTTGATTAAGAGGCGATCTTTTTCATGAGAATATGAAATTTCAAGTCCTTCAGTTGAGCCGCAATCATGACTATTAACTGTGTATTCGTAAAGCTTTTCGGCAAGTTGACGAGATAAATATCCGGCTTCAGCTACAGAAAGTTTCTTTTGCGCCATTGAATATCGTGATGAATAACTGTAAATGAATAGCTCTTCATCATTTAGGCCGTCCCAAAAATTCCCGTTAATTGTTACTGTTTCCATATTCTCGGAGTCAAGCAAGTTATCCTCGTCCTTCATTTTGTCGCTTATTGTTCCGATTTTATCAGTGATTTTTTCGAAGTCTTCACGGCTTCCTTTTGCTCCTGACTTGATTAACGTGTCTATATTCGTATATTCTATTGACCTATTGAACTCAAGAGGCGTTAAAGTTGCTGCACCACATGAAGCTGTCGTAATTTTCCCTTGCAAGTCCTGTAATATATCTGCTAGTTTTTCCGGAGAAGTATTTTTGAGAAGCTCGCACATATAGTCAGAGAGTTTAGAGTGATTCATGTTCCAATATCCTAACGCTAAATCAAGTGAATCTGCAAGTGCGCTTTTTCCATTTCCAACTATGCCTGGATTATTCAAAATAGAGAATTTGCTCAAGTTGCTTGCATGCTTATAAGCAGGAATAAAGACAGCCATTGTATCGCCATCAAAATCAGCGTTGAATCCAGGAGTTACGAACGGAGGAAGACCGATAACAGGAAACTCCCAACAACGTATCCTGAAAGCTTGAATGCTATGACGATGCAAGCTAGGCTGACGGATCATAAAACACCATAACTCGCCTTCATCGCGTAATAGAAATTCATCAAATGTCCTCGCAAGTTTTCTAGCCTCGTCCTTATGTGTATAGTAGTCATTGAAAATTTTTCTGGTCAAGCTCAAATCCTTTAGCTCTTCCGGAAGCATGTTAGTATAAATCTTATCGTAACCTTCAAGCAACTCAATTAACATAGCTGCTGGCAAATATACATTATCAACTCTCAATGAAGGTTCAGGGACTATAACAGCTCGTCCAGAATGATTGTAACGTCTTCCTGATAAATAATAACGTGGTATTCCGGTTTTATGCGATAAGAGATTAATCAAACCGTCCTTGTATGCTATCAAGGCTTCAGCTCTGTTAAAATCGTTACGATCTATGCAGAATTTCAGCAATAATTCTTTCAATAACGGTTGCTTATTTAACAAGATAGTTCCAGTTTCCTGAATACCATAAGACATATCCGCTGAGTATTGCAATATATCTGGCTCAATGTGTATGCTTCCGTCCTCGTTGAAGAACATTTCACTTTTTATAAGCTCTTCAAGTTTTTTGGCTAATTTCTCGTCCTTCAGTCTTGAAAGGATATCTTCGGCTTCAGCTTTGCACGTTGTATCGTTGATAATCCCGCAAAAAGCAGTTTGTTCTCTATCTGAAGTTAAAGCTGTACGTAAATTTTTTCTCTCTAAAATGTCATCATCATGATTTCGTGAGTTAATATTAAGACCTGCAATATCTTCGCTAATGACTATACCTAGAGAACGCAAAATTTTCCTGAATAATTCACGAGTTTTAGCAAAATTTCCAGTCTGAGTTCGTCGCATTTCCATTAATACATCAACAGCACCATGACTAAGCAATGACCAGTTTTCCATTTCGCCCATTCGTTGACCAGTGAGAGCAGCACATCGTAAAGGCTGACCAGTTGCAGAATCATAAGGAGCTTTTGTGCCACGAGCCTGTAATTTTTTCCAAGCGTGATGATGAAGACGGCAGAAATATTGCCACCCTGCGAACGCATGAAAAGTTTTTCCATCACATGTTACTTCAAACGTTCCGAAATCGTTACAGCCAGCTTCCTGTAAAAATTCGCCCAACCTGTCTTTTATCTCCGGAACTTCATCAATGTGAATGTTATTTATATCGATATCGTTATCATCAGTTAAGGCTTTGAGTTTTTCGCCGCCCTTCTTTATCAATAACGAGTGAGTCATTTCCCAAATTTGCCCAAGGTTTTTGCGCCCAATTATCGAACACGGAGAAATTATTAATTCAGCTGGTTTTATTTCATCAGCAAAGTGAATATGCGGCATTTTTTCATCAGGAAGAATTTTGGTTACTACACCTTTATTGCCATTGCGTCCGGTCAATTTATCGCCCAAACCCATAGGACGTTCAATGAGAAATTCCCACTTGATAGTTAATTCTACCTCGTAAAATTTCGTGCCTTTGAGTACACTTCCAGACTCCTTTTTGAGAATGTAGTTTATGCTTATTGCTGTCAAGTTTCCTGGCGCGTGATGTTCATAGCGTTCGTGCCAAGATTTTTCTTGCTCTGGATTATCGATTGAGTAAAACTTTAATCTAGGTCTCGACAATTCATCTCCGTATATGTATCGTCCTCCTATATGCGCGAAAATTTTGCTCATGCCGTCATTTCCTGACTCAATATCTATATCAAGCGCGACGAGTTCGGAGGCCTTCAACGTTACATCAAAAGTTTTCGACCGTCTGTAAATGTCCTCTTTAATGCAGAGTCTTTCAGCAAGTGATTCAGAAATCACAAGCCCATCTTCATAAGTGTAACCATTATAAGGCATTATGACTGTGAGAGCATTAAGCCCTAAATAAGGAAAGAACCGCAGCTTCTTTAAGTTAGGACGCAGAGATTTTATGTCGCGTGATTTAATTCCTTCATAGTATCCCGGTACAATCGGAGCTTCTGCACCAACAATTCCAGCTTCAGCTTGTTTCATATTTTTTCCGCCCATCATCAGTCTAGGCCCATCAGTATGATTAGGATAAGGGATTAATCCTACAGCTATAGACAATAACTCATCGCCGGATATTATTTTGCCTCCACTTGGTTCAGCATCAGCAGATAAATTTAATTGCAATCCAGTCAATTTTGATTCAGGAGTTTCAAAAGGACATAATTTATTTATATGTGAAGAGTGAGGGATTCTCAAGCGTCCTAGAGTCTCACACGGCCAATTAATCAGAACTTGTCGTTTATTCTCCAGCCTCAATAATGGATTTTCATTTTCTCTGCTCTCTTTTGTAAAACGTGCTGCCTGCCTTGCTGAAGAACTTGTGAAAAAGGCATTTAATCCAGCCTCAAGACGCACAAAATTATTCAGAGTACATTTCTTGTTAGTTATGCTGCGTGCAAAACGTTTCCATTTGAGCCTAATATCGTTATACCATGCAGGGTAGACTTCACCTTTATCGAGATCAGGACATAACCTCAACGGCTTGATATTTTTTTCGCGCTTGTCCTTATCAAATTCCGGTCTGCGGTAAATATAACCAGATGAATAAATTTCTCCGGTCTGAAAATCTCGTATAGCACAGCCATTGTCCTTGAAATTCGGTAATATCCAATTTAATATCAATCGCCCATCAGTCCCGTAATACTCCGCTAATTCCTTAACAGAGGCACCGTATAATTCCAAGCTGATAAGCTCGTTTTCAGTTCCAGCAGTCGATATTAGATTAACTTCTATATCTGTATCTTCAAGCCATTTGCGCACATCGTTAATAATATCATTCGCAGTCATTTAGCACCTCGCCTCAAATGCTGGAAAATCAATTAATATATCTTTCACTGCATTATATTCCTTGTTAATATCGTTCATTATTTCGTTGATTGTGTCAGAGTTTTCATCGTTTGCAAATATTTGTATGTTAATCAGGTTTCTATTATTGTCCATTACTGGAAGTACAAAGCTCACGCATTGATGTTTCTTAAAATGTATATGCTGCTCAAGTTTGAAAGCAAGACGATTAATCAAAGACAATGCCATAAACTCCGGCAAGGCTTCACTTTGAAGATTGCGCCACGTTCTATATTGCTCTTTGAGATTATAGAGAGAGTCAAAAACTTTTGAATAAATTCGCTTGCAACAGTCTTTGATCTCATTTTCAGATAAGTTGTTGCGTAAATAGTTAGCTTCTTCTTGAAGATTTAGCGGTAATTGCCTTATACAAGATAATAATTCAGCATGAATCAATCTCGCTTCATCACTGCTTCTTTGATTTCTGTATTCAAGATAGTGTTTGCTTATGACCCTATCAGCCTGAACATCACAGCCATCAAGAACTCGTAATAACGCCGTAACATTCAACAATATATCCATCGGAATATCAATCACCTTTGCTCGTTCCTCTAACGGTCTTAAAGTTTCAGAAAATTTTTCTCGACCTAATAATAAATTTCCTGCTTTAGCGATTCTGTCATTGTCATCTAGTTTTGCTGCGTTTCCCTTCAAAGATGTATAGCCCCTATGATGAGCTGCAATTAACGGCACACACTTTTGAAGTAATTTTGCTTTATCAGAGTATTTATCGCTCATAAAATATCTTGATGGATTTCCTGTTAATAATTCGCCTGTCAATAAATGATGAAGTTCACGAACAGCAGAAGGGAATAATCCAAGCGGGAACAAGTTTTCGTTATCAATGTCATTATCATTAACTATTATAGGATAAGAAAGCGCAGTGTGTCCAATATCATGCAAGTAAACCGACGCTATCAATAAAGCTAGCGGCCTAGGGTCTTTGTCAGTGAAGCCTATACGTGAAATTTTATCGCCGGCACATCTGAATAAATTAGCAGCTAACTCCATTAAGCGTTTAGAATGTCTGCGGCTATGCTCAACTGTTTCAGGGATCTGATCTCCCTGCCATAATTCCGACCACTTGTTAACTAAAAGCTCCTGCAAATAATCTGCCCATTCATTACCGTTTTGACATTTCCGAAGTCTTCTGAATAGTTCTTCGCCAGTACCATAAGGCTTTTCACGCGCCTGTTCATAGCTTTTAAGAAAAGTACCAGCAAATAATTCCGAGTCCTTCACCCATTGAGGCAGAGCAGATTTATCAATCTCAGTGTCTCTGTAGACGGCTTTTAACATGTTAATCTCTTCATCGAGCATTGAATAAGCATAACCAAGAGGCATACTCATAACTTCATAAGCAGCAGGAGACATCTCAAACGAATACAGACAAGGTAGTGAATGCAGTTGTGCGTAAACCATAGCGAAGCCAGATACAGCTTTATAGCCTCCAGTAGAACAAATTATAACGTCTTCATCAGGAGATTTATTTGCAATCAAAGTATCCAGTTCATGATATAAATTCGCAACTGATGACAAAAATTCTTGGCGAGTATCTACTTTAATCGGAAGTGGAATAATTCCGGGATAGCTGCGGCTAAAGATAAATTTAACGTTGGGGAAAAGTGGCTGCAAAATTTGTAGACATACAGCGGTTACGTTAGCTGTGAGTATTGATTTAGGATCTTGAGACGGAAGCAGAGTAATTCGTAATTCATCAACATCGGGCGATTCTCTCAACCATCTTAATATAGTCTGAAGTTCGGCACTCGGGAATTTTTCTGATGCTCCAAAATCCGTGTGAATGTTTGCTGACGGAGCTTTCATAATCTCAATAGCGGCCATTCTCTCATTATAGTCTCTTGAGTCTTGCGGAGGAGTTTCAAGAATTGCGTTTATAATTTGTTGATTCGTTATAGACACAGTTGAAGTAGATAGCAGAGCTTTTACACTTGCCAGTCCTGTAACTGCTGATGTACCTGAAGTACATATCATGAAAATTTGTCTTCCCATTATTAAACCCTTCTACGTGAAATTTTTTATCATTTCAAATATTGTACAATATAATGACGATTCACTCAAATAATTTTTGATTATTATAGAATTTTATGATATTATCAAAATAAAAGGAGGAACACAATGCACATAACGTTTTTGCTAACGTCATCTGATAAATCTTCGATACGTCTACCATCTGCGAATCTTCATTTATTTCAGTCGATGTTATATTCGATTTTACCTCCTGAACTAGCAGGCACTCTTCACGACGAAGGCTTTGACT
>CALAUZ010000041.1 GCA_937892105.1 uncultured Fretibacterium sp. | reverse complement strand
AGAGGACATCTCGACGATTAAGGCTTCGGCTTCTGTCTCTGTGCGGATGGTCGAGATGTCCTCTATGAGTTCGACGAGCTTGCGGAGTCTCGGTGATGCATGAGTGTGCCGAAAATAAGAAGACACTCTTCTCTTGAGCTTCTTAGCTTTGCCGACATAGATAACTTTTCCTTCAATGTCCCTCATCAGGTACACTCCTGGCTTCTCGGGCAAAGTCTTGATGATTGCTGATATCTTATCTTTCATGAATTTGCATTATAGCATGAGGGCTTTGAGAGCCTTATAATCTCGACATCACCATATCTTTAACTCAAATAGGAGGTTTCTCGTATGAAGAAGTCGCATCGTTCACTTCTGGCAATCTTGATCCTGCTGCTCATTACTTCATCTGCATCTGCTCTAGACAAAACAGGCTGGCCCTCACAACTACGCTTCATGTCAGGCCCTCAAGGCGGAAGCTGGTTCACTCTGGGCGATGCTCTCTGCAGAATATGGACTGCAGAAGGTCTCCCGCAAGCCTCAAGTTCTCAAGGAGCAGGTGTCTCCAATATTCTCAACATTCACGCCAGACGAGGAGATATAGGCTTCTCTGTAACGTCATTATTAGGAGCTGCCCTCAAAGGAGAAGCTGACTTCAGAGGCCGGGCTGTGAACAATGCTGTGATAATGGCTAACCTCTACGCGCAGTACACATACTTCATCATGCGCAAGGACTTTGCCGAGAAAAACGGTATTAAGTCAGTTGAGGACATCATAACCAAGAAGCAGGCCATGAGATTTGCAACCCTCAAACCCGGCACAAGCTCAGAGTTCGTAGTCAAGGCATTATTCGAGAAGGGTTACGGTTTCGACTACAAAAAGACGTTCCAGGAATGGGGCGGCAGTGTAGAGTACGCTTCATACGAGGGCGGTGCTGACCTCCTTGCTGACAACCACCTTGACTGCTTCGCTTTCTCTGTCGGAAAAATAGCTTCCGTCGTGATGAATATTGAGAGCCAGCTTGATATAGTACTTCTTCCTGTAGGCCAGGAGGCACTCGACAAGCTCTCGGACGCATACGGAACTGTAACACTCACGATAGATCCGGGCATATACAAGTCAGTTCCAGAAGGTGCTGAACCCGTTAAAGCTGTCGGAGATTACACCTGCATAGTTATCCGCAAAGACCTTCCGGCTTCCCTCGTTTATGAGCTTAACAAAGCAATCTGGGAACATAAGGACGCACTCGAAGCAGCAGTCAGAGACATGGCCGAGCTTGAGCCTTCAATCGCGCTTCCCGATAAAGTACCTGCACATGAAGGCAGCGTGAAATTCTGGAGCGGGCTGAAGTAGTATGCGTAAACTCTCCGGCACAACTAAGACGCTTATATACCTCTATGTTCTCGCAATGGGAGTGTTTCATCTTTACACTGCAAGTGCGGGTAACTATGAGGCATATCTTCAGCGTTCGATACATCTGGCGTTCGTACTGCCTTTAGCGTTTGTACTTTTTCCGGTCTCAAAGTCAGCACCGAAAGACAGCGTGCCGATTTATGACTGGATACTCGCAGTTCTTGCGGCGGCACCTGGTGTTTACTCCATGTGGAACTACACGGCCATAACCGAGCGAATACAGCAGATTGACCCGCTCACTACAGCACAGTTGGTTCTCGGTTCACTGTTGGTGCTTCTTCTGCTTGAGGGCACAAGGCGTATAGTGGGGCTTCCGCTTTCACTGATTGCGGCATTATTCGCGGTCTACATGCTTTACGGCTACAAACTTCCTGGACTGTTGCAGGGTTTCCCGTTCTCGTATCCTGAAGTCATAGAGCAGTTATACCTTACCGATGAGGGAATATTCGCCTCACCTCTTGGAGTGTCAGCTACGTATGTGATGATATTCTTGATATTTGGGGCATTCCTCGAAAAGTCTGGGGCTGGCGATTGGTTCATGAGTGTAGCACAGGCTTTCACAGGAACGACTCCAGGAGGCCCGGCACAAATCGCTGTGTTATCGTCATGCCTTTTTGGGTCAATATCCGGCTCGGCTGTTGCGAATGTTTACGGCACAGGTACATTCACGATTCCTCTTATGATGAAAATCGGGTATGAGCCATTTTTCGCTGGAGCAGTTGAGGCAGTTGCGAGTTCAGGCGGTCAAATCATGCCTCCTATAATGGGCGCAGGAGCTTTCCTCATGGCCTCGTTCTTGGGGTTACAATACCGCGAAATAATGATAGCCGCAATTTTCCCGGCATTACTCTATTACGGCGCGTTGTTCTTGATGGTGAGGCTTCGTGCGTTGAAAACTGGATTACGTGGTCTTGATCCTTCAGAGCTTCCCTCAAAACGCTATGTCATGAGCCGTTTCTATATGATTGCGCCGATTTTGGGGTTAATAGTGTTCCTGCTGATAGGGTATACACCAATGCGGGCGGCGTTATTGGGAATCGGACTCGCGTGGCTC
>CALAUZ010000040.1 GCA_937892105.1 uncultured Fretibacterium sp. | reverse complement strand
AAAAATTTTTCACTTCTATTGGAGAATAAATCGCAAGTTAATCTTGATGAATTTTTCGGATATGTTAGCGACATAACATCACGCCAGAATATCCCGGCAGCTTACCTCAAGCAGTTATTCGGGAAGTTCTGGCGCGAACGTCGGCAGAAAGGAAATCATGAAGTTTCCGATGTATTACCTGCTTTTCTTTTTCTTCGTGGTATTCTTGCCTGAAGATTGGCTGTGTTTGCCTATGAGTTCTTCCTCAAAATTCCTCTGGTCTTCCTCTGTTAAGTCTTCATAGCTTCTTATCCCGTGCCTCTTCATGTAATCCTGAAGAGTCGCCATTCCTGAAGGGCTTGCTACGTCTCCTCCCTCCTGCTGAAGGTGAAGTCTGCCGATATTCTGTACGTCCTCTTCGGTTAGCGTATCATAGTTCTTCCCCCGCGATTCAAGATAGCTGTCAAACATATTCTGCTTCTTCTCCGCGTAGCTCTCTACTGACGCGCCCATTGCCTCTGTTGCAGCCTCGTAAGTTTCATCATCGGTGAAGTCAGTCCAAGATATATGGCGTTCCTTCATGTACTTTGACAGCGAGAATAATTCACCTGCCCCTGTATTGCGCTCCATATTCCTGAGAGTGTATATTCTTTGGAGCAGCTCATTCAGTACCTTATCCTGCTCTGCTGTTATGTCATCGTAAGTGGGGATATTATTCTTCCTCGTGAACTCTCTGATTACTGATTCGTTGAACTTTATTTCCTCCTCGCTAAGATCAATTTTGCGGTTCGTACACATCTTCAGAAGCACATACCTGTATTCCGTTGCGTAGGTATTAGCTTTTTTGTCCCGCCTAAGAAGGGGAACTTCAACGTAATAATTCTGGGGGAAAGACGATAGCTTGAGGCGCATTTCTCCCTCGTCATCATACGCAGACATCTCAAAGCCAGGATACCATTATTCAGAATCTTCAGCGGCAGTCCTAGCTCCGAAAGCAATTCCTGCCATGAATGCAAAAAACATTACAGCGCAAGCAAAACAACACATCTTCTTCATTGAGAAATTTCCTCCTCTGTTTGTGTCTGAGATAAAATAAAATATGTGCTTGACATCATTATGCCTCGCAAAAAATATATCCTCCTCTCCCTTCAGAAATGACGAAGCATCGCACAATGGCAGAAAATGCGGCGTAACTGATACTCCCTCATTATTGCGGCTGAATGTCTCGATCGCCTCCGGTAAAAAGTATATTGCTGACCTCATGGGCAGCCCGATGGTTATGTTAGTCCGGTATCGCGTACCGTAATTCTGCCCCTGCTCTACTGCACGTTTCAGCTCGTCCCGTATGTTCCGTAGTGTTACACAGAACTGCTCCCCCGCCGGTGTCAGAACTGCCCCTTTCGGTGAACGCTCGAAAAGCATGAACCCTATCTCAGCTTCTGCCTGCTTTATCTGGTATGTCAATGCAGGCTGTGAGATGAAAAGGTTTTCCGCAGCCCTGTTGAAATTTTTTGTCTCCGAAAGTTCAAGTATGTAATCAATCTGTTTCGTGTCCATGATAAAAAATGTTAATCACTCATAAATTTTTTCGATTTGCACATTATATTACTTCTAATTTAGGATTACTTCATTCCAAAATTTTTACGACAGGAGGATTAAGCACAGCAATGAAGAAACTTATTCTTTGTTTCATTGCAATAATATCTCTACTCTTCATGGCCTGTTCCGAACCCATAGTGCTTCAGGAGCAGGGCAGCTTTACAGCCGGAGGAAGCACCCTCACCAATAACGGAGAGTTCGTATTCTCTGACTTATGGTCTCAGTCAGGGCAGACAGCATACGGAGATAACGCCTTCGTGAGATACCAAATCCCCGTAAACGCAAAGAAGCTCCCTATGGTATTCCTTCACGGCGGAGGTCAGTCAATGAAGACATGGGAAACTACTCCAGATGGCCGCGAGGGGTTCCAGAATATTTTTCTGCGCAGAGGCTTCTCAACATATCTCGTTGACCAGCCCAGAAGAGGCGATGCAGGTTTCACTCTGGTTTCCGGCGAACCTGTAACCCCAATGTTCTATGACCGCACAATGTTCACGCTTTTCAGGCTCGGACGATGGCCGGATTTCTACCCCGATACAAAATTCCCCCAAACTTCTGAAAGCCTCGAAAACTTCTACCGTCAAGGCACTCCCAACACTGGCCCTCTGGATTTCAACATAATTGCTGACGCTATGGCCTCTGTACTGGAGAAGACTGGCCCAGCAATACTCGTTACGCATTCTCAGGGCGGAGGCGCAGGGTGGCTGACAGCGTTACGGTCTGGGAACATTCGCGCAATAGTAGCGTTTGAGCCTGGCGGAAGTCCTAGACTTTTCCCAAGTGATGAACTCCCCAAACCCATCAATACATCTTTCGGCATAATCGAGGGTACTCCAATAACGCTTGAGGATTTCAGGAAGTTCACGAAATTTCCCATCGTGATATTTTACGGCGACCATATTGCGGATGACCCCACAGACGATTACGGTTCTGACGCTAGAATGTCAACGTGGAACTTGCCTACGGGCGATTGTGTTTCTTCTGCTGTTATTTCGAGACCTGTTGACTGTGCGAGAAGGTTGATGTTTTCTTCCTTTGCAAGCCATTCTGTGAAATCTTTGGCTTCATTCTGCCATATTGTGCGTAAGTCTTCAATTTCATGAAGTATACTTAGAGTAACCATAATATTTATTCACCTCTGAATTTTTACATTGTTTATAGTTCTTCCGAGAAAAAATCACTGTCCACCCTTTTTATTTCGTAGATATGTTCTACTGAAACGCCTACATTATGCTTTATCATCAAACGTGTCAATGTTGCTCCATCAACCAGTACAACTTTAACACCCAAAAGGTTTTCGGCATATTGAACAGCTCCGGAGGAAAATTTTGCTGTTGTTATGAATAATCCTTTTTGCGCCTGCTGACCTTGAAGTGCGCCGACAAATTTTTGAATTTCAGATCTGCTAACCGTCTGTTCGGGCAGCCACTGCTTAGCCTGAATGTAAATATTACTGAAGCCCAGTTGATCTTCCCTTATGATACCGTCAATTCCGCCATCGTTTGATTGCTGTGTTACACTGCCTGCGTTGTCAATACCGTTTCCGTAGCCCATGCTGAGCAGTAACTTAACCACCAGCCTCTCAAAGCCGGAAGGGGAGAGCTGCATAATTTCGTCCATTAATTGACTTGCGAGTGCAGCTGTTACCTGTTGAAAGGCGGCATCAAGGATTTCTGTAGGGGATTCGTCTCTTTCTTCCTGCAATGTCTCGGAATGAATTTCAGGAGATGAAGCGTGGAACTCACTGAATGTTTCGTATTTGTTGAGATAGTCGAGGTCTATTCTTTCTCCTGAAGCGAGGGCTGCTTTTCCCTCTGAGGTAATGCGGTATTTACCTCGTTGCGGTGTCTCAACTAATCCTGCCTTCTGAAGATAGGTTTTTGCCCAATTAACGCGGTTGTCAAATGTACTTTGTTTCCCGCTTGGCACCATCTCTGACATATCTGACGCAGTCAAATTCATTGCACCAGCAATTATTTCCTTTACTTCTTTTGCTGTATGTATTTCACCATCTTTAATGGCTTTGAGGAAAACCTCGAAGAACTCAAAGAATTTCGGAACTGACATACAATTATCCTCCTCAATAAGATATATTCTGTATTTCAATTTCTCTTAAAATCTAGCTTTTATATTACCATACCTTGAGTGTTAATAAAGGCAGTCTAAAACTATTTTTAGGAAGTAACCGAGTATTAAATTAAAATTAATAAGGGAAGATAATCCAGTATTACCATGTTTTAGCCCTTCTAAAAAATGTTCTACCAAATCTTGTAAAATTATACTTTTTCTAAAGGGAACTTGCTCATATTTTTTAGTATATAAAAAAAATAAATATAA
>CALAUZ010000039.1 GCA_937892105.1 uncultured Fretibacterium sp. | reverse complement strand
ATATGCCATGTTGTTATTTTATCACGTTTACTGTTTTATAATTGGGCTTACTATACCTCGCTTGACGGGCAAGACTTAGGCGAAATAACCGCTATGGTCTACATCATGACAAAGAAGGCAACCGAAGCATGTGAGATTAACCCCCTGCCCAGCAAATATTATTACTCCGTACTTGATGCAGGGTACAAGACTTTCGGCTTTGATGGTAATATACTCAATAAGGCTGTGAAGGAAGCCTTTGAGCGACTCCGGCTACAGTCTGAGTAGTGCACACACTTACTCCGTGTGTACTGCGTTTTCGCTTGACAGCCTCCGTAACAGGGGGTTGTTTTATTCTGTAAGGCTGTCTAAGTAGTCAGCCCACCACTGCATCAGCTTTATCCTCTCAGGCATGTATTCCGCGTGATTGTATGCTCCCCGCACCGTGTTTTCCTCAACGTGTGCTAGCTGTCGTTCTATTACATCACGGTTTATCCCGTGTTCGTTGGCTATTGTCGAGAACATTGCCCTGAAACCGTGAGGAGTAATTTGCTCTTTTGTGAACCCTATTGTCCGAAGGGCTACCCTGCCCCCATTCTCTGACATACAGTGCCCGTTGTTTCTCGGTGTGGGAAATAACCAGCGGCCTTTGCCAGTTATCGGCCTCAGTTCATCAAGAATGTCCTTTACCTGCGAGGACAGCGGGACTATGTGGCGACGCTTCATCTTCATCTTGCCCGCTGGTATGTCCCACATATCGCCCTTGATTTCTGACCATTCAGCTGCTCGAACTTCACCCGGCCTTGCAAACGTGTACACAGAGAAAAGCATTGCACAACGCATGACTGTGTAAGGATAAGCCTTCATTGCCCTCATCAGGATTGCTATTTCGGAGGGATTCGTGAGGGTTGCGTAGTGCTTGTTATTGCGTGGCCGTAGTGCACCAAGAAGCGCGGCTGTAGGATCACTATCCGCGTATCCTGCAGCTATGGCATAGCGATATATTTGCCCGATCACGGTCTTTACTCGTTTAGCTGTCTCATCATGCCCTGTATCCTCAATGCTCCTACAAACCTGCAGGATATTCCTCGACGTTATTTCCCGAAGCGGCCAAGACCCTAACGTTGGCAATATGTATTTGTTCAGTCGGAAACGGACAGTACGTAAGTAGCTTTCTGCTTTGTCCTTCATGCGGACGGTCAGCCATTCATCGGCGACCTCTGAGAATATTTGCGGGACTCTGGCTGTTTTCAGCGTGGGACTTTTTCCTTTGGCTCTGGCCGTCTGTATCTCATCACGTTTCAGGCGGGCATCTTTCAGGGACAAATCAGGATACGAGCCGAGCGAGAGTTTATGTTCCTTGTTGTTTTCCCAGTAGCGCAAAATCCAATACTTGCGCCCTGTAGGATCAATGCGAAGATACAGCCCCTTATCATCGCGAACCATGTAGCTGGCGTTGCGCGGCTTTGCGTTCTTGACCTGCAATTCTGTCAACACTGTTCATTGCTCCTTTCTTTGAGACCGTACAAAGAACAGGTACGCTCATTGCTTTGTACGGTCTCTTGTACGGTCATGTATAGGCTTTGAGCCTATTTATTCGGTCATTCTCGGAGTAATGATAACAGAAAAACCCGCTTTGTAACGGGTTTATGTATTTCGTCGGTCTATACCGTGTTATCTTCTGGTGGAGATAAGGGGATTCGAACCCCTGACCTCTTGAATGCCATTCAAGCGCTCTCCCAACTGAGCTATATCCCCAATCTTTAAGCAACAGTAGGAATTATACGCAATCACCCCTCAAAATGTCAAGCACACATATCAGGCACAAGTTTTTCTCAATCATTAACAAATTAGGTAATTTTACTATTGTAAAAAAAAAAGTAAATTACTATTAAACTTAATAATAAATATATCATTAATTGGAGGTAAAAAGCATGAATATAGCTGCTTTTATTCTCGCGCTTTTTGGCTCAGGACTAAGCCTGTTTCAGCCTGTAGTACCAGTAATCGGCCTAAGTTGCGCGGATTTACTTTCAGCACCAAATCCCGACTTGAACTCAGTAGGCATTCGCGTCCTCATTATAGCTGTAGTCGCCGTAATTTGCGGCGTATGCTCAATGCTCAGAAAAGGAAAAAATTATTGCGCCATCGGCCTTAGTATATGTGCGGCAGTGTATTTACTCAGCTTCTTCATGATTAAAAGTCCGGTAATTGCTGAGAAGAATTTACCGTTTGATCCGGAGAAGTTAGCGTTGTCATTATGGATGAAAACAGCTTTTGTTTGGGCATGTTGCTACATCGCTGCGGCAGTCTGTGCCTTCTTCGATAAAGCTCCCGAACTCTATGCGCCTTCAGCCCCTATAAGTGCAAATCCATCGAACATGTCTCCCGCATTCACACCTAACACAGCTCCTTCACCGTCTCCAACTCCCAAAACGTTTGAGCCGATACTCGGTGTCGAGACCCCAGCATTAATTAAGCGTGGAAGAATATTCCTCAGTGATGATGATTTTGCTGAGGCAGAACGCTACTTTGAGCAGGCATTACGTCAAGACCCTGAAACCTCGCAGGCATATCTGGGTAAGCTCATGGCCGAATTGAGAGTGCATAATGCTGATGAACTATGCAAGATACCTTCTCCGCTGGGTGAGCAGAAATTGTTCCGGCGGGCTTTGGAGTTTGCGAATGATGACGAGAAACTGACGATACAGAAATATCTTGCGTATAATACGGAGCAAAGTAAGTTGGTGAAAGAGCAAAGAAAGCGTAAACTTGACTCACTTGAAGAAAAATATCGCAAGGCTTACTATTGAATGTGCAGTAGATATATTTGACAAAATCAGAGAATATAACTATGTTTGGGCATCAATTATCTTAATCTCATTCCCCCGTTAATTTCTGCCCTAATTCATACATACTCATACAAAAAATTCCCCCGCCGTAATGACAGGGGATTTTCTTTCTTCTACTGAGCTTCCGTGAACTTCCGGCGTTCCTTTATCCTTGCCGCCTTACCGCTGAGTTTCCTCAGGTAATACAGCTTCGCCCTTCTCACTTTGCCTTTCCTCTGAACTTCAACATGGTCAATGCTCGGACAATGCACCGGGAATATCCTCTCCACTCCAACTCCATTGGAGATCTTCCTCACCGTGAACGTCTCATCAAGCCCGCCATGCTGCTTGGCTATCACTATGCCCTCGAAAACCTGTATACGTTCCCTCGTGCCTTCCTTAATCTTTACATGTACTCTTAGGGTATCGCCAGGCCTGAAATCAGGCAGTGGTTCAGCCCTGTAATACTTCTTTTGCACTAAATCTACCGCGTTCAACTCTGTTTTTCCCTCCCAATGTTTAACGCTTCCCTATGTACCTGTCCAGCGCAATTCCTATCTTTACACCGGCAGGTACTCCAATATCAACGCTCCAGAGATATCCTGTTATTCCAGCAACTCCTTCAAGTCCCTCATCATTCGCCGAAAACACGAAAATTACTTTACCATCATGTTCCAGGCATTTCCGCTTGACTTCAAGGCTGTGCATGGCATTAGCACGGGGACTGGAATACACTTTCACCACAAGCATATCATCTGCCTCATATTCGGGAACTCTGTTTATGCTGCCGAGTACTTTCGCTTCCGGATACGACTGCTTCATGGCTTCCCTAAGCTCATGCGTTCTGGCAATAACATACGGTCTTCCCAAGTCATACGCCCTGCAAAGTTCAGCAAGCCCGCAGAGATTATCGCCTTCATCATTCACGATTACAGCAACCCTTACATCAGGTATATACTCCCTCACTGACGCTCTGGATACAAGATCCGGTCTGCGCGTCAACGTCCGCCTTACTGCTTCCCTGCGTCTCCAGCGTGAAATCTCCTGAGAATTTCCTCCCATCAAGACTTCTGGAACTTCAAGACCTTCCCATGCCGCCGGACGGGTATAGTTCGGGTTGTCAAGAACGCCGCGATAAAACGAGTCCTCGATTACTGCCTTGCTCTTGCCGACTACTCCCGGCACAAGCCTTGACATTGCGTCAACAATAATCATTGCAGGTATCTCGCCGCCTGTCAGTACGCAGTCGCCTATTGATACTTCAAGGTCAGCATACTTCTGCACAAAGCGTTCATCTATTCCCTCGTAATGCCCGCAGATTATTACAACATGTTCCTGGAGCGATAACGTTTCTATTGCTTCCTGGCTTATCAGTTCTCCCTGCGGAGAGGGACAGACTACATACGGTTTAACGCCCTCATGTCTCGATGCCGCAAAGTCCAACGCGTCCTTCAGCTGCGGAGCCGCCAGAACCATACCGCCTGAGCCGAAAGCGTAATCGTCAAGCTGCCTGTAATTCCCCCTGCCAAACTGTCTTAGGTCAACAAGGTTTACACCGACAAGCCCTCCTGATACAGCACGACCCGGAATACTTGTAGCCAGGAAATCCGCGAATAATTCCGGGAATGCCGTTACTATACTTACGTTAATGGCTAGTCCTCGATGATGTCAACATCAACTCTCTCCCCGGCCTTGACTGCTGCCGCTTTGGCCAACAGCCGGATAGCGTTGATCGTTGCTCCTCTCTTCCCGATTACTCTACCCACGTCCTCATGGGCAACCCTGATCAGGATTTTATTTCCGCCTTCGCCTTCATTGCCCTCCACGCCGACTGAATCCGGCTGCGTAACAAGGTGTTTGACGATAAACTCTACAAGCTCTTTGTAATTGACCATTAAAGTGGCACCTCCTGTTTTATTCGCGGTCTACGATGAAATATTTTGTGTTGTTCCTAATACCGTTAAAGGAGCCTGCTGCTTATGCTTCCTTTGTCTTGAACTTCTCCCAGATTCCCTGCTTCTTCAAAAGCCCGCGCGCCGTGTCTGAAGGTAATGCACCGTTCCTCAGCCAGTAAAGGGCCCGCTCCTCGTTGATGCTCACCGCCGCAGGATCTGTCATAGGATTATATGTCCCTATAAGCTCTATAAACTTTCCGTCTCTCGGTGAACGTTCATCTGCTACTACAAGCCTGTAAAAAGGAGCTTTCTTTCTGCCCTGACGCGACAAACGAATCTTTACCGCCATTCTTGACTTTGCACCTCCTGTTAGGATTATACTATGCTACTTCATGAAACCGAATAATGATTTCAGCCTTCTGCTTCCACCTGAACCCATGAGCGATTTATACATCTTGCGCATCTGTTCGTACTGGGCAAGCAGCTGGTTGACGCTCTGGACTGAAGTTCCCGATCCCTCTGCAATTCTCCGTCTTCTTGAGCCTTTTATTATTCTCGGATTGCGTCTCTCTTCACGGGTCATTGACTGGATTATGGCCTTGCTGCGCTTCAGTGCTGCTGCATCAGCGTCCTCAGCCCGGAAATTCTTTATCTTGTCCATTCCTGGTATCATTCCCATAACTTTCTCAAGAGGCCCCATCTTCTCCATCATCTCGAACTGCTTTAACAGGGTCTCAAGGTCAAAAGCCTTTGATGTTTTACCGGAAGGCACGATTTCTTCTGTTATTCCTGCCGCCTTTACCTTCTCTGCAAGCCCCTGAATATCGCCCATTCCCATAATACGTCCAGCCATTCTCTCAGGGCTGAAAGATTCCAGAGCGTCAGTGTTCTCGCCTACTCCAGCAAACTTCACAGGTATTCCTGTTACCGCACGGATTGATAACGCGCTTCCACCGCGAGCGTCTCCGTCAAGTTTCGTGAGTATCAAGCCTGTAAGGCCGAGCAGTTCATGGAATGACTTTGCAGAATTGACAGCTTCCTGACCTGTCATGGCATCGACAACTAATATTCTCTCATGAGTTGGCAGGACACCGGCAATACTCTTCAGCTCCGACATCAATTCCTCGTCAATGTGAAGTCTTCCGGCAGTGTCGAGTATTATGACATCGTTCATGTGTCCTTCAGCGTACTTCACTGCGCCCCGTACTACAGCGAGAACGTCCGTATCGTTCGGCTTATCCGGCCCGAAGAACGAAACTTTTGCACCCTCAGCAAGAACACGGAGCTGTTCAACTGCCGCAGGACGACGCAAATCGCACGCAACAACGAGGGGATTATGCGAACTCTTGAGGTGCCGCGCAAGTTTCACGGTGCTTGTGGTCTTTCCCGAACCCTGAAGACCGGCCATGAGTATCACTGTAGGCGGTTTTGGCGAGATTATGAGAGGAGAAGCCCTGCCCATGAGCGAAACTAATTCCTCGTATACAATCGCAGAAATTCTCTCGCTTGGGGTTATCGACTGGAGTACTTCCGCGCCTGATGCTCTCTCACGAATGCGGGCTATGAAGTCTTTTGCCGTCCTGAAATCAACATCAGCCTCAAGCAATGACCGTCTGAGTTCACGCATTGCAGTATCTATATCTTCCGGCGATAACCTTCCTTTGCTGCCGAGTTTTGAGAATACCGCCGAGAGTTTTTCCTTCAGAGCGTCAAACATGGTTTATCTTCCTCCTCCTTCTCCTGTAGTTTCATGCGCAGTGATTTGTTCTCAGCCTCAAGTTCCTTTATTCTGCCCTCAAGCTGGCGGGTATTCACCGCGAAACAAAGCTCGCGTTCAATGCCTTCGAGTTTCTCCATAACATGACGTGCAAGAATGTATACTGCCTGCCTGCTTATGCCTAAAACACCGGCTGCCTCCGAAAGTGTAAGGTCAGAGAAACACAATGTCTCGTAAACTTTACGCTGTCTCGCTGTCAGTAACGGTGAATAGAAATCGTACAGCAGGTTGAAATGTACTCTGCGTGTCAATATTTCGTTGTCATCATTTGCGCTGTCAATCATGATGGAATTATATGAAACATGCGATGTTTCTGTCAAGCAATTTCACTTTACGACCTCACCTTACGCAGGGGAGGCAAGGAAGTAATCGCCCACTATAAAGAAGGAGGTTAATTTACTGACGAGTGCTGTAACGTGTCCTCATGAAAAAGAAGAATACAGCACCGAGAATTATCCATAGTACGAGAAGAATGTATGAAGAAGTATCAAGCGAGCAGTCAAACCCAGAAACAGGAACAAGAAGAAGTAACGCAAATATCAACGAGAATATGAAGCCCGTTACACCGAATATCATAATGTCTGTACGTCCCTCACCAGATGCAAAATGTACCGCCGCCAATGAAGTGTATCCAAAACTTATCGCCCCGCCTATCGACGACATATCCACCGTCCAGCCTAACGCGTTTCTCCCTATGAATGGGGCTGGAAACGATACCAATGTGCAGAAGATTATCGCGTTGACGGGAACGCACTTTGAGTTTAGGCTGCTGAACCATGAGGGAAGCATATTATCCCGCGCCATCGAGTACAGTAACCTGCTTGTCGCCGTGTAAAAACCAAGCATACCTGTTAGCATGGCCATTAAAGCTGTAACACTTATGATGAACGTCCCGATATTGCCAAGAACATTCCTCGCCGCAGAGAATGTCGCTATTCCAGAAGGCCCGGAGAGATTGGGAAGGTCGTTGACGTAGCCCACCCAGTCAGGATAAACAGAAGGTATGCCAGATGCCGCAATAAATGTCATCGCTACATACACAAAACACCCCGCTAATATGCTCGTGTCCATGATGAATTTTGCGCGTGAAGGCGGGAACATCGACTCTTCCGCCATCTGGGGAACTGTGTCGAAACCAACATACATCCACGGGGCAAGCACAAGTATTGAGATAACCTGAATGAATGCGTTTCCGTGAGTGCCGCCATAAGGGTAGAACATCGGGTGAAGGTTAGAGCTGTCAGAGTTTGGGCTGAACACGGACGCTCCAATAATTATTATTACACCCAAAATAAGAAGGATAACGAACAATGATTGCAGCCTTCCGGCATATTCAATCCCCTTAAAGCTGACGAACGCGAAAAATAACAGTGCTGCAAGCGCAATGATTACCTCTCCGAAATATATATCGTATCCCGCCAATACATAGTGAAACCCGAAATGCAATATGCTATTAGAGGACAAAGCACGGAAGATAAGGCATAAAGCAGTCGCATTCATTGGGATAATCATTATGTAGCACAGTCCAAGAAACCATGCGCATATAAACCCGTGTGTCCTTCCGAAAGCCCTTTCCGCAAATATAACCTGGCCTCCAGACTCAGGGAACTTCCGTATCATGTAAGCATAGTTATATGAGATTATGAGCATTATGAATGCCGCAGCTTCCATAGCAAGCATAGTACCCATAGTTCCGCCCCTCTTCAGAAATGTAGTGCCGGGCATCACTACAGCTCCCCAGCCTATAACCCCTCCAAACGCTATAGACCATACATTAAACACTGTCAGTTTCTTTCTTAGCTTTGATGTACTCATAATTACTTATACCCCCCCCCCATGTACGTCGAATTACGTAAAATAATATCCCGACTATTACCCAAAATACGAGAAAGCTGTATGACTCTAAACCCATTGAAACGTTCAGGCCAGGTATGGGAACAAGAAGGAATATTGCCATCATTATGGACAGAAGGAAGCCTAGTACACCGAATATAACGATGTCTGTACGTTTTTCCTTCCATGCATACTTTGCGGCAGAAATGGAGGTATACGCAAAGCCTATTGCTGCTCCCGTTGAGGCCATTTCGAAAACCCAGCCCATTACAGCACGCCCCATGAGACATATTATGATGGAGACTATGGTGCAGAACATTTCGGCGTGTGAGGGAGCTCCGTGTTCGTTGATGTAGCTGAACCATCGTGGTATCATGCCGTCTCTTGCCATAGAGTAGAGCAGCCTGCTTGTGGCCATGTAGAAGCCTATCATTCCGGTGAGCATGGCCGATATTACCGATACTGTTATGACTACTACACCGGCAGTACCCATTAAGTGTTCTGAGAGGCATAATGATATTACGCTGTGAAGTCCCTTGAGGTTTGGTATGTCGTGAACGTGTTCAACCCAAGTCGAATAAGCAGGAGGCATTACGGCACAGGCAAGAATTGTGAGTGCTATATACACGAACCCTCCACAGATTATGCTGGTGTCCATTACGACTTTCACTTTGTCTGGCGAGAATTTTGACTCCTCCATGAGCTGCGGCACAGTGTCGAACCCAACGAATGACTGCGGCCCCGTAACGAATACTGCGATTATCTGCGCGGCTATACCTTTCGTGAACGAGGCATCTATGGGGTGAAACATTGGGTGAAGGTTTGAAGCTGATACCTGCGGGCTTACTGTGGCACAACCGATGATGATGAATATTCCGCCGAGAAGCAGCATTACGAGGAACGTCTGTATCCTGCCTGCAAAGATTACACCCCAAGAGTTTATGATCATGAAGGCCGCCAGTGCACCTATAGCCATGAGCATTTCGCCGAACCATACGTCATAGCCTGAGATGGTGTAGTGAAATCCGAACTGGAAGGTATCGCCAAACACTGCCCGCATGACTATGTTAAGTGCCGTAGCGTTGAGCGGGATAACGGACAGGTAAGAGAGGCTGAGGAACCATGCGCAGAGGAAGCCGTGAACTTCTCCGAACGCCATTTTTGCGTAGATGAATTCGCCGCCCGTAATGGGGAATTTCTTTATCATGTAGCTGTAGTTGTATGCAATGATGAGCATTACGAGGACTGCAATCTCCATAGCGATTAACGTACCCATAGGCCCGGCGTTAGGCAGAAAGACTGTACCGGGCATAACGTAAGCACTCCAGCCTATTACGCAACCGAATGCAAGAGCCCATACGTTTAACGGTGTAAGATTTCGCTTGAGGTTTCTGTCAGTGTCAATAATGAATAACATGTATTATGCTTGTCCTTTATCGGGATATATTAAGATATATAAGTACAGATGAAGGCATTATATCACGCATGGAACTGTCAAGGTGCTATACTAAATTTTATCGTAATACACATAACATAAAGGGGCTTTGTTTTAAGTCATGATCATTCTGAATAACATTGGTGAAATGTTCCTGGAAATAACTATGCTTCCATTCCTGTTTGTTCTGTCAGCGTTTCTCGGTGGAAGAATGGCTACAACGTCAGAGATTAACCGCCGTTTCCTGCTGGTCATACTATCAACGCTTCTTGCGGCAAGTTTTGAGGTAGCGTTGGAACTCACAACAGACATTAGGATCGTAACAATCTGGACAAAGATATTCTACGTTACGATTAACGTCAACGCTTACTGCCTGATGTGCTACGTTGCGGCATATACCAGGAAAATCAGCAGGAGATTTACTGACATTCACTTCTTCCTGCTGGTTGTGAGTATAATACTGCTGCTCATACTAAGGAAAGACGAAAGTATCTACGTGATATTCTCGCCGGGCTTCGCAATAATATTTGTGGTTGAAGGCTTCATTCTTCAGCTCATATATCAGGAATATTACGGCAACGGACAGTTCATCGTCATGAACCTTCTGTTTATTCTCCTGATAGACTCGTTCATACTTCAATACCTGTTCAAGCAAAATCTGCCGCTCGTCTACACTGTCGCTACAATTATGCTATTCTTCACGTTCTTCTACATGGAAGCACCAACATACAGGCAGCTTTTATCCGTGCAGAACGAAATCGAGGAGGAAAGACTTAGGGCAGAAGCCTCCATGCTAAAGGCAGAAGCGGCAAACAAGGCAAAAAGTAACTTCCTCGCCAGCACATCACACGAAATCCGCACCCCAATGAACGCCATACTCGGCATAAACGAGATGATACTGAACGAGGCAAAGGACGCAGAGGTACAGAAAGCCTCAAAAGATATCAAGGCTGCGGGCGAACATCTCCTTAACATAGTGAATAATATTCTGGACATCTCGAAGATTGAGGCTGGGAAAATGGAGCTTTTCGAGAGCAACTATCATCTCTGGGAGACGCTGAAGGACTGTGAGAGTTACGTTACAGAAATGATAACGGGGAAAACTGGCATAAAGTTCATACTCAATGCGGAAAAGACATTGCCTGAACACTTGCATGGCGATGTTCTCAGGCTGAAACAGGTTTTGACCAACCTCCTGAACAACGCCGTAAAGTACACCAAGAATGGAAGCATAACACTAAGCGTTACGGGCAGGAGGATTGAGGACACAAATTCGGGAATAATCCTCAGCTTCATTGTCGAAGATACCGGAATAGGCATGAAGCCGGAAGATACCTCGAAGATATTTGAGCCTTTCGAGAGGGCTAATATAGTTGAGACGAGGCACATACCTGGTGCGGGGCTTGGCTTGTCGCTTGTTAGGCACATCATAAACATCATGAACGGCAGAATAAAGCTCGACAGCGAATACGGCAGGGGAACAAAGATAACGTTTGAAGTCCCCCAGAGGATTGCGAAAGGCGACAACATGACCATACAGGAATACGAGGAGTTCATGCAGAATGCCGCACCGCTTGAGGCTGAAGATGACAGCGGGGCTTCAGTATGGCCTGACGCGAAGATACTCATTGTTGACGACACACCAGTAAATCTTGTTGTCGCAAAAGGTATGCTCAAAGATTCGATGGCTCGTATTGACACAGCGGAGTCGGGCGAGGAAGCACTGGATAAGATTAAGGCGGAACATTACGATATAGTATTCCTTGACCACAAAATGCCGGGCATGGACGGCCCTGAAACTCTCGGACATGCAAAGAAGTATGCTAAAGACACATCATTCATAGCACTTACGGCGAACGCAGGGGGTAATGCCAGGGCGGAATATATAGCGATGGGATTTGATGATTATCTTCCCAAGCCGTTCAAGAGCATGGAGATGATAAAGATACTGAAAGAATGTCTGAACAAGAAAGATTAATTCTGCATAATAAAACGGGGGCTATGTCAATCCGGCAAAAGCTCCCGTTATTATTGTCTGCGTGTAGT
The DNA here is from genome assembly GCA_937892105.1 of uncultured Fretibacterium sp. Next base: position 6,338 of record CALAUZ010000039.1, on the reverse strand, counting down.
GCGGCTGTGTGTTATTGTAGTGTTTATGCTTCGGGTGCTGCGGCTGAAGGCTGGGAACCTGAAGGCATGGTGTATTTGCGTGCGTGTATCTGTATCTCGTCGCGTACTTCATTGGGGTTGGGAATGTTGTGCGCGTGTATCTCCTCTGTCCCTGTCCCTGATGATGTTATGACGATATCGCCAATTTTCAGTATGGTCTGCATCATTGTCTGTCCAACTTTGATGTGAATGATGTTCGCAAGACCTATCTCGATGGACTTCCTGAAATCGGGGCTGAAGGGTTTTAACGGGTTGCACTCAACGAACGCAACTTCCTGATCTTCTGCTTTGTCCGGGTTATCCCTGAGAATGAGCGACATTGTCCAGCGTTTTACGGCAATGTAGAGCAGAATTAGAACGTCGATAATCACTGCCGCAATCCACATCAATTTGAGCCATGAGGCACCTGCTTTGAGGTAATTTACGACACCTGCCAGAATGAGAATGAGGAGTGCGCAGAGCAACAGCTTGTAGAAGCTCCTCCATGCGGGCTTGTAGGTATTGTAGAACGATTCCATAATGATAAAACTTCCTCCCTTGCTGAGACATAAATTTTACACAGAGTGCTTCACATTATAGCATTAATTTTTTCTCTCTCCTCAACAAATACATTAATTGACAGTAATCTATAATGTCAGGAAATTCTTTCACAGGAGTGTGATTTATCCCGATGGAAATCATAAAGACAGCGTTACGTTCACTTATGAGCAACAGAACACGTTCGCTCCTTACGATGCTGGGAATAATAATCGGAGTTGGAGCAGTTATCACAATGGTAGCAATAGGCAGGGGAGCAGCCCAGCAGGTTGAAAGCGCGTTGGCTGGTTTCGGTTCAAACCTGCTCATCGTCATGCCATCTCCTCCAAACTCAACGGGTGCAAGAGGTGCGGCAGGTTCAGGAGACTCTCTGACTCTTGACGATTCATATGCGCTTGCCAACGAGACATTCAGCATTGCGAGGACAGCTCCGGAGGTCAATGCATCGGCACAGGTGATATACGGCAACTCAAACTGGAACACCAGCGTAACAGGAAGTACTCCCGATATATTGCAGGTACGTAACTGGACGATAGCGAGCGGGGCAATGTTCACGGAACAGGACACGAGGTCTGGTGCAAAAGTGTGCGTAATAGGCCAGACTGTTGCGAAGGAGCTTTTCGGATACTCTGACCCTATAGACTCAACGATAAGGATTAAGAGCATACCTTTCCGAGTTGTCGGCATGACCACGAAGAAGGGCGCAAACTCATGGGGGCAGGATCAGGACGACTTCATACTTGTACCGGTAACTACGGCACAAAGACGGCTTGTCCGTATGGGTACGAGGGTTGACAGTGTGAGGCGGATAAACATTCAGGCGAAGGACAAAAACTCTGTTGAGACGGCAGAACAGGAAGCTATCTCGCTGTTGAGGCAGAGACACAGGCTTACTGAGGGCGTGGAAAACGACTTTGATATCCGCAACCTAACGGAAATTCAGGAGAGCATGGCCAGCACAGCAAACGTAATGAGTATGCTTCTTGGTGCAGTAGCGTCAATCTCCCTTCTTGTCGGCGGAATAGGTATCATGAACATAATGCTCGTGTCTGTGAGTGAAAGAACGAGGGAAATTGGTATACGAATGGCAGTCGGTGCGAGGCCGTCAAATGTCCGCGTTCAATTCCTGACTGAAGCTGTAGTGCTGTCATTGCTTGGAGGTGCGATAGGCATATCTATGGGCGTGGGAATATCACAGGCTGTAACGTCATTTATTGGCTGGGCTACACTGATTTCCGGGCAATCCATAGTTATTGCGGCGGGGTTCTCGGCATTCATTGGGATACTGTTCGGGTTCTGGCCTGCGTGGAAAGCAAGCAACCTTGACCCCATTGACGCTTTACGGACGGAGTAAGGGAGACAGGCTGGCGCAATGTGGCAGTCATTTTGCCCTTTTAACCAGCCCTGCATTCCTGTAAATTCTAATATTCTTCCCCTTTGTTCCTGAAGCGGGTATATTCCCGTTGAAACACGAGGTGAAACATTCCTGTGCTTCCGTTTCTGTTCTTTGCTATGCGGATATCAGCCTCACTGTTGGCGATGTCGTTATTCTCGTTGTCGCTGTAGTAATCTTTCCTGTACATTAGCAATACTACATCTGCGTCCTGCTCTATTGCTCCGCTGTCCCGAAGGTCTGAGAGCTGCGGTTTCTTTTCCGTTCTGGCTTCAACAGCGCGTGAAAGCTGAGACAACGCTATAACAGGACAATCAAGCTCCCTTGCTGCTGCCTTGAGCATTCGAGATATGTCCGAGACTTCCTGCTGTCTTCCCTCCTGTCTTCCCTCGCCTGAACTCATGAGCTGAAGATAGTCCACTATAACGAGGCCCAAGTCGTGATTACGGGTCTTGAAACGTCTGCACCTGGTTCTGAAGTCCATTGCTGTAAGTTCGCTGGCATCGCTGATGAAGATGTTGCGTTTAGCCAGAGTATCACACGCGTACCGTACCTTCTCGAAATCGTGTGTGTCGAACGTACCGGCATTAAGGGCTGAAAGGTCAACTTCCGCTTCAGAGGCAAGCATACGAAGCACTAACTGTTCTGCCGGCATTTCTAGGCTGAAAATGAGTACGGGAAGGTTTGCTTTCCCTCCTCCGAACTGAGCAATGTTCACGGCAAAAGCTGTTTTTCCCATTGAAGGTCTTGCGGCTATTATCGTGAGGCTTCCCGGCTGAAGTCCGCCCGTGTAAGCGTCAAGGTCTGCAAAACCTGTGGGATAACCTGTAGACTGCGTGCCGTTCCTGTGCATTCTCTCCTCAGCACCGGCAAAAACAGGGCCTATAACGTCGCGGACATGCCTGAACTCGTCCGAGCTTCTATTCTGCGAGGCCTCGTATATCAGTCTCTCAGCTTCACTGATTATGCTGTTAATATCCTTGTCTGCCTGTCCTGAAAGTTCAGCTATTCTTCTGCCGGCATCTCTCAGTCTTCTGCGAACGGCGTAATTCCTGACTATCCCCGCGTGTGTCTCAATGTTTGATGTTGTCGCGACACCGCCTGTAAGTTCAGCGAGAAACGGCTGGCCTCCAAGTCTGCCGAATATTCCGCGCGCCTGCAATTCCTCAGAGACCGTAACAATGTCAGCAGGTTTATCAGCGAGGTACATGGCCGACAATGTTTCGTATATGTCCCTGCAATTTGTGCTGTAGAAGTCATCGGGGCGCAAAATCTCTATGGCAGTTCCCAGAGCTTCTCTTGAGACGAGGCAGGCACCTATTACGGCGCGTTCAGCTTCGGGACTGTTGGGAGGGACGGTGTAATTCATGACTGCAATACTGTTACGATCAGCGTCATGTCAGCCTGAATACCGGGATAAAGTTTCAGGGAGAACTTGAAGTTTCCTGGCTGCTTTATGGTTTCGTCCAGCTTGATGTCTCTCTTGTCGAAATCTTTGAGGCCGTGTTGAGCTTCGAGGGCTTCTGCGATTTGAGCTGCTGTTATGCTCCCGAATAATTTTCCGCTTTCCCCTGCTTTGCCTTCAATGGTTACTGCTTTACCCTGCAATTTCTTCTGAAGTTCCAACGCCTCCTGATTTTTCTTTGCGTCTTTGGCTTTGAGGCGGGCCTGTTCTGCCTTCCATTCTGAGATTTTGCCGGGAGTTGCTTCTATTGCGAGACCTTGAGGGATAAGGAAGTTCCTTGCGTGGCCATCGCTTACTGTGAGGAGTTCTCCTGCCTTGCCCAACTTGCTTACGTCTGATTTCAGGATTACTTTCATGTATATCCGCTCCTTAATATGGAATATCGCCCTCCAATGATATCATGTTCTTGTCCGGCAGGGGTGCCTGCATTCTGTGCAGTTGTGATTGCAATGCTTGCCTTGCCGTATGTATCTGAGCGCGAAATATATTCCTGCGGTTATTGCAACGCCGAATAAGATATCAATCATGCAAAATCCTCCTTTGTATCCTAATTCTCCCCGTCAATCCTCTCCAGTATCTTCCTCAGCTTCTCATTCACAGCGTCAAGACTGTACGCAAGCCTTAGACACGTCAGCATAAGCAGGTCTTCCTGTTTCGCACCCTTCACTATCTCACCGCAGGCATCATCTATCAGTACTTTTATCCTGTCGAGTTCATCATTCTCCAGCGGCGTATGTATCGTATAGCTTCCCTTCCCTATTGTGAGGAAGACATCTCTTGAAGTCCTCATATCCTTATCACCTGACTAACAGCATGTGTTCAAGCCTTGCAATCTTCTCGCAGGCTGCCGCGTTGTCCGCAATGTTATTCTGGTATGCCCTCACAAATGCCTTGTCATGCTCAAGCGTGCCGTCTGATTTGCGGGAAATTTCGCGGCGTAATATATTGCGTTCATTGATGAGCTGCTCCACACGGTTCATTATCGTATCTGCAAAATATTCTGTGTCATTGAGATTTGCGGCCATAAAAAAATCACCTCCCCGTTATTGTAACAGAGAGGCGAAAAACTTTATGCCCTAGCGTATCATGTATCCTTTGCGTTTCAGGCTTTCACGTACAGAATTATGTACCGTCTCGACTTCATCAACCGTAAGCGTCCTCGTCTGCGATCTGTAACTGAGGGTATATGCCAGGCTTATGAAGCCTTCAGGTATTCCCTTTCCGGCATAAACGTCAAAAAGCCTCAAACCTTCCAGCGTAATATCATCATTGCCAGCCTCAACAGCGCATTCCCTAATGTCCTTCATAACGTCATCATTGCTTCTGTCTATGGCAACGAGAAGCGATATATCACGGAATGATGCAGGGAATGAACTTGCAGGGGTAAATACTGGCTTTTGAGCATTCATTAGGCCGGTAACATCAATCTCAAAGGCGTATACTCCCTGAACATCAAGCTTCTGTTCAATGACAGGTTTAAGTCTCGCGGCAAATCCTATTTTCTTTCCATTCACGATAATATCTGCCGTCTGTCCAGCATGTGTGAAAGGTTCATGCCCTTGAACAAACTCCGCGTTATATCCTCTGGGCATGATTAACGCCTGAACATCTGCCTTAATGCTGTAGAAATCCTCCTGCCTGTTCCCTGAAGGTGAGCGGGTATCCTGGCCGTTGAAGATTATTCCAGCGATGTGTTCTGGTTCAGTGTGCGAACTTTCTCCGTCCCTTATAAACACTCTACCCTGCTCGAATATCCTGACGGGTTCGCGCCAGCCTGAAGTAATGCTGACGTTCAAACCCATCAGCAGTCCGGGCAGAAGGGTTGTACGCATGGCCATCTGATCCCGGCTTATTGGGTTGGCGATGGTCAATGGTTTCGCGCGTATGTCATCATCGGGCAGGCGTAACTTCTCCGGGAAATCTTCGGGCAGAAAACTGTAGGTTAATACTTCAGTGTATCCTCTGGCTATGAGTACATTGCGCATAGCACCAGAGAGCCTCATTGGCTGTCCAATATCAGCACGGCGCGGCATTTCTCCAGGAAGCCTGTCTTCGGTCTCATTGTAGCCCCTGAATCTTCCTGCTTCCTCGATGAGATCTTCCTCAATCGTTATATCAGGCCGGTATGACGGCGGCATGAAAACGCGTTCATCATCATTACCCTTCACCTGCTTTATGCCGAAACCTTCAAGTATCTTCGCGGCTTCGTTCATGTTGTCCCATGAGAGATATACGGAGAGTTTCCTGCGCGTCAATGTTACGGGCTTGGGCTCATAGGTCTCATTCTCTGCGAATAACGGCTTGTAGTCCACGACAGCACCGCACCAGTCCCGCATGAGAGTAGTTGCGGCCATGAGAGCGGATTTGCTCAAAGCAGGGTCAACAGTCCTTGCGAATCTGAATGCGGCCTCAGAGTTTATTCCGAGTCTCCTTGAAGTATGTCCAACTCTAACGGGTGAAAAACTTGCGCTTTCAATTACGATTGTTGTAGTGTCAGGGTTAATGCCAGTCTGTTCACCACCCATGACTCCCGCTAAGGCTATTGCTTCACCGCCTGAGGTAATGAGCATATCGCGTTCAGTCAATGCCCTGTCTTTACCGTCAAGGGTCATCATATGCTCGCCATCATGAGCGGCTCTTACGGTGATTTCGCGAGCTGGAAGTGTGTTGAGGTCAAAAGCGTGAAGGGGCTGACCTATCATTAGCATTACATAGTTTGTTACGTCAACGGCATTATTGATGGGACGCATTCCGAGATGAGCTAAATCAACTTTTGCGGTTAATGGTGAGTCAGAAATCTTTGCTCCTGTTGCGAGTCCTAATCTGTAGGCGTAACAACCTTTATCCGGCAATGAGATATTACCAAAATCCTCCGGCCATGCTTTAGACTGATTCAGCGGGCGT
>CALAUZ010000038.1 GCA_937892105.1 uncultured Fretibacterium sp. | reverse complement strand
ATTACAGAAGTTATGCTACTATGCGCAGGCGTGGCATTGTGCGCTTGAAGGTGAATCGCTTTTTCCTGAACGGATAGAAGCGTGGGTGCATGGACCTGTAATTCCTGAATTGTATAAAATGTATAAGAATTACGGTTGGCAGTTAATTCCACAGGTGAAAGAGTTTGATGAAAACAAGCTATCTTCAAAAGCATTAGAAGTATTGAATGCTGTATATGACACTTATGGTGATTTTACGGGGTTACAGTTGGAAGCATTGACACATAGTGAGAGGCCTTGGCAGCGAGCTAGAGGAAGTCTCTACCCTGATTATCCATTGCAGATATGTAATAACGCAATAAGTATTGATGATATGAGAAGTTTTTATCTAGAGTTGTACGAGAATGGACAAGATGACTAGGGTACGGGCGAAGAGATTACCTCAACCGAAGCTAAAGGATATTAAGGCGGAAAAACGTTCATTGCCTTTTAATGGCAACGAAATAGAAGATAAACAATTAATATTCTCGTTTGCAACGTTTGACCGTACGCATGAATTGTTTAATCTAGGTGGGATTAAAAACTGTTACGAAAAGTCTAGACATTGTTAGATAAAGCTATTCTAAAGTATAGATTGCCTGATATAATACTTAGCATTTGGTAAGCTATTGACAACTGAATATTGGCGGCTGGACGGAGAAAAATTAAGCGCGATAACCAAGCGTAAAGGTTTCGTCCGTAAGATATTCAACCATAATCAAAGAGCAATGAAAATATGTACCCATCGCTACTGGGGAATTAAAGCCTGTGGAGAGCTATACCAAACGAAAGTAGCATTTGCGAAATCGGGTTCTACGAAGCAGGAAGGCATATTGCGAGAGTGCCACAGTATAAATAGTATAAACTTTGTATAAGATTGTACATATTTATCGTAGCGGGAGAGATATTTACTTAGAGCGGAAAACACTCCTTTTACAGCAGAAATATTTGAAATATCACTAGACACTTCTGGAAATATTCTAGTCTATATCCCTTATTGGGGCGTTAATAGCGCAGTAAGTAGCAGTGCAATAACAACAGGCGGATGGAGGCATGTCCTGCTCAGAGTATCGAACAATAACCTTAACATCTATCTTGATGGCGTAGAAGTAATTAGCAGAGAGCTTACTCCAAACAGGGTACTCGACCTTTCGTCTATGCGGATAGGTTACTTCAACAATACTAGCTATGCTCTCTACCTTGACGAGTTCGTTTTCAGGCACAGCGCAGGGACAAGTGCTCCAACAGTACCCACAAGACCTTACAGCGGAAAGCTGTTACTGAACAAAGTAGGCGGGTATACAGGATGTGGTACTTCTAGCATAGCAGCAACAACCATTAGCTCAGATACTCAGATAAACAGCTACGGCATACTCAACACCATAACGGACAGCAAGACATTTACTGTAAGTTCTTGGAGTAATGGGACTGTTGCTCCGGCTGAAGGGCTGGAAGTTATGCTTCATATTACTGCTCCTATTAGTACAGATAGTGCAAATTATCCCCTAGTTGGCCTATACGCTTTCGCTAAAATAGACACCTTAAACAGCACAGCGGTAACCTTAGACCGTGAGATAACAATTGAGAACGGAGACGACTTCACTCTTAACAGTTCCCTTCTGAGTACATATTATGTTCAGGCTATAGTAGTTCCACTATACGACACTTTAACAGTAAACAGCGGGAAAACTATATCTCCCTTAAGTTGGAGTACTAATACAGGCGGCGGAATAGTAGCGTTTAGGACTACAGGCAACTGCACTATTAATGGCAATATTCTTACTCACGGAAAAGGGGCTGTTCGTTATGACTTTCAGCAGATTACTAACTCCAAGCTCATAGATAGGTTCTTATGCTCTCAAGGCGGAGGAATATTTATCGCTTGCGGAGATACTCTCACTATTCCTAGTACTGCTAGACTTGGTGCTTCGTGGAGCGGCGCAGGAGACGGCTCTAACGGTGCTGCTGGTTATGGCGGTAATGGCGGTGATGCCTTGCCAAGCTCTAGATTAACAATTTCGGGAGGCTCTGGAGGTGTTGGCGGTGCTGGCGGTGGGGCAGTTTCAATAGGTACTTCATACTATGCTAATGGAGGTGCAGCAGGTAGCAACGGTAAAATAGCCAATGTAGGCTCAGGTGGAGGCGGATGCGGCGGTATTGGGGGAGAAGGTGCAGACTTCGTATATGGTACTGGAGGTAGTGGCGGTGGCGGACAGGTTAATTCTGGTGGTGCTGGGGGAACTGGAAGCAAAGTTAATGGCAATGCTGCTCATGGAGTTAATGGTGGAGATACTGCCTCTTATTCAGTAACTGATACTAATAAATACTATTCTGGTGCAGGAGGTGGTGCTCCGGGAGGTAACGGCGGTATAGGAGTTGCTATCAATGAAAACAAGTCTTTACGTAGTCCACTCCCCGGTGGAAGAGCAGGAGCAAATATAATTCTAGTTTGTGAAGAACTAAAGACCTATAAGGAAGCACTATCAACCGGCGGAGCTGCAGGGACTAACGGTTATGAAAGCATAGACAGACAGGGTGCTTCTGGAGGCGGAGGTACTGGCTTCTGCTATATTGCATGTGGAGAGCAGGTGAATTAATATGCTAACTTATAACAGAATTGCTTATGAAATTGATGGTGTAAAGTTTGCTCCAGACGACGTAGAAGGCTTGTCTATGCTTATGCACTACGATTACCCTGAAGCATGGCACTTGAACGGCAACGCTACTTTCTCCAATGGTGCAAAGTTCGGGTCGGCTTGTGCTTACTTTCCTGACACAGATAGCAATATCACCATAGCTAACTCTACGAACATGTTTGACATCAGTCCTTACGGGAACTACGAGTTTGAGGCTTTCATAAAACTGAAGGGAATAGATTACGAAGAGCAAGGCTATGCATTCTTTGGAGGACATACATTCAAATACTTTGATAACACCGCGACTTGGAACAATGCAAAGTCTGCGTGCGAAGGATTAGGCGGGCATCTCGCTACTAGTACGAGTGCTGAGAAAAACACATTCTTATTGGAAATAGCGGATGGAGTAACAATATATCTTGGCGCAACAAAAGAAACTGGTGATAGTACATGGTTTTGGCTTAATGATGAAACATGGAATTATACAAACTGGGCCGATGAGTATCCTACAACCTTACCGGAAGGCATGATTAGCGATGATAATTATCTCTTGTTAAATTCCAGCGGCGAATGGGAAGATAGTCCTGGTTTAGGCAGATTCCACTACATTTGTGAGTGGGACTACGATTTGCGGGAAGGAAATATCTTAACCGTAGGAGACTTGACGCTCGCTAAGAAACTCACTGAGATAGAAGTATTCGACACCACTACGGAAGAAGCCAGCACAGTAGGGATTACATGCTTGACATGGGGTATTAACGCTACCGCAAGTACTATTCTTGATTATGATACTTGGTATCACCTGCTACTTAGAATTAGCAACGAGCAAGGCAAGCTCTACATTGACGGTACAGAAGCTATCAGCGCAAACATAGGCGGCTCAACTTTAAGGCCATCAACTATAACTCTTGGAGGATATATTGGCTACTTGGATGAGTTCGTGTTTCGCCGTAACGCTGGAACTGGTGCTCAGGAAATACCTACTAGTGCTTATGGGGCAGAAGTTATTACAGAAACAGTTGAAGTAGAAAATCTACCTAATAATGCTCCTGTTTCTCGTGTCGCTTGGAGCTGTCAGAACCTTCCGGAGGGACTAACTCTCTCTAGGGCGGGCGTTCTTAGCGGACATCCTACTACTGCAGGGGAATATGAGTGTGATGTTAGTGTTTCTACAAACTGGAACACTACGACTAAGACAATAAGGATTGTTGTGGAATAATGGCTAAGATTGATACTAGAATGATAGACCTGCCTAGTACAAATGGCTCGGTTTATGCTGTTCAAAATGGGCTTTTTACTGCAATAAGCTACGTTGATAGCAAAATATTACTCATGAAACTTGGACTATGACACTTGACGATGATACAGAGATAACGAAAGAGGTAGTAACATGGACTTCAGCCGACTGAAACAGCTAGTAGTCCCTGAAGGCGAAGTAAAACAGATAGCGATAGGCGGAGTAATAGTTTGGCGCAAGGATGCAGTAGCTAGTTATGGCGTTGAAATAACTACTGATAACTCTAGTGCTATAACTGACTTTAAAGTGAATGCGTCAGCAAGCAAAACTTTCGAGGCTTCCTTTAACGTTCCGTATAATGAGCTGGAAAATGAAGTTTCTTGGACTTTCTCTAACCTGCCAGCGGGATTGACTGCATCTGGTGCTACTGTAAGTGGTACTGCAACAAGTCCAGGAACTAAGACTGTAACAGTAACAGTAACTAAAGGAAGCTACAGCAACACAAAAAGCTACACATTCACTGTTTATGGAATCATTATAAGCACTACAAGTTTGCCTAGCGGTATTTATGATTACGGGTACAGTGCCACTCTTAGTGTATCCAAAAACTTACCTTCAAATGTTGGTAGTTTAAGATATTATGCTTCGAACTTACCATCTAATTTTAGCCTTAACAGTTCGACTGGAGTAATAAGCGGAACACCGCAGGCTCCAGGAAGTTATACTATCTCTGCCTATGCAACACAGTCTACTTACACAAGCCCTACTAAAAATTTAAGTTTTTACATAATAGATAAGCCCATAGCTTTCTTTTCGTCTGATACATACAGCTTTACCATAATAGCTAACCATTGTAGATATACAGATTATGTAAATAACTATTTAACGATTCAGGAAGCTGGATGGGGAACTACAGTATCAGTGTATGGCCAATATTTCAATCATATAGACCCTCTTTCGTCTTGGACACAAGCTCTCCATGGTAATTCTTCAAGCAGTACTCCATTAATAAGAATAGAACCCACTGTTGTGAGTGATACACAAATAAATTTAAGATTTTTGCTTGAGAAAAGAAGCACAGCTTTAGAAAACACGCTCACTAAAAGAGGGGCTACTACTACATCGCTTGACGTAACAACGACTCGTTATGCTAGCTCGAGCGTGAATAGCTGTACACTTAAAATTACTATGATGTAGATAGGCAAGATAGTTTGTATAAATTTGATAATGACCGGCAAGTCAAAGAAAATCATGCATAAACGCTTGATTAATTTTGTATACACAGTATATACTTGCAGCATGGAGATGATAACATGCTGGTTAAAGCAAGGAAAGTTGGAAATAGTTTTGTGCTAACGATACCTTCTTCTTTAGTTGATACTATGAACTTGTCAGATGGGCAGGAAATGTTAGTAGACTATAGTGCGTATAGTAGAACACTGTCATACCGCCCCCGTAAAGTCTCTAAAATTAATTGGGAAGAGTTCGTGTCTCAAGATAAAGAAGACATAAGAGACGGAATGTCTCCAGAAGAGTATGTTAGAAGTTTGAGGGACTTAGACCGTGAAGAAATCATTCTTTGATACGTCGATTTTCATCTATGCATTGGAGAATAATTCCATAACAGCTAGAAATCTGTTTCAGCAAGCAATTACCGAAGGGATAGTTGGTACATCTACTATCACCATAATGGAGTATGCCACAGGTTGTCTAAAGCATGGGAAAATAGAGCGACTTAATAGCTTCAGGTATTTCTTGACATCACTGATGTTTGAAGTTGTTCCTGTTGATGACACTATAGCTCTTAAAGCTGCTGATATACGTGCTAACTATCAGTTTTTCAAACCTATGGACGCTTTACAGTTAGCTACAGCTTTTGTTTCCAAAGCAGATGTGTTCTACACAAACGATAAACAACTATTGCAATATCAAGAATTAGTAGTAGAACTTCCAAAACTTACTTAATGGGGAGCGTAATAGCTCCCTTTAGTTTTCTGAAAGGAATGACAAAACATGATAGATAAGATAAAAACTTTTGCAATTGAGAAAGTCTTATGGGCTGAGAAAAACCTGAAAGGTAAGTCAGGTGAAGAAAAGAAGCAGGCTGTCATCAAGAAGATTGATGATTTGATTACACTTCCTGCTTATCTTGAATGGGCCGATGATATTGTTATTTCATGGTTGGTGGACAAAGTTTGTGAGAAACTCAATGCTATGACCAGTCATGATTTCGCAAATCTTACCCTAACACAGAAAGAAGAGCAGACTATAGCAGAAGAAATACCAGATAAGGACGGTGCTAAAAATTAATGGCTAAAGATACTAAAAATTTTAAAGTTTCAGAATTTGCTTGCAAGCATTGCGGGGAAAATAAGATTGACCAGAGAGTTTTAGACATGGCACAGACACTTCGGGATGAACTCGGAGTACCTGTTAGAGTAAACAGTGGATATAGATGTGAAAAGCATAATGCCCGAGTAGGCGGAGTGAAGGGGAGTTTTCACACCAAAGGATTAGCGGCAGACTTAAGCTGTGAACTTGGAGCAAACAAAATGTTTGATACAGTACAGAAGCTCTGGAATGATGGCAAGCTGCCGGACTTGAAGTACTGCATATATTACGCACAGAAAAATTTCATTCATATAGATTGTGGTAAGCAGAGAAAGAATACATTTGAGGTTCGTAGGTGATAAGTGAAGATGTCGTAAAAACAATTAGTGAAGACATACTTAGTACAATTAGTGAAGATGTGGTGAGCAATACAATGACGAAAGTTACTCTAGGTTCAATAGCAGGGCTAGCAAGCTGGTTCTTCGGGGGCTTAGACGGTTTCTTCAAAGTACTACTGACATTCGCAGTGATAGATTACTTTTCGGGACTAGCTACCGCAATATGGGTTAGGTGCAATGTTTCAAGCACAATAGGGTTCAAGGGGATAACAAAGAAATGTTTAATGTTTTCATTCGTTGGTATAGCACACATATTAGACGTACATTTGCTAGGTAATTTATTCGGTGATGCACACGCATTAAGGACGATAGTTTGCTTGTTTTACATAGGTAATGAAGGATTGAGTATCATAGAAAACGCCGATGAATTAGGAGTGCCTTTCCCTAAACCCTTGAAGGATAAATTCTTAGACTTTAAAGCTAACGCCAAAGAGAAAAGTAAGTCTAAGTCTGAACATAAGCCCAAAGCAAAATCTAACGGCAAAGGATTACGCGTAAGAAAAACAAAGGACGACGATGACAAAACAGCTACAGAAACAGAAGATATAGAAGCAGGGACGGAATAAAAAATGGACTACGGAGACATAGTACAGCTTGGTAGACATAGACTCATGTGCGGTGATGCAACCAATCGTAAAGACATAGAAGCATTGCTAGACGGTGCAAAGGTAGATTTAGTGCTGACAGACCCGCCATACGGCATTGATGTAGTGAACAGCGGCGGGTTCTATAAAGGACACTGGGGGAAAAGGGCAATCCCATTCGGACACAACCCAGACGACATTGTAAGACCACATCCCGAAATTCTTGGCGATAAAGATACTTCAGCCGCTCGTAAGCACTACAATATCATCAAGCACTTCACAAACAAGCATATCATATGGGGTGCTCAGCACTTCGGAGACTTCCTGCCGCAGTCAAACGGCTGGATTGTCTGGGATAAAAAGCCAACCATCAAGAATTACAGTGCTTGCGAAATGGCCTACACTTCGCTGATTAATCATAACGTGATGTACGAGCAGAGGCTATCTGGTTTTATACGAGAAGGTAGCCGCAAGTTCAATCCTTCTCCCCGCGTTCACCCGACACAAAAGCCCGTCGAACTTCACATGCACATACTACAAGACTTTACGAAGGTTCATGATGTGGTACTAGACTGCTTTGGCGGAAGCGGGACTACATTGATTGCCTGCGAACTGACTGGCAGAGCTTGCCTGATGATGGAACTTAGCCCAGACTATTGCGACATAATAAAAGAACGCTACAAGAAACTCGTAGCAGAACAGGAAGAAGAAAGAAAATGACAGCCAAAACAAAAGACGAGTGGCTCAAAAGAGATTTAGAATGGAGTGAAATAGATGAGTAATTTGGATGATGAATACTGGGGCAGGGGCAATTATGAAATGTCTGAAGGCTCTGTAGGCAATATGGATTGGGTACGTTTTCCTAAACATGGAAATGAGCCTGGAGCATTAACTGACCTTCGTAAAAGTTTGGGCGAAAAAATGCTTGCTGGTCTCAATACTTTTGACAACAACAGTTGGACTAATGCGCAAAACATAGCTAATCAAGTACAAGGTATACAGACTAACCTTCTAGGACAGATACCCAACGCCATAACCAACAATCAGAACTTAGTTAATGAAATAACGGACATAGCACGTAATGGTAATATTCCCACAAATATTAGTAATGCACTTAATTCCAGTGTAAATCAGGAATTACAGAAAGGTATGGGCAGTATGCTGAATAATCTAGCTAGTCGTGGAGTGCTGAACAGTTCAGTAACTACAGCAGGAATAAATCAGCTTTCTCAAGCTGCAGCAGATTCATACAACCGCAACTACCTTACAGCGTATCAGACTGTGTTAAGTGGATTAGGACAAGGATTACAGGGGGCACAAGTAAACACAGCATCATTGCTATCGGCTTTAGGAACAGCAGGCAATACAGCTAATCAAGCTTATGAAAATATAGGCTCACAGCTATCTATACCAAACACCTTCTGGAAAGACTGGCAGAACTTCTACCAGAGCGATGACCCGTATGACACAATTGCCATACAGAAAGCTCAAAAGACTAGGGGATGTATAACAGGCGACACTTTAGTAACTTTAGCAGAGGGGAAGCAGATACCTGTTGCTGAACTGAAAGACAGCGACGAGATAAAACATGGGACTTCGATGAAGGTAAGCTAACTAGTGCACCATTAACAGCATTCTTCAAGAGCACCAATGAAGAAGGACTTGATGTAGTTCGAGTAGAGTTCGAAGACGGCTCAAATGTTGGCGTAATAATAGAGCACTTGTTCTTTGACTTAACTGAAGGCAAGTTCATAGCTATTAACTCTGACAGTCAGGAATACGTAGGACATGAGTTCGCAAAGGTTACTCCAGAAGGAAAAGTAGTGCCGGTAAAGGTTAGCCGCATATACAATGATGGTAAGGCTACAAAGACATTCGCCCCGCAGTGCAGAGGATACCTTAACTATTTAGCTGGCGGATTTATTTCAGGCAATGACGGACAGTTAGGGTTGTGTAACACGTTTGAGTTCGATACAAACAAAATGCGATACGACGCGGATAAAAAAGCAGAAGATTTATCCACATATGGCAAAATAAGCTATGAAACATTAAAGGGAATAATGAGCAGAGAGTTTTTTGACGCTAATCATTGTGAAGAGTTAAAAGTAGCTATTGACAAGGGATTAATTAGTATAGATGACTTTGAAGCATACATAAGAAAATTAGCATGGTGCTTCCTTGAGAACAAAGAAAGTGGTGCAATATGTCAGTAATTCAAGTTACACAACAACAGCAACAACGTAATGGTATTTTAGGAACATTAGGAGCGTTTGCTACATTAGCAGGAGCTATGACAGGGCAGCCTTGGCTCACCGCGCTTGGGACAGGAGCAAGTGGTGTTGATGCCATGATGAATGGTGATACTAGTAGTAGTACTGCAAAAGAAACGGGCGGCGCATTGAGCGAAGTGTTAGAGGGATTAAAGGAGGTATGGAAAAATCCAGCCGACGACAATCCTGCTGATACTCCCGCTAAGTCAACACTCAAGAAACTAGGGAAAATTGCAAACAAAAACAGTTCAAACGCAACTGCCCCTACATCTATTCCTTCGTGTGTTCGGTCAGATACAACAATGTACCCAGATATAAGAAGGAACAGCTTCGGGAGGTGGTAGCATGGCCTTACAGGTAATACGAGAGCAGCCGGAACAAGCCCCTTGGTGGGTAGCATTAGCAACTAACACTCTAGTCCCTATGATAGGTGATGCGTTAGAGCGTCAACGTCAGCGGGACGAGAACCGTAAAATGAACAATATGCTAGCGGAAGTGCTTAAAGCAGGTAATGCAGGGGCAGAACTTCCGACAGGTAATGCAGGAGCAGGGCTTCCGACAGGTAATGCAGGAGCAGGGCTTCCAGTAAGCAGTAATGGCTGGGAGAACGTGTACAGGGCTACGGGCGATAATCCTTTGGCGAATTTTGATGCTAATATGGCTAATTTACTTCCGCCTAGTACACAGAACACTGGTGCTCCGCAAGTAACTCCAACGGCTCGACAGCCGCTCACTCAAGACCAGTTAATACAGAACTATATTAATGTGCTGACTAATCCTAGATTTTCGCATTTGAGTTTCGAAGAAGGACTGAAACGATTACAGCCCTACATGACGGCGGCAGAAGCAACTCGGATGGAGGGACGGCGCAATGAAGTAGCTGATAACTATATGAACGCTATGAATACTGGGGACTTAGTAGGCGGTCGTAACTCTGTCTTTGAAGGCGCATTACGCGGTGTAACACCAGAGAGTTTAGCTAATATGGCTAATACTATGTACGTAAACGATAGACCACAGTTTGGCGCGCAGGATTTAGGCGGCTCTATTGCAGGATATACTGTTAATCCAGTAACAGGTGAAGTTACTCCTAAATATAGCTGGGATAAGAGCCTTACTCCGCAACAAGTACAAGCAGGACAACAGTGGGACAAAACTTATGAAGCAAACAGGATAGATGCTGATAGAAACTATGAAGCAAACAGGATAGATGCTGATAGAAACTATGAACTAAATAGTCGTCCTAAGTTAGCACAGGTAGTACGTGGCGATGACGGGTTGCAATATATGATGTTTAATGATGGTAGTAGGCAGGCAATTAATCCTGATGCAGTAGGTTTGTCAATAATCGAGAAAGAAAGGATTACGGGTCTTGAAAATAACAGGAACGCGCTTATAACTCAACAGACAGAGTTAATGAAGGCTTTAGCAAAGGCTCAAACAGATGAAGAACGCACTAATCTCTTAGAGAGACTAAATAATGTAACATCTCAAATTAAGTCAATTGATGATGAAGTATCATCAATTTACACAGAAAAAATCATGGCTACACAGGCACAAGGAGATACAGGCGGACAGCCATCACTCAATGGAACACCTGGAGTAGGGGACGATATTGGCTCAAACATGATTAGTCATAATAACAACGGTCAGATTTCTAGCCCGTTCGGAAAAGAGAGAACAAAAGCAGATGGAACAAAATATACACATAATGGAATAGATTTACCAGTACCAGAAGGCACAAAAATACTTGTTCCCGATGTCGGAACAACGTTGACAGTAGTTAGAGTAGATAATCAAGCTAGTGGTTATGGCAATTATGTAGATTTAGAGGGCAACCTAAACGGACATAAAATAGAGATGAGAGTTGCTCATATGAAGAACGGGGGAGTTTCTGTTCGCAGAGGAGACGTTTTAAAATATGGAGACCTTATAGGATTATCTGGTAATACCGGTAATTCAAGGGGAAAGAACGGCGGCTATCATATGCATCTTGAAATGAAAATAGATGGCCGTTATATAGACCCTACAAAGGCTTGGGAGTACTTAAAACCGTTGATAAAAAATTCTTCAAATCCGCAAAATGGCAATGCCACGCAAGGCAATAGTCAAGGGGCAATTTTAGGTCAAGAATACGGGCCACCAGCAGCAGCAGGAATAATCAGTGGTGCTGGGACAGCACTAAATAACATCGCTGCCACTGCCGCTAAACCCCCAATAGCTGCCACCAACTTACCCACACCAAGTTTGGCAAGTAGAATGGGGAGTGCTATAGGCTCAAAATTTTTAGTACCTGGTGCTCTTGCTATGATAACCGATATGATATGGCCAAAACCTGCAGGAGAAATGCCGGAAGAGTTACCAAATAACAATATGAACGTAGATGCAATATCTGGAGCAGCTCCCAATGTCCCACAACCTACAAGTACAGATATAGTACCTACATCTAATGATGACGTTGGATTAATTCCGCACCCTGTAAGCTCTGACATTCCTGCAACACCTAATGTACCTATAAGTAATGATGTACCTACTAGTTCAGAAACACGAGTTAATACCGGAACAACTACTTCTACAGCATTGAATGAAAATTCAAACGGTTTCCGAACAGTAGCAGATACATACTATCAAAATACACCACAGATTGACCCAGACGGCGGGTTATCGTCATACAGAGCAGAAGGAGACAATACACCCGTTACTTGGCGTAACATGAATGGTGAACCAATGCGTACTAGTGATGGACAGCTATTTACTCAGAATATTTATGATGACTGGAAGAGAAAAGCTGATGCAGGCTACTTCAAAGATAAAGGCATAAATAATGGCGCAGACTTGGATAATTGGTTAAGGAACGCAGGAATGTATCCTGATAGACCTTCTGAAGAACGCGGCATAAATAACCTTAACGGTAACTCATACAGAAATGCCAATCTTCCTACGGAAAGTGAAGATACTAATATTACGCCATTCAACATCACACCGCAGACACATCCAGAACAATATCCAGCACCAACTTTTACAGATGATATTAATGGCTCTACTCCAATGGATACAGAGAACTTACTCGATAGCCTTAACGGTATTATCAGTACTAATTCTAAACAGCTGGCGCAGCTATTAAGACAGCTTGACCCTTCAACTTACGCGCCTGAAGATAATGGTTTTACACCTAAGCCGCATACATACTATGATGAACTAAATAACAGAGCAGAAGGACTAGCACGTTATTTAGACACTGGAGACAGGTATGGATTAATTGGAGCACGTGATTTGTTAGATAGAGGTGAACCAGCTAGTTGGGAGCTTGTTGCAAATCGCCGTAGAAGGCGTAACTCTCCTGCTAGACGTAGAGCACCTGTACGTAGAGTAGCTCCAGCCGTTAGTCGTTCAGCAGTAAATGGTTATAAAACACATAAGACAACAGTAGATGGAGCAGCTAAAAGACATGGAGTGGATAGTGAGTTAGTCAGAGCCATCATACAGGTAGAAAGCAACTGGAACTCTAATGCACGTTCAAAAGTTGGTGCTATGGGGCTTATGCAACTTATACCTAAAACTGTAAGGGGACTAGGCGTTAAAAATGCATATGACCCAGCACAGAACATAGCTGGCGGCACTAAGTATATAGCACAGTTAATACGACAATTCGGCGGAGATGTAAGTAAAGCCCTTATGGCGTACAACTGCGGGGCGGGCAACGTTAAAAGGGGGCGCATACCAGCAGAAAGCAGACGGTATGCTCAAAAGGTTTTAGGAATATACAATAGTCTAAAAGGGCAACGTTAATGAAAAGGAGAATACACATGAAAAGATATGCAGATGATGGGTCAGGGAGAAACAGAAATATTGTAGATAAATATGCTAGTTCGCGTCGTTCACGTGGCCTGAATGACGATTTGGGCAACAGAAGCACATTTACTTCAGACAGAAAGCGCAACAATACATATGAGCCAACACAGTACGAATTGCCTGAAGATTACTCGTATGGAGACGAAGCATCCGGTGATGAGTACTTTGACAAAGCAGGAAGTGAAAACGAGTATGATGATGAAGGTTATGACTACGGCGACGAAGATTATCTCCCACCATATGGACAACCTGACAGAATGCCCACTTTCAGAGGCGATAGCACTAATGTCCCACCATATGGACAGAAAGATAGAAGCTATAAACAAAAAAGAAATATGCCGCCATATGGACAACCTGACAAAATGCCCACTTTCAGAGGCGATAGCACTAATGTCCCACCATATGAACGGAAAGATAGAAGCTATAAACAAAAAAGAAATGGCGGCGATGACCTTGCTAGCTATATGGACTATATAGAACGCTACGACAATGGTGAGATTGATAACCACGACATGAGTAGAGTTCAGAGAAGATTTGAGAATAGTCCATTCTGGGAGACTTTTAACCCATCAGAGAAGATGATACGCGAATATGGCAGCGGTAATGAGAGTACTAAATGGCCGCTGTTCGAGTATAAAGATGGACGTTGGAGACCTATGCATTGGCGTAATGACTAAACAATACGTAATTAACCCACAAAAAAGTTTTGAAGATACATTAACTTCATTGTGGCTAGGGGCAGGAAAAGCATCAGGCAATCTTACCGGCGCACTTGGAGCAGGGTTGCAAAGCATAGGACAGATGTTTGAACCTACTGAAGAACAGTTAGCCCGCCAAAGAGAATTGTATAGCTCTATCGGAGAGTACGTAGGGTTACCAGAGCATTTACGAATGAACGGATATACTCCGCCTAATCCAAATGCAATAACACAAGCAGGAAATTACCTGTTAGGACTGAATACTAGGGTACAATCAGGGGTTAATCAAGCTCGAGAAGATTTGTTAGGTGATGAACAAGGAGTATATTCTCGTGCTATGGAAGGTATCGGCGAAATGCTGATACCTTTTCTGTTTTATGGAACTGCAGGCGGGGGTGCTTTAGGCAAGGGAGCAAAAGCATTAGCAGAAGCAGGCACAGAAACAGGTGCACTAGCAACAGATATGTATAAAAACGGCCATATTGACAGAAACTCAGCTAAAGCATGGTTGAATAACTTTCTGGCAAATTTAGGCTTAAGTGCAGGGCTTGAACTTACTCCAGATGGGAGCAAGTGGTTGACACACATTGCCCCTAATAGAGAGTGGTCGCAATCTACTCGATTAATAGCAGACATCTTGAAAGAGTTAATAGAAGAGGGCGCAGTGCAAAACCCAATGCAGAAAATGATATACGATGGTACAGCTAATACTGCTCAATAAACAATGATGGAATGACAAGGGGAGAGAAACAGTAATGAATGATAGGAATATATTATTACCAGTACCAACAGGCAGTAGGAATGTAGAAGACCCTTTAACTAATATTGCAGGGCTAAAACTTGCACAACAGTTAAAAACAATTAGGGATAGAGAACTACGCCGTTCAATTATGAACGAAGGACAACCACAGGATGTCATGACACTTAATAACAATAGAGATTGGTGGCTGGCAAAAATTGCAGACTGGAACATAGGAGATGTTGAAGTTGGACGAAGGACAGCTAATGACATATTAGGCTTCCTACAAACCTTTGACAGAAATATGTTGGATTGGAGTGGATCAGCCTTATCAGCATTGGGAAAGGGGTCAGAAGCGATATTCGGTGGTGAAAGTTATCTGACTAAAGCAGGGACTTACCTGCTAGATTTAGACCACCAATTTAATGAGGCTGCAGAACAAGCCTATTACGATATTAATCGTGGAAATATAGACGAACTTGCTGAGGACTGGCACGGTTCAGGTACTAGTCAAGGTTTTGCACTCACACAACTTCTTACTTGGTTAGGGTCTCTAGCTACAGGGGAAGTATCTTTTCCGTTGGCTACCACTCTAGCCTTTTTAGCACGCAATACTCATGAAGCTCTTTCTGAAGCTGGAAATGCCGTCAGTGATTTATATGCTATGGATAAGAGCAGACTAGGAGATGCCCTTCGTGGTGGAGCATATTCTATATTAGGTAATGCACCACTTGACGCACTTCAAAGTGTTTTAGAAGGGGGAGCAAGCTATCTTTACGGCAAATTCCCATTTATGGACTGGATTATCCCTAACGGTAAAGGTATTGGTGGTGTTTTAACAGGATTAGCAAAAAATTACATTGGGGGACTTGCTGGCCAAGAATTAAATGAACTATTCCAAGAAACTAGACAACAAGCTACCGAACAAGCTATCAAAAATACATTCCAGAGTGGCGATATGTCTTTGAGGAATTTTGGGAAGAATTATTTCAAAGAATTAGGAAACTTTTCAGAATATTTCAACCAAGTTGCACCATCTGTTGCAAGGTCTACATTCATCACTCATAACTTATTCTGGCTATTTGGAATAGCTGGAGGTGCATACCATATCAACAAACACAATACTGCACAGCGCGGTCGCGTTAATGAAGCTATAGGGAACATAAGCAAACAGCGGGAATATCTACAAAGCCAGCCGGATACTGAAGAAAACCGCAAAAGGCTACTAGAACTAAACGAGCAAGAAGAACAGTTAAAGAAGTATGCCGCAAGCAAACCGGCATGGTTAATAGACGATACACCTGACCTGCTTAATGAAACACTAGAAATGGTAGATGACGGGCAACAAGAAGATATTAGCCTATTCCCTGATGAAGAAGGATTGCAAGACGACAATACTGACCAACAGCCGCCAACAGACCCAACAAGCCCAACAGACCCAACAGGCTCAACAGACCCAACAGGTCCAACAGCCCCAACAGGCCCAACAGACATTGATAATACGCTTAGCAACGTAAATAATAATGACTCTGATGATGATATTGATGACTTATTAGGTAATGGTACGATTGTTACTCCTGATATAGATGATGAAGAACTAAGTGATGAGTTAGAAGGAAATAGGACTGTCGTGTCAAATCCTGAAGCTAATAATTCAGACCTAAGCTCAGAGGATGCAACAGAGCTAGTAGATGACGAACCCGATAAAGACCTGCATACTCCAGAGGTATATGACAACATTCAACAAGAGGAACATAAGCAAAAACAGAATACTACTGAACAGCAAGACGAACAGCTAATCCCACCATTAAACAATATACAGACAGATAACAATATACAGACAGATAACAATACACAGACAGATAACAATACACCAACAACAGGACAAAATATTACTGGCAAATCAGACCCCTTAGATTTAACTGACTTCCTAGAAATGGTGAAAGCAGAACAAGCAGATAAAGAAGCTAAAGCTGAAAAATCAAAAAATAATCAGCCCACTAAGTTAGACATTTCAGAAACAGTCAGTATGTTGGAAGCTGATATGGCTGCTAAAACACTGGAAGCGATTAATGCTCTAGACCAGCAGGAAGAAAACAATGAAAGTTACCATCAAATGGCGCAAGAGGATAGCACTGTGGGAGATACTGATGCAGGAGAGTTTACTTTTAGCACACGTGGTAATGATTACAAGTTTGGAGTAAAAGCCACTAATGGTAATACTCAAGGAGATACAAGTATCTCAGGAAATAGAGCAAGGCGTTATCTAGGACGTAAAATAGAAATCCGTAACGGCAAAGGCAAGGTCATAGCTACATATTATCCATACTTAGGGCGTATTGAGTTTGATAACGACTTTAGACGCAAGCACAGTGATAGATGGATTAATGCTTTCACAAATCAATTCATGCAAAATATTAACCACTACCTAAAGCGTGGAGGATTTTTAGACGCTAAGGGCGCACTTAAGTCTGACGGCAATGAAAACTTTAGAGAACGTTGGGATAATCGCCATAAGAATGACCCTAATTCATTCTATGATGATGGAGTATACCCTGAAGACGCTTATGATAGTTCTACCCCTAACAATGAGACAAAACAGAATGTCTCCAACAAAAAGGAGGATAAAAAACGTTCTCTAAGAGACAGGATTAAAGGCTTTTTAGATGGTAATGAAAGGTATAGCCAGAGTGGAGATAGTTCATCCAATCAAAATGGTGGGCACTCCTTCACCATAAAAATAGGAGACCACACTTATACAATCAGAAGTGGGGAGTTTAGCGATAAACATGGACGCGAAAAGCAATACTTTGGACGGTACTTAGAAATTGCAGATGAAAATGGTAATGTCATAGCTAGATATTCTCCATATACTGGAGATTTTGAGTTCAGTAAAAATGCTCCCAAAGATGCAGCTACGCGGCAAGCTATCAAGAACGCTTTAGGACACAACTTAACCCCTATACTTCATAATGAAGGATTTTTTGACGAAAAAGGTAATCTTGTAGACGATAACAATGATAACTTCAGGAGAGAAGAAAACCGCCGTATGTGGCAGGCTACACGCCAAAGAATAGAACGTGAAGCAAAGAATAACCCTAAAACTGAAACACCTAAAACTCTCTCTGAACGAGTAAAAGAAGGCATTAAAAGCGGCATAGATGAGCTTATTCAAGACTTAAAAGAAAGATACCAAGACAGAAAGATACGTAGAGCAATCAACTTCGCTAAACTGCGCAGCAATATGTACAGAGTAGCAGAATGGGCCTATGACCTTTTGGATAGTAAAGAAGGCAAAAAACTCCGTAAGGAAATCAAGGCTAAATTAGACGAGATAGGCATTTACGATAACAATATTAATGATGCTTTGAGCCGCATTATTACTACCACTACTATGTATTTATCATCATATACCAAGTTATCACCTTTAGAGCTTTTGCAGAAATTGAACTTCGACATTATTCATGACATCGACCCCCTAGCTGGGTTTTTACGTGATGAAAAAACTGGCGAACTGCTAATGGATGAGAACGGTAACTACAATGGAGAAGCTAACGGCGACTTCGTCTACATCCCTGATGAAAAAGACGAAAATGGGCGCGTAATAGCAGGCACAGCTAAAAACTTGATATATCTATATCGGAACGCCAATGTTTCAACAATGATTCATGAACCCGCTCACTTCTTCTTCAGGACGTTGCATATTTTAGCATTAGACGGCAACCTAAAGGGAGCTGCTCTTCAGCACTTTAACAAACTAGTCGAGTGGCTTGGGGTAAGCGATATTGCTCACAAACGCAACAATGAGATGACCGATGAAGAGAAGGCCAGATGGCGTAATGCACATGAAAAATTCGCTACTGCTTCAGAGAAATATATGTGGACAGGACAAGCACCAAAGCTAAAGCTAAAGAAGGCTTTTGAGACCCTGAGACATGCTATGCGCAGTATATACAGTCCAGATATACTAATAAATGATGAAATAGAACTTCTAAGATACTTAGACGACAAAAATATGTCAGCAGATGACTTAATAGCCTATCAAGGAGCAGACGGGCAATTCCATACGTATGATATGCCCACAGAAGCATTAGAGCTGATAGATAGGATATACGGAACATCAAAGAACCTGAACAAAAAGTCTGTGTCTCATGGTGATACTGATATGTCGGGGGACAGGGAAGCCTACAGACAATCCATGAGAGAACGTTTTGAAGCTAGAAAGTATATGACACCAGAAGAGCGTGCGGAAGCTGATGCTCACGGTATCAGAGCAAGGCTCGAAGCTAGAATGCATAAGACACCGGAAGAACGTGCGGAAGTCGTTGAAAACTACTTCCAAATTGGGAAGAAACGTAAACAAGAAATGGACGCTCTTCTCGCTAGACGTAGAGACGACTTGACATCGGAGCAACGTTCCGCCGCTATCGCTGAAATAGAAAAACTCGGAGAAAGTATGAGACAAGGCGGTAAAACCAAAGTAGAAAAATTAGCTTTTAACTGGCTTCTGTTTGGGCATATTAGACTTCCTGAAGACAACTACAAAATCCTTGACGCTATAAGGATTTGCGAACAGCAACACATTGACCCCATGCAGTTTGAAGACCCGAATGAGATACTAGCTAAGTACACTATTAAGGAAACTGCTAAGGAAAAACGCATTGTCCCTGATACCGTCCCTGAGTTTAGCGACAAAGTTACTTACAACAACGGCATCACCATCTACACTGTGGATGATACTAGAAAAGGGCAACAGGCGGTTAGAAGTATTATTGATACACATTGGGGCGAAGATGCTAATCCCTGGTGTCTTGCCGCTAGGCATTACGGTTACTTAGATGATGCATGGGAATACTGGAATAATTACAATACGGTAAAGAAACGTATCGCGTTTAAGGATGGAAAACTAATAGCATTCTGTGCTTCTGATAAAGGTATAGTTCAATGGTGGGATGACCATGATATGCCACACGCAGGTATTCCGTATACAGTCAGAGAGCATGGGCTATCTGTTACTTATGAACTTAACGAAGATACAGGGGAAACTATAAAAACTAGTGAAGCTCTGTATCATAAAAATGGGAACACGAAGTGGGAACGCTACTTCTACGAGAATGGTCAACCAATGCAAGAACTTCAATATGATGAAAATGGACATTCAATAGAAGAACGCAAATTTTATGAGAATGAGAACTGGCATGTCGATAGGAAAAAACAACTGCAATATGAAATTCTCCCTGACGGAACAAGATGCGAATGGAACTGGAATGGGCAACCTAGTGTTGAATTTCTCTCTGACGGAACAAAACGTCAATGGTACAGTAATGGACAGCCATTCTACGAACACCTACCTGACGGAACAAAACGCTCATGGTACGATAATGGGCATCCAGAGTTTATAAGTTGGAATGGGGATGTCAGTATTCAATGGAACAACAATGGAAAACGGCTTGATACATCTTTCCTTTTAAGGGATGGCCGATTATTCGACCTTCTATCTGATGGGATTATACGCAAGTATTTCATGATAGACCAGAACACTAAGGGGATGCCTAGTTTTGAATATCTGCCTGACGGAACGATGATTGAATGGTACGAGAATGGAACCCCTAAGTTTGAATACTTACCTGACGGAACAATACACGAATGGTACGAGAATGAAAATCCTAAGTTTGAATACTTACCTGATGGGACAATACACGAATGGAGTGAAAATGCCCCTGACAAGCCTAGCTACGAATACTTGCCGAACGGTGTTACTAACACAGAGACCTACTCCCAGATTAGTGCTAGACGTAAACAAGAAATAGATACAAACGTAGATTTCTTCATTACTACAAAGAAAGGCTTTGTAATATCACCAAAAGATAAGATTAAAGACGACGGGGTAAGAAAAGTTGTCAAGGACATTTCAGAGTATATTAACAGCACTTCAGACCAACAAGCCATCAATATTAGGGATATTATAGATAAACTTCGTCAACGATACCTAAATTTACTAGATAGTTTTTCTGCTGGCCTAAAGAAAGCTGAGGATGATTTAGCGCAACTTAAAGCAAAACAGAAGGAAAATCCATC
The DNA here is from genome assembly GCA_937892105.1 of uncultured Fretibacterium sp. Next base: position 35,543 of record CALAUZ010000038.1, on the reverse strand, counting down.
TAATCTTACACCCTTTAGAAGTATAAACGTAAGAGAAGGACTGATAAAATCTCAACGCGATAGGATAAAACTTCATCAGGAAGCAATCAAAGCTCTTGACAATATATCAAATATTTCACTTGGAAAAGCACCTAGTAAAATTGTAGCGTCAGCACTCATAGATATTCTCAACGACACTCCAAATGGCACTTTTGAAGAAGATTTAGCCGAACCCCTATCAGAAATAGCAAGGGAACAGATGAAACGTGTATATGAGAAGTATGCCGGAACAGACCAATGGATGAAAGCCCCTAACGGTAAAAAATCTAATCTCACAGAACGTCAGTGGTTGGCTGTCAGGACAGAACTCTTCAAGACTTGGTTTGGCGATTGGGAAAATGACCCTGATAATGCTAGCAAGGTGCTTGACGAAAACGGCGAACCTATGGTGGTCTATCACGGTACTCCTGCTCCTGGCTTCGACGTATTTGATACAACCGGCGAAGGTGGCTCGTATGATACTGGTGCATGGTTCACTTCTAGCCTTGAAAACGGAAACTCTTACGCACTAAATGACGACGGTGGAATATATGCAGTCTTTCTCAATATACGTAACCCATATATTATTGAAGGTGGCGGAAGATACTGGAATGACTTAGGCGAGATTACCATTTACGATAAAGAAACTGGCGAGGAAATATATTACAACGAGCAGACTGGAGAACCTTTTACATCTGCTCACGATGCCGAACAGTATATCGATAACGTAATAGGATACGATATAAGTGAAGACCCTAATGTTTATCCACTTGATGAAGATGGATACGAAAGTTACACACCTGAAAATGCAAGATATACAGTCCACATCAACGATGAATACTCAACAACAAACGAAATAGTCAGAGGCGTACTTAAGGGAGAATTGTCGGGATGGGAAAATGATGGTGTTATCTTCAAGGACATCAAGGACAGTGCATTTGATGGAAGTTTCAAGAGTTACCGTAGTGATGTCTTTGTTGTTCCTACTAACACTAATATTAAATCGGCCACAGGCAATAATGGTAATTACTCTCCAAGTACTGGAGATATATATCATCAAATCATTGGCGAAGCGGGTGCTCGTGCATTAGACGAGCTTGAAGGCATAACTACCCGAATGGACAATCTCCAAATAGCAAAAGAGATGACGGCTAACTTCTTAGACCCTAAGACTATACGGCTTGCTACAGGTTGGGAATTAGCACCAGACGGCAAATGGCGATATGAAGTCGATGATAGCCACGCTGACTTAGCTGAGAGACTAAAAACACTCTTAGGGATAGGAAGGCAAGAAAAAATACAACAATTGTCTGACGAAATCCAAAAGCTAAAAACTGAACAAAAATACTTAGACAGCTTGTTATCCATACATAAAAAGGGTAGTTCAGAGTTCGCTAATTTACAGGAACGCAAGATAGCAATACAAAAAGAAATTAGCAAAATGTCTAGACAGCTAAACAACCTCTCTTATTCTCCTAGCAAAGATAAAGCATTCATGAAAGACTTACTAGACAAAGATAATGAAATCATGAAGGCTTACCCACAACTAAGAAATTTAGAGCTTGTTCTCGAAGATATGTCTGACAATACATCCGCTTATTATGACAAAGCAAATAATCGTATTGTTTTTAATACAAAAGCAATGAACAATGACGATAACAAGGAAATAAGCCGGACTATCATTCATGAACTACAACACGCTATACAGAATATTGAAGGGTTTGCAAAAGGTGGAGACGAGGATGTATTCACACCAGACTTTGAAGAACGCTCCAAACTCTTACAGCGAATATTCAAACTTGACACTAGAACAAAGCTAAATCGTCTAAGTAGAAACTTAAAGAGAAAAGTTGACAGCTACGAAATTTCCATAGATGAAGCTGACCGACAGCTCAAATCAGCTAGAAGCCATTCTTCATTCGCCAATGAGTATGAGAATATACAATCACAACTCGATACACTAGACAAGAAATACAGGGGAAGAACTAGTAGTTTTGATGCTTACCAAGATTTAGGCGGCGAAGTAGAAGCTAGAAATGCTGAAGATAGAATAGACTTCACTCCTGAACAGAGAAGAAACACGTTGTTGAGCGAAACTCAAAGCACTAACGACTGGCTTCTCTTTGATGACTATGGTAATCCGCTACCAGAAAACTATCATCAGATGGCAAGCAGTAATGTAACTACTCCACAAACCATAAATGCTGATAACTTTATGCTTACTCCAGAAGCACGCAAGCAGATGGACGCAGTTCGCAAGAAATTTGAAGGTACGCCGCAGTGGATGAAAGCTCCTAACGGCAAGCACACTAACCTTACCGAACTCCAATGGCTTGCTGTACGTACACCTAATTTCAAGCGATGGTTCGGAGACTGGGAGAATGACCCAAGTAATGCTAGCAAGGTACTAGACGAGAATGGTGAGCCACTAGTCGTGTATCATGGATCATATAATAAGTTCGATGCATTTAGGATGGATGACAGCAAGGGTAGATATGCTTGGTTTACTCCAACTCGTGATGACGCAGAATATTATACTGGTGTTGATAAAGATAATGGCGTTTATCCAGTATTCCTTAACATACGAAACCCCTATGAATTTGATGCAGATGGGAAAGAATGGAATAAACTGGGGGATGTAACAATTTATGAACATGGATGGCCTATTTACATAGGAGACATGGATACCTATATCGGCAATGAAGAAGATGCATGGGACTATATTGAAAACTACCTTCTCCGTGATGAATACGGGAACTTGATTGATAATGAAGACGAAGACGGTAATCCCATCTATACTGTTGAGAGCAACGAGTTAGAGACTACAAACCATATCGTTATGGCGGTATGGGATGGGGAACTAGGCAATGGGACACATGACGGTGTTATCATAAAAAATGTTATTGATAGTGGTAGCGAAAACCTAATGGATGACTACATTATACGCATACCTGAACATATCAAGTCCGCAACAAAGAACAACGGCAACTTCGATATTAGAGAACAAAACATTTACCATCAGCGAACAAACAGTAATAACTATACTTACTATGGTGTAGACGCTGATGGACAGCAATTGCTACTGCCATTCAATCAGCCGGAAATTGATGAAGTTTACGAGAAGTACAAGAATACAGGGACGCTCTTCAAAGCTCCTAACGGCAAGAAATCTCACCTAGAAGACAGATTATGGCTCATGGTTCGTACTCCAGCGTTTAAGCGTTGGTTCGGAGACTGGGAGCATCATCCTGAAGAAGCTAGCAAAGTCTTAGACGAAAATGGAGAACCCTTGCTCGTTACGCATAGGACTTCATACGGCGGCTTTTCCGTCTTTGACACTAAAGGTTATGGCAAAACTAGGAAAACTGGTGCTTGGTTCGGAGACTATAAAGGCCAAGATAATGCTACCTTCAATTACCAAGAAGGAAACAACGTATATCACGTATTCCTAAACATTAGAAGCCCATATATCTATGACGCTGAAGGTAAAGACTGGAATAATATTGGCAAAATTTGGATTAATGATAAACTCAATGCTCCCATCTACACTAACGATAAAGGACAACCTTTCTTAACAGAGTACGATGCTAGCCGGTATATCAGCTCTCAACTCAATGATGAACAATTAACATATCATAACAGTGATGGACAACTAGAAACTTACCCTAGATATTCTGTGGAACATGAAACTCGTTTCAAGACTACTGATGAATTAGTTCGCGCTGTACGGACTGGTAAAGTAGGCTACGGAACTCATGACGGCGTTATCATTCGAGATGTAAACGACATGGAAACACCAGGAATGGATGACTATATCATCTTCAAGCCTGTGCAGGTTAAGTCTAAAAACAATAGAGGCAGCTTCAGTTCTTCTGACACCAATACTTACCATCAAATCATTGGTGAGCCTGGTGCGAAACGGCTTGATACCGCTGAAGGCGTTACTACACGTATGGATAATCTAGCTAAGGCAAAAGATATGCTTAACACTAGAAAGAATGCAAAAAGCATAAAGCACGACACAGGTTGGGAGTTAGGACATGACGACAAATGGAAGTATGAGATACCTTATGGCAATATTAAGCATGACATACTCAGTGAAGGCAATATAAAAATTAATCCATACAAAAGATATACATTACAACAAGTTTGGAATGCTCCTGAACTCTTTAAGGCATACCCTGAACTTCGGGATTATCCAGTTATCTTTAATGACTACCCTAACAGCACCTTCTTCGATAGGGAAGCTAAAGAATTTAACATTGAATTAGATAGAAGCCTTAACGATATACGCACAGCTTTTATACATGAAATCCAGCACGCTATTCAGCAAATTGAAGGCTTCGCAACTAGCATCAGCAGACCTTTTAGCAATGAAAAATATAACGCTGGGAAGGCTACCTGGAAACATTGGGACAGAAAAGCTAAAGCTATATGGCGTTCAATTACCCCATCTCAACAAGGGTTATGGAAATACCTTGTAGGGAGAATTAATTCAGAGTTTGATGGGGACTACAGATATGTTGACGACATAAAGGAATACTTACTCAATAACTACATTGATGATGAGAAAGAACAGCAGTTATTCTTTGACTGGAATGAAGCTCGCCTAAATGCACGTGAACAAAGATACTATGGAGACACTATTTCTGGTAACGCTGCCTATTGGCGAAGTGGTGGCGAAGTCGAAGCTCGCAATGCTGAGAAAAGAGCTAATATGACCGAAGAAGAGCGCAAAAACACCCTATTAGCTGATACTGAAGATGTTCAAGCAGAAGAACAACTCATAAGATTAAGACGTGAAAATGGCACGGAATATTACCATCAATTCAATGGAAAAGTTGAACCTAGAAATGCAGAAACACGTGCTAACCTAGAGAATAATCCGCTAGTTGAGAGATATTCTCAGCTAAACACTTTTGGGGATGAAGAAACCGAAAAGCGTTTTGTTGGCGGACTGAACAAAAAGTCCCAAAATGGGGCTTGGGATACCATTAGGGCTTCGTTAAAAGAAATGCTACATGGCTTCACAGGAGACTTCCCAGAGCTTGCTTCTGATAAAACAGGCAGGTTCACATATGCTCGTGAAGTTCTGCGCCGTATGAATAGGCAACGCGAAGCTCAAGTCATGTTTGCAGTTCAAGAGTTCGCTAAAAACATCAAAGGGCTTAACGCTCAACAACTTAACATATTTAGCCGTTTCATGCTTCTGAATGACATTTACACTTTCAGCATACAAAACCCCAAAGCAATATTACCTTTTGGGTTCAAAAGAGATTCTCTAATAGCTGACCGCAAGAAGTTTGGAACTATGGCTAAAAGAGACGCTGCTATAGCAGAAACTATACAGGCTGAACATAAACTACGTAAGACCATCAATGAGACGCTTGCTAAACTTGCTGAAGAATTAGAGCTACCTAGACTTGCTGAAAAGGTAAGACGTAATGACTTCTACATCCTAGAGTACTCAAAGATACTTAACAACAAAGAGCTTAACTCTAACTACATGGAAGCTGTCATAGATATAAGAGCACGACAACTAAAAGATATTGAGAATATGAGAGCTTTACGTTTGCTAAAGAAAGCATATGACATTAAGAACAAACTCATAGCTAAATATGGCAAAGATTGGGGAAGGCATATTCCAAATACCTACAGAATTTTTAGTCCGCTCTTGGGACACTTCATCATGTCAGCACATACTCCAACGGAAAATGCTTTAGGCGTAGGACTTGAAATCGTCGGTAGAGATATGGGCTTATCTGAAGAAACTATAAAGGATTTACGTTCAAAACTTACAGACAACTCAGGGTCTCATTTGCTAGTGCTGCCAAAAGCTATCGTGGATACCCTTGAAGAAATTGCTACACCAAAGCCTAGAGGATGGGCTAGTAAACTCTTTAAATCTCTTACTACGGGATGGAAAAAATGGATGCTATTCTTCCCGACAAGAGCTGTAAAGTACAATACTCAGAAATATTACAGGAGACTTAGACGCTATTATAGCGGGCAACCCTAAAGCATTACAGTCCTTCCCGCAGGCTATAAATGAATTATGGGAACTCTACTACGGCAACGGCTATATTACTCCAGAACTTCGTGAGTTCCAAAAACGTGGAGGGGCTATCACTATCGAGAGCACACAGGAGTTAGGAGACTACAAGCAAGTCAAAGAGTTCCAAAAACTCATGGATGAACTTAAATCAAAAACCGCTAAGGATTGGGCTACACTACCCAAAAAAGCATGGGCACTCATTGATAAGTTCACTTGGAGCGGCATTCAGAATTTCTCTAACTTCAGGGAGCAGTGGCTAAGGTATGCTTGTTACTTGGAGTACATACACCAAATGCAAAGCAATGATGACCATCTGCCAAGCAATTAGGGCGCATCTGTCAAAAAAGAAGTCCTTGCTGTACCGGCAAAAACCATTAAGGGCATCAGAGACAGAGCTTTCAAGATGAGTAATGAGTTAGTAGGCGCATACGACCAGGTTACAAAGACTGGCAAATTCCTTAGAGATATATTTGTACCATTTTACTCATGGCTGGAAGTCAACGGCAAGCGATATGTTCAGATTATCAAGAATGGCATCACTGAAGACAACTTAGGCGACTTCGCTTCACGCTTCCTTAAGGGACAACTCGCCAATGTCCCTTACTATGGCTTCAAGATAGCTAAAACATACCTGTTCATTAACATGCTAGCTATGCTCATTAGCATATTCAACCATCTCGTTTGGCCGGACGATGAAGATAAATTATCCCCAGACATTAAAGAAAGGCCGCACATTACTTTAGGACATGATGCACAGGGCAACGTACTCTACTTTGACAGAGTAGGGGCTATGCTCGATAACCTTGAATGGTTTGGGCAGGACGATTCTCCGTTCTTCCCATTCGCTAAAGACATAAAGAACATCTTTAATGGCCAGCAGACCTTTACAGGATTTGCCATGAAGCTCATTACTTCACCGCTAAATAAACTAGTGTCTGGAATTAGCCCGCTCATCAAAACACCTGCAGAATTGATTGCTGGACAAAGCTATTTCCCTGACTTCACTCACCCTAGAAACATTAGGGATTATTGGCAATACATCGCTCAATCATTTGGGATGTCGTGGCCGTACAAGGCTATCACTGGCAAACCTGTGGACAACTGGAAAGAGTTCAAGAACTTATTCTTGTATCAGGCTGATGCTGAAGAAGCCGCCTACTTCTACACACTTAACCTGGTCAGACAATTCCAAGAACGCGTGCTCGGAAAACGAACTGGCAGCTTTGGATTTACTCCAAGAGGCAACATTTTACAGAACTTGCGTACAGCTATCAGACTTGGCAATAAAGAAGACGTGCAGAAATACTTGGCTGAATACTACAAACTTGGCGGGAACAAAAAAAGCTTGAAGGCATCTATGCGCAACATGAACCCATTACACGGACTTAATAAGGCTGAACAAGCTGAGTTCCTGAAATGGATTAGTGCAGATGACAGAAAGTATCTTAACAGAGCTAACAGTTTCTTTCACAAGATGGCTGACCAGTTCTTGAAATAGCTAAACATACTCCCCTTGCTTCGGCAGGGGGATATTCGCTATACTTATTTTTAAAAGGATGTGCTCACAATGCCTACAGTATTTGATGTCGCTAAATATATTCTTGAAACTTGCGGAAGAATGTCAACCATGAAATTACAAAAACTTTGCTACTATTCTCAATCTTGGAGTTTAGTTTGGGATGACTGTGAATTATTTCCTGAAGAGTTTCAGGCTTGGGCTAACGGGCCGGTCTGCAAAGAACTTTACAATGCTACAAAAGGTGTTTTTAGTGTTACCGCTAATAATGAGCCGGGTAACTCCAACAATTTATCTGATAACCAAAAAGATACTATCAATAAAGTTTTAGAGTACTATGCACCACACAACGCTCAATGGTTAAGCCAACTTACACACATGGAAGACCCCTGGCAGGAAGCACGCAAAGGAATACCAGCAGGCCAAGTATCTGACAGTATTATTTCTAAAGAAAGCATGGCTCTATATTATGGCAATCTCTAAGTAAAAAAAACACACTTAATTCATCGTTATCATACTCCCTTGCTTCGGCAGGGGATATTTCTTTCTGTGATAATGCTATAATCACTTCACTTTTCATTCTCTTACACACAATTCACTTTTGGAGGACACTATGGACGACAGTAAACTTATGGATATATATAAAGAACTCACATTCAAAGACGCTGATAACAATGACCTAAAGCGCGAAAATGCTAACATAGATGGCGATACTTCTATGGGCACTATGCTCCGTTACGGGTCTGAAGGCGCAAAGTACTTTAATGAGCATTATGTATTGCGCCATGAACACGCAAAGGCTCATAATGATGGAGATATTCACATTCACGATATGGACTTCCTTACTCTCACTACTACTTGTTGCCAAATTGACCTTCATAAACTCTTCACTGGCAGCTTTGGCACGGGGCATGGAACTTTACGTGAGCCTGGCGGTATTAGAACTGCAGCTGCTTTAGCTTGTATCGCTATTCAGTCTAACCAGAATGACCAACACGGCGGACAAAGTATCCCGGCTTTAGACTTCTATCTCGCTCCTTACGTTAGGAAAACTTTTCAGAAACTTTTCGACAAAAATCTCGATAGGTATATGAAACTCGTTGATGAAAACGATATGGAAGCTGTAGATAAAGCAAAGGCTCTCGCAAGGACTGACGCTGAACTTGACACTGAAAATGAGACTTATCAAGCTATGGAAGCTCTACTACACAACCTTAACACTATGCACAGCCGCGCAGGTGCTCAAGTTCCATTCAGCTCTGTCAATTACGGCACTGATACTTCACCTGAAGGACGACTTGTTACTAAAAGCCTACTATTAGCTACTGAAGCAGGGTTAGGGCATGGCGAAACTGCTATCTTCCCTGTCAGTATCTTCAAAGTAAAGGAAGGCGTGAACTACAATCCGGATGACCCTAACTATGACCTGTTCCAGCTAGCGTGTCGTGTCAGTGCAAAAAGACTATTCCCTAACTTTTCATTCATTGATGCTCCTTTCAACCTGAAGTATTACAAAGAAGGCAACATAGATACGGAAATAGCCTATATGGGATGCAGAACTAGGGTTATCGGCAACGTATATGACCCTAGTAGAGAAGTTGTTACTCGCAGGGGTAACCTTAGCTTTACAAGTATTAATTTACCTAGATTGGCTATTTTGAGCAATAAGGATATTGATGATTTCTACAGGCGACTTGATGAGATGATTGACTTGGTCATAGTACAACTGCTGGACAGACTAGAGATACAGTCTAAACGTAAGGTAAAGAATTACCCGTTCTTGATGGGGCAAGGTGTGTGGTTTGGCTCAGAAAATCTCGGATGGAATGACGAAGTTCGTGAAGTCCTAAAGCATGGGACGCTGTCTATTGGCTTTATAGGGCTGGCTGAGTGCTTGAAGGCTTTGATTGGCGTACATCACGGAGAAAGTGAAGATGCCCAAAAGCTGGGACTTGAAATAGTGTCTCACATGAGAGATAAGACTGATAAAGCATCGGCAACGTACGGGCTGAACTTTACTCTACTAGCTACCCCAGCAGAAGGATTGTCAGGCAGGTTCGTTAAGCTAGACAGAGCACGTTTCGGCATTATTTATGGCGTTACTGACAGAGATTATTACACTAACAGCTTCCACGTTCCGGTGTACCACAAAATCAGCGCATTCAACAAGATTAGGCTCGAAGCTCCGTACCATGAGCTTACTAATGCAGGGCATATCACTTACATTGAGATGGATGGAGACCCGTCAAGCAACCTGCAGGCTTTCATGAAGATTGTTCGCGCAATGAAAGAAGCTGGTATTGGCTATGGGGCTATCAATCACCCGCTGGATAGAGACCCGGTATGCGGATACTCTGGCATCATTGGCGATGTTTGCCCTTCATGTGGACGACGCGAAGATGAACGCAACATTAAGTTTGAGCGGATAAGAAGAATTACAGGCTACTTGGTCGGCTCTTTAGACCGCTTCAATGACGCTAAACGAGCTGAAGTTAAGGACAGAATACATCATGCCTAGCTTACGTGTCGCCAATATCATTGAAGAATCGTTTGTTGACGGGCCGGGAATTAGGCTCGCTATTTTTGTTCAGGGATGTCATAGAAGATGTACAGGCTGCCAAAATCCTACGGCTCAGGACTTCGCTGGAGGCAAGCTAATTGATACGTCGGAGATTATCTCCATGTTGAAAAGAAATCCACTCATAGACGGCGTTACTCTTAGTGGCGGCGAACCTTTTGAGCAACCTGATGCTCTCGCTGATTTGTGTGATGATGTGCACAAGCTAGGCTATAACATCATGGCTTGGAGTGGCTACACCTTTGAGCAATTAGCGGCTGATAAGGGCAAAAGAAAGTTGTTAGAAAGAATTGACGTACTCATTGACGGAGAGTTGAAGGAAGAGTTAAAGAGCTTAAACTTACTATGGCGCGGCTCACAAAATCAGAGAATTATTGACGTTAAAAACTCTATCAGAGAAAATCTCATTGTTGAACTTAATGCTTAGAATTACGCGGGAACATATTTCCAGCCTTATTTACTGTATATGCTTATTTACTGTATATGGTAATTTTATAGTGTTTGCTCTATTCTCTATCCATGCAAATTCTTCAAGTGCATTCCTAGACCATAATCGCTGTGCGCTAAAACCACACTTTTCTAATCTAGCAGCTAAATTCTTCAATCTCAACAAATCTCGCTTTACATCTGATTGACTCCTACTATTTGTCAACTCTCGTATATCTTTTACTTGACAGCTATAAAGAAGCTCATCTTCTAGATTTTTCACTTGCGGAATACCCATAACAGCATCACGAACATTAGGTAAAGTCTTTAGCACTTCTATATTCTTCCTTAACATCCTTTCTCCGTCGTTATCCGTATCAAACAATAATACACTGGTTATCTGTCCACGAAGAGACGCAAACAATGTACGGCTTACTAATTGTTGCACTACATTCAATACACTTACTCGACCTGGCTTCACACAAAGAAGTTCAGACTTCAGTATCTCAACTATTTTCTTCTCCGTCTGCCATTCTACTAAATACACAAGATTACTCTGCATCTCTGTTTTGCCTGCTTAATGTTAGTAATTTATCTATATCTGGAGCTGTCAAAAACAAATCATTCTCTACTGCACACCTTAATACATCAGTATTACGTTTTAAATACTTATCTGCGCTCAATGTCTCTATTCGTATCTCACTATCCAATACCGTTTTTTTCAAGAACATGTAACTATGCTTAGGATACGGCAAAGACAATATATCTGTATTCTGTGTCGTAAAGAATAACTGTTCATTATCCCCTAAATACTCTGTCATTAATCCTAATACTGCACACTCTACATCGCTTTGTATGTAGGGAAATCTCTCATCGCAGTAATAAAATCCATTTTCATGTTCCATTATGGCTGTTAATATGTCTGCTATCGCTATCCCTGCTTTTGTACCACTCGACAACAAGGACGTATTTATTGCAGCACCATTTTGGATTAACACATTACTTCCGCCTAAAAATCCTATGCTATACGAATTTCGCGCTTCTTGCACTCGTTCTACTCCAGTGATTGACGTATCTAGTACCTTCAATATCGTCTCTAACACCGTGCGATAATTTTCACTGTCTGTCTTGCGCGGGGCTATGGGCTTTACGTCGGAAGGATAACTAAAAAAGAAACCTAATGCGGGAATTGCATTCAACACAGTGTAATCATCTGTATACTCAATTGCACTAGCGTCCAAGCGTTTTTTGGCTGTCTCGTATGTATCTTCACGCCTTATCACTATATTATTTACATACACATCGCATTTTGGAACTATGGCTGACGCAGTAGCAGAGATTCTCACTCCAATACGGTATAACTTCGGACTAGGTTCTGTCATTACAAAATCAAGCATCAGTTCAGCTTCATGCGTCGTGTCTTTCACGGCTTCTATTAATACACTAGGGCTTCTGTACACTATGAAATTTAATATCCTATTCATCATTTGCCCCAATGAAGTTTTTCCACTAGCATTCGCCCCTAACAATATGATTAGTTTCTTATAGCGAAATCTAGGATAGCCTTTAATACATTCATTCTTAAGGTACGTTTTCACTAGCTTCTTAGGATATGAAAAATCTACGTAAAAATCGTTGAATGCTAAAAAATTATTTAATCTTACTGCCATTATTACCACTCTGTACATCACCTTATTAGTTCGTTTATTACGAAGTATTATACTACTGAATCCATTTTACATTCAAAGCCATACCTAAAGGCAGAGGCTACTATTCCGTTCCGTTACGCAAAATATCTAAGTAGTCTTTGTAGTAATAGGCTCGTCCCCTAAATACTTTTCCGCCACAATGCAATATCTCAACATCACATAATCTTTTTATCGCTGATGATACCGTACTATAGCTTAAATTTAAATCTTCAGAAACTCGCCTTGTCGTCGCTAAGGATGTACGTTCAAAATATTCTAGCACCATAGATACAGTCTTTGACGCTCGCCCCATAGTTTGCACTCGTCCCATATCTTTCGCTTTTAGCACCGATAAAGCCTTGATTGTCTCTATCGCATTCTCGGAAGATACTATTATTGCATGCAGAAAGAATTTCACCCACTGCTCATAGTTACCGCTTCGTCGTACTTCACTCATCCTGTCATAATACTCTATACGGTTTGCCTTCAGATAGTAAGAGATATAGAGTACTGGTAACGTCAATATTCCCTTCTCTATTAAGTAAAGTACTATTAACAGTCTTCCTACCCTACCATTACCGTCTAGAAAAGGATGTATCGTCTCAAACTGATAATGTATAAGAGCTACTTTTATCAGTTCGTCAGTGCCTTCATATTCATTTATATACTTTTCTAGCTCTGACATACTGTCTTGCATGTCTTCAACATTTGGCGGAATATATCTGGCTGTTTGCAATGTACTTCCTGCTCCACATATCCAATTTTGCGTGCGACGGAACTCGCCGGAATACTTCTCATTACCCCTAGTGTCCTTCATTAACACAGCATGAATATTACGCATTAGACGGCAACATAACGGCAACTTTTGAAGAAGTTCTATAGCTATCTCCATTGCGCTCACATAATTCACTACGTCCCTAACATCTCTATTCGCATTCTTGTCTATTTCAGGCGACAAAACATCTTCTAGCGTTGCTTGTGTTCCTTCTATTTGCGACGACATTAAGGCTTCTTTGCGCACATACATAGCCATGAATAAATCTACATCGGGAATTTGCGAGCTTACTCCTTCAAGTATCCCTAGCACTCTATGCGCTTCTGACAATAATAACAACAACTCTTCGTCTACCACTAGCTTCGGGTCAGGTGGCAACACTGTAGGCACAAATGATTTGTACTCTGCATCTCCTGAAAGGTTTTTCCTATACCAGCCTGCTCGGTTTCGCTCTATCATGAAAACACCATTCAAATTAAAATTTTACTTATATTTTATCATCTATATTTTGATTTACTCCATTAACTCGAAATAGTATATACAATTAACTCCGCAGATAATCTTCCAGCCACCTACAAAAAGGCAAAAAAAATGGCTGCCGGTAATTCGGCTGCCTGCTTTTCAGTACACCTTACGGTGTTTTGCACGTTTTTCGTGCTATAATTACTTTCGCCAAATCAAAGAATGGAAGTGATTATAGCACTATGAAGCAAACAGTACAAAGTGAAACAGTAAGCCAGATAACAACACAAACAGTAACCCCAGATAGCACCAAGAGTAAGGTATACTTCTTCAAGTACGATAGGGAAGTATCAGAAGACATAGGATTACAGAAGACTACATGCGCTCTCTACACTAAGCTCTTAGGACGCACTAATATCCGAACACGCACAGTACGTATCTATATTGCTGAACTCGCAAAACTTCTTAATTGCTCTAAGTGGACAATAAGAAGGCACTTGCGGAAATTAATTGATATGGGACTGGTAGACCGCATACTAAGTAAATCACGCAACAACCCCAAGATGAATATTGCTAGTCTCTTCATTGTTCATGGAGCTGACGCATTGCGCTATAAGGGTTCACAAGATACCGAAGCGGAACAGCCTGACGATGAAACGAGAGCAAAAATGTGCGGGGGTACGCACAAAATTGCTCTACAAAAGACAGAGAGTATTTATCTAGAATCAGAATCTAAAGGAACTAACCTAACGGGGAAGCTAGAACTTCCCTTAAGTAGTTCTACGTATTCTTGTATGAAGGAAGAGCATTCCCAAGAAGAAGCGACGACTCCGACCCCAGCCGAAAACCAAAACCCTTCTCAACCAGAGGTAAGTGTTGTTGTCTCTGAAGCTCATCAAGCGAAGGTAACAGCACAGAAGCAGGAAAACCCCAAAACCCAAAACCACGCTCCAAACCCGCTAGAGCAGGACATGACGGGTATTCCCACCAAGCTGATACCGACAGTGCGACTACTACTAACGCTATCATGGCGCACGAAGCTGGAAGACTACGAAATCCGCTGTCTTCTGGAGCTAGCGAAGAAGCACACTCTAACGCGCATCAATGTGGAGATAGAGAAACAAGCCGAGAACTTCCGGAAGCGTGGACGCAACATGAAGAGTCTGAAGGCGAACTATATCTACAAGATCCTGATGGGTCAGCCCGCGACATTGAAGCCCGAAGCCACCCGCCAGACAGGCAAGTATAGGAACATGAAGGGCGTGAAATCGGAACATACTGGACAGGGTGCACAGGTAGTTGCTTTAGAAAGGGTGAGTGAACCAGCGGTGGTCGACGTTGCTGAGAGTAAAGCCGCGACCATGCTGACTATGCCGCTGGCAGACGCTGAAAAGGTGATAGCAGAGTACTCGCCCGCACCGAAGAAACAGCCAGAGTTCCCCGTTGCGCTATCAGAGCTGTTCAGCCAAATTCTAGCGCAGGAAGAGGTGCGTCGTTTGGAGTACCTTGATAGCCTGCCCAAAGACTATGATGGAGAAGATGAAACATGGTCTAGGCACATGACACTGGAAGACTACCTGCACCTGAAGTTTCCCGACGCGAGTGATGAAGAGCTTCATAGAGACGCGAACGGACGCATACAAGAAGATTACAGTAGCTTCCCCGACGGCCAAGAGATAAAGTTGGCGTTTGAAGTGGACTATGCCTGCGCAAGATGCTACGCCCCTGAAGATTGTAGTTTGCCCAGAGGGTGCCGGAAGGGCAGCATGAGACCTAATGTAAGAATGGGGCAAGACTACAAAGGGGAAAAATGTTTGCGTGCAGGATGGGGCGGATGTCTGAAGTGTAGGCATGACTATCCTGATGACGAAGAGTATTTGAAGAAAAAGTATGAAGCGGAGAATTTAGACCCTGAAGTCGAGAGAAAGTTAAAGGCAAGCGGAATAGCCCCTACGCGCTGGAGTAGTAATTTTGATGCGTATGTGCATGAGAATGCTACGCCAGAAGTAGTAGTAGCGAAGGCACAGGCAATATTGGCAGCGCAAAAGAAAACGAACCTTATCTTGGGTGGTAAAGCAGGAACAGGAAAGACACACCTAGCGATAGCAATTGCGCTAGATGCGATAAAGGCAGGGCGTAAAGCGATAATGCGTAGTGTACCAGAACTATTAGACGAGCTAAGGCGAGCGAACCAAGAGCATACCGACCCCTACGGACTGATGATGAAATACAAGAGTGTGGAATGCCTAGTGCTGGACGACTTTGGCAAGGAGAAAAACACAGAGGCAGGCTGGGACTATTTGTACCAGATAATCGACTATAGGTACACACATGAACTACAGACGATAGTAACGACGAATGCGTATGACATGAGCGGACTAGAGAAGAAATGGAACGAAGACAAGGTAGAACCGCTAGTGTCAAGGATTTTAGCGAACGGAGAGTGGGTAACAATAGAGAACGCGGAGAATTACCGCTTAAGGCAGTCAGAGAAGCCATCTGTTAGCGACGTAGATAGTGAGCTAAGTGTTCTTGAACCTGTGAGTGAGGATTTATGCGCAAGTGAAGATAGCGTTGTATCTGATAGGGTAGAGATGTCTTGTGAGCCGACCGCCGAAGACAGTGATGACGATGAGTTGTGCGCAAGAGAAGAGAGTAGCGCGCCAGGACTTGACCGAGAGAGCGAAGAATTAGTGAAGGTTGATAAGCCAACCGGTAATGTTCTGAGTATTCCACAGTACGACGACGGTCTTGACGATGACCCTGACGAAGATTTGAAGATTTATTGCGGGTTATATTCCGATTGAGAGCTGCCGTGTGGGCAAAATTTTCCTAATGGAAGGGCTACCCTGTGGAAAAATTTCCATAGGGTGAGTTTTCTTTGTTCTAATTTCTGATAGTTTTCACAGCTTCGTGCGCATACCTGCATATGTTTTCAAGGGTGCAAAATCTAAACAAGGATGGTAGCTCTTCTTTGCTAACTAGCTCAGAGTGTTTGTCGCTAAGTATGTTGCAGAATATATAATTCATCGCTTTGTTAGTCTATAAAATACGTTATACGTGTAAAGTTGTCTATATAATCTAAAATGGCCAGTCTCATTTATCTCAGCCGTTACATCAGATGTCAACTTTATTGTTACAGTAACAGAGCTTGCACTACTAGGACTGTTCGTATTTGTGTCAAATCCCTTTAATCTATATGTGAAAGTATCATTATCTAATTGCTGAACCGAAACTATTTCACGAGGGTAGATAGGACTTGCTGAGTTTATGTATACACTGTCCCTATATGCACCAAAATTTATGTCGTGAGTTATGCCCCCTTCACTAAAAGAAATCTTAGCTGAAGATACTCTTAACTCTAATGTGTCGTAATCACGACCAATAATTCCAGAAGTTGCAGTCCCAATACCGGCATTATATGGGGTTGCTGTTTCCCAATTGCCATACAATGCGCTGGGGTCATAATTACCTTCTTTATGTAGCACATAATTAATATGATATTGCCAAAGGTATCCATCTATTTTTACTGTACCATCCTGTGTTACTTCCGCTGTAGTCTCGGATGTGAGAGTAATTGTAGTTGTTGTGTTATCAGTAGTATTAAGTTGCCAAGTATCAGCCCCAATATGAGTGATACTGTTTTGTACCTTGTCTCCATCTAATGATGCCTGATATGTTTGCTCCCCATCAGTATAGTCCCAGTATTGCTCTTGAGTGATGTATGTTGTGCCCCTATCACCTGCTATTTGCGGTTGGGTAAAGCTGATACTCATGTGCGACATTAACAATCCAATGATTGTATCCGTATTTGTTACCATTCCACTACCACTAATCCCATTCCAAGTGCCCTCTAATGCGCTTGCTATGTCGTAAGTGTCTATGTACGTGCTGCTGTCAGGCTCAATATATGGGCTTGGTTCAGGTGTCGGGGTGTAAGGGTTGGTATCTTCATTTTCAGTAATTGGTGGAGTAGGAGTAGGTATCTCAGACTCAGGAGAAGGAGTTATAGTAGATGTATCATCCGGCTCGGTGTACTGCGTATTATCTTCCGGTGTAGGAGTAGGTATTATTGGCGTAGTATCTTGCTGTCCCATATCTTGATTTGGAGTTTGTGCAATGTTTCTGTCAGTATCCCAACCGTATATGGTATCGTTAGTTGCAGTGTTGCTCCCACCGCCACCACAGCCTGAAAACAGAAAAACTAGAAGTGCTAAAACGGCTAACTTACCCCATGTTTTCATATTATCTATCTCCTTTTTATTTATACTAACCCTTTATGTGCCCATACAAAACCCATATGCTCGGCTTCAGCTATTGTCATGCAGTAGCAGTCTTTTGCTTGTAAATTAATGTCTATCATGTCATAGTCAATATCTGTAGGGCGGTAATATAGCTTCTTATTGTGTAAGCATTTAATTCTTGGGAATATATTCACTTGATGTTCAGTCTTAAAACGTATACCTAGCTTAACAGCAGACTTAGTAGCCATAGTAGTAATTTTACCTGTGGTGTAAAGTGCCAATTACTATTTCGCTAGGATTATCTAGTGCATATTCTCGACAAGCTCCATATAGCTGATGTATACACTTTACCGATGTAGTTCCTTTTGCTCCATCATGATATTTACACTGAATCATTAGTGTATAGTGTCCCTTATGACAAGCTAAATCTATTCCCATATCTTTATTGCCTTGTTTTCTGCCAATGTATTGTACATAGTAGCCATCTTTTTCAAAAATATATCCTACATAGTACTCATACATTTTACCTTTATCTTGTTCACCTGCCCAGAATGCCTTTATCTCACTTTGTTTATCTTTTATAGAAGATTGCGGCGAAGTTTGTTCAGAATTAAGCAAGACTATTGATGTACTATTTGTACTTTGCATGAACTCTGAAACAGTGCCCAACGTATTAATATCTAGTTGTTGAGAACCATTTCGTTGTCTAACAAGTTCTAATGCTCTTAACCCTGGCATAGTTAATTTGTCTCCTTATGCTATTGCTTTGCCTAAATTTAGAGTATTCCCAGCGTAGCTACTGTTATCGCCACTATAGGCAAAAATACTAGCTGAGCCTACGTTAGAGGCTGTCTGAAAATGTTCTTTTACAGATAAAAGCATATTCAAAGCTGATTGTAATAATGGAGCTATTACATCAATCTCCTGAATATCGCCCCGTTCTGCAACTTTACGTGTCTTATCAAGTACCCCACCCCAATAGGCGAAACTTTCCGATTCGGAAGGTATATTCTTTGGGGCTAATTGGGATTGCGCAGAGATAAGAGGTACTTCTTGCCCTATTAAATCATTAAGTGAAGCGTCCAAAATTTTAGCTAATTTCTGTATATCACTAATCTTAGGTTCACTCTTCTCAGTCTCCCAATTTACGATTGAATTACGTGAAACCCCACATAGTTCTGCTAAATCAGTCTGTGTCAACTTTTTTGCTTTTCGTAATTTTATTAGCCTTTCTCCTATCATGATTTATGCCCCCTTTTGTTTATATTGTCGTCATTTGTGTGCACTTTGTAAAGCAAAAATTCTGTGCAAATCTTATTGACAAAGCACAATAAATTGTGTATTATATGCCCAACTTGCACAAAAAAATGTGCAAATATAGGAAGGGGGTTCACATGGAGAGCTTAGTTGCACAGAAAATCCGAGAAGCCCGATTGAAGAGGGGCGTAACTCAAACGGAACTCTCTAAGCGGACAGATATACACCGTAACACCATTATCAACTTCGAGACTGGACGCAGAGACCCCAGAGTGAAGGATTTAAGGAAGATAGCAAAAGCCTTGAATGTCTCAGTAAAAGAATTGATTTCGGACACAGAGGACTAAAGGCTCAAAGCATAAAGGAGAGCATAGGCTCAAGTAAATTGACAAAAAGAACTCAGCAACCGAGATGAAGAGGGTTGCCCCAAAGGGAAAGTTGAGGAGAGCGGTTAGTCCCGCGAAGACCCAAACAAAAGTGGAAGGGAAAGTAAATGGAACGCGAAGATACGAGCGGGATTTTACAGGAACGGAAGCGAAAACACCTACGGAGGAGCATAGAGTAAGGTTGAGAAACACCTTGTGCTCAAAGAGAAGGACGAAACGGAGGGTAATTAAGCTCCGTCTTAGCGTTTATATGCCTAACCGGAAGTACGCTCACTGAAGCCTTACCGCTCACAACGTAAATTCTCTTGACCTGTTCGCTTGCACCCGCACTGAAACCGATTATCATGCAGTTCACATGTACTTGCTCCTGTGCCTCATTATTCCAGATAAACGTTCGGTAAGCGAAATCTATACTCAGCCCCTTATCCGTCAAATGCTTCCAGAACATAGAGACTGTATCGCCTTGATTTATGCTGTTCGTAGAGACAAATGCCGCGCGAATCTTAGTACCCTTCATGAAGTCAAATGCCTTCTTGTACCAGCAGCACACATAATCCAAATCCCCCAGTTTCCCACAGCCCCTGAATAATGCCAGATACGTCCTCTTTCTGGTAGTATTCCATCACACGCGCTCCTCTGAACGGCAGATTTCCCATTATGTAGCTCAAGTTGCCTGCATCAATAACCTCTGCTCAATCGACACGTATTGCATTGGCTTCCACAATATTGCTGTAGCTCTTGAGCGGGATCAATTCATAGTAAAACTCTACCAGCTCATGCGTTGCCTTCATCATTTGGTGTTCTGCTATCCATAATGCCGTCCGAGCTACACTCACAGCAAAATCATTTATATCTATACCATAACACTGTGAAATCTTTACCTTGATAGGTGAAAATTCTCCCTGCGCAAAACATTTTGCCCCTTCGACAGTTCACCTATTATCCGGTTCTCAAGTCTCCGAAGTGATAGATACGTCTTCGTCAAGAAATTCCCTGAACTGCACGCAGGGTCTAAAAATGTCAACGAGGCTAGCTTGTCCTGAAATGCAAGTAACTTCTTAACACGCTGCGACCCCTTCGGCATATTAGCGAGTTCCTGCGTGAGATCATCAAGGAACATCGGATCAATTACTCGGTGAATGTTCTGAATTGACGTGTAATGCATTCCGCCTTTCCTGCGAGGCAATACAACACTTACTGCACTTATTCAGTGCACTTCAGGACTGCATTTTTCTTTAAGATACTTTATTCCGTTGCAGAGACTTCTAGCCTGATATACCTTCCTGCCTGTACATCAAAGAACTCGTCTTTATCGCCTCCTGCAGAGAGACACATCGGGACTTGTTCCTGACTCCGATAGCTCAAATAGCAACGCTGAAACTCTTCGCGCTTCTTGTCCTCTGTGTCTTAGTTCAGTGTAGTGCAGAAGTTTTCCCATCCGCCCATACATTCAATAGCATAGTGAATCGCAGGGTCAGGGAATTTCACGCTATTCACGCCATTCCAGCATTCTTTGTAGCGTCCCCTTATTACTTGCCTCCATGCCACCATTGGCTCAATTGGTGAAAGCATCTCGTCAGGTATCACATGCTCGCTTTCGACATCGTATACTTTGCGTTTGGGCATTTTCCCCATGTTCAGAACGTAACGCTCCTCATTCGATGGAAAGTACTCTCTGACATTCTGCCAAGTAGCACACCGTTCTCCGAGCCTATAGAACACCTTGAAATCTTGGAGCAGATAGCTTGCGTTACTGTTCGTAATCATATCGCAAAGGCTCTTCCAGCCGCACATACGGTCAATCGCAAAATGTGTCGCAGGCGTTGAGAAACGGATACTCTTCCTAAGGCCGAACATCTTTCTAGCCTTGAGTATCTGATACCACGCTACGGTCGCACGGTCTTCTATGCTGCCTTCGATCTGTGTTGCGATGTCCGAAACTGCCGGAAAAAACTTACTTGTCTTGCAGTGTTCCTTCACAGCCTGATAGACCAGCTCAAAAGGGTATTCCTCTAGCATTTCGAACATGAAGTTGATAGTACCCTCCAAATCCTTATTGGCCGCTATAATGGTTACGTTTGCAACACGCTGTAACAATGCTGCGAAATTAGGAAAGTCTGAGCTAATCATCACTAAAACACTCCTGTCTTTATGCGCCGTATTGTTGGCAAGCCAGAGTTCCCGTACAGCGTCAGGTCTTCATCGAGAGAAGCGTCCTCAACGGTTGTTGTCTCACCATCGTCCTCTTCATCAAGGGCTTCATAAAATTCCGCTATTTCTTCTGGTGTATACCCAGTTTCTTCTGCGCTAGAACTATCTTCGCTGTAACTTGCGCTGAGAGCTGGGATTGTCGTGTCTGATACGGGATTTTCAGCCTCTGCTTCGATGACTGTGCTTTTTTTCCTTCCAGCAGCATCATATCCATGTTCAACTTCCCACTTGTATAGCTCCGGGCCTGATATTTCTTCATGAGTGAGCCGCCTAATTGTGGTCGGCTGGGGTTTGGCGTGTACTGTTGTTCCGTCATTGCTGTGAATACGTGCTTTTCTTGGCCGGTCGTTGTCATACTTGCCCTCGAGTATTTTTACGAGGTTGGTCTCATTCAGCGGCCAATCTATGGTCAGCCAGTTAGCTTTCTGGGCGGCTGATTCACGCATGAAGTCGGAGGCAGCGATTTTGTCGAATAATGCAATCCACCATGCCCGTGAAGAACGCTCCTGTGAGACACGTAGACGTGCTTTGAATGCGCCCTTACGGCGTGGGGTTACCTTTGCTACCTTCTGAAAGCCTAGTGAACCTAACTGCTGATTCCACTGCTGGAATAACCACTCTAGTGTGGCTTCTGGCTCTGATTGTTCTTCTGGCTTGTCCGAATCTTCAAGAGGAAGCGTGAGCTGTTTGGATTCTGCTGGTTCTGTTGGTTTTGCTGGTTTGTCTGCCTCTGGTTGAGTCTTTTCGGTTTTCTTCTGAGGCCGAGTCTGTTTCTCTATTCTCTGGGACGACGACGACTCTTGAGCGGTAGCGGTGGATTCTGTCGGTGTTGGTTGAGCGGCCACCGGGGGCGTAGTCGGAGTCGGTTCGGGAACGGGAACAGGTGCAGGGGCAGGGGCAGGGGCAGGGGCTAGCGATTCGCTAGCGATTCGCTGTTTCTTTGATGACGAGCGCATTATACTTTTTTTGCTGTACTCTGCTGTTATGCGAGCGTATGACGCTCTGTCAATGCCAGTATATCCCTGAGCCGTAAGCTGCTCGTAGAGTTCCGGGTAGTTCTTGGCCATGCTTGAGAGGCGAGACTTATCACTACGATTGTCAGCATCAGCCGCCCACGGATTATTTTCCGCCCACTCGTAAACAGCATATGTTCCATCCTGCATCCTGACGAGGTAACGAAGTTCAAGGAGTGTAGGTACAAGTTTCCCTTTTTTGCCATGCCATTTAGCGGCAAACTCAATATCCTCTTCATCCATGTCAGTGAGGATGCCTTCAGCCTTGTATAGTGCAGTGAAGCACCAAAGGAACGTAAGTGCTGCGATGCCGCTGTCGCCAAGCCGCCGCTGCAGTCTAGCAGTGCGTGTGTCGTTGTAAAAAGAAGTCGGTGTCCTGTAGTCGGTATTCATATTTATCCTCCTTAAAATTTGTCTGTATTTCCTTCCTAATGTCCCATCCGGGACGCTCCATTGCGCTTTATGTTTTGTTTGGCGATTTTTTCGTTTAGGGGAGCACTTTTTCTCTGTGTTGTGTTAAAATAACCACTAACGAGCTTTTTTAGGTTCGTACCTTAAGTGCCCCTCCTATCCGACGATCGTATACCAAACAAACGCGGATATAGGGGAATTTTTATGCTCTTCAGTTACTTACCAATGACATTTGAATCTCCTAGAAAATTACGCACGGCATCTGGAAGCTCCTCACGAAGAACCTTACGAGCGGCTTCTCTTAAAACAACGTGGTTTTTAGCCTGCTTATAGTCTTTATACATCTCCCTAAAAGTGGAGGCAAAGGTAGCCATGATCCCGACGAGAGCGACGACTATAGCAAGTACTGTGAACCAAATGGTCATGGCATCACGGTAAGCATCAATTTTTGCGCTGTTGACAAGAGCAACATTCCTTACGGTCTGAATTTCCGCATGTATTTCCTTGAACTCTGAACGTATTTCAGAGCGCAAATCTCCCAATTCAGACCTAAATACTTCGACAGTAATATACTGCTGATTATCGTTATTGGTCATATGTTATCAACCCCCCTTCCAGATTACTAGGTTTATTGTCGCGTAATTTAGGTTTTCGGCCTCTCGGTGAACGTACAAAATTTTTGACAGCTTCTTTAGGTATTATCCATGACCATCCGATCTTCATAGCTCCGCTAAAACGTTCTTGAGAACATAACTGACTAACACGAGCTTGAGTGACACCGAGCATTTGAGCGGCTGTAACTTGGTCAATGTATTCTTCCTTAAGCATGTTTGTATCTATCAATTCTTTCACCTTCTTTCTGCAAACAATATTTTACACGAAAATGAAAAAATGTAAAAAGAATTAAAGCTCACTCTTGCTTTTTTTTTTTTTAATTTTAATATAATTCTCACCATCAAGCGCAAGGAAGACAGATACCAAGCGAGTAAAAGTGAAAGACAGATATTGAAGTAAGAGACCTAAGAAGGGAAAAGAAAAGATATCGAGCAGCTAGCAACCGAGCGGTAAAGGTTGCCCCAAAGGGAAAGTTGAGGAGAGCGACAGGCGGTAGTGCTAAACGCAATGACCCAAAAAGACGTGCAAATTCAACAAGTACGGCCCCGCGAAGAAAGCGAAAGCCGAGCGGGAATACTTGATGACCCTAAACGAAAACACCTGCGGAGGAGCGTAATAGTAAGAGGACTGCGAGAGCCTCGCGCTCAATGACAGGTCGAAACCGGTTGCACTTATCGCAAATAAACAGACTATTCCTGCATATTGTACCGCACATTATAAAACCTATTAAGTTGCGCACACATTCCGTCTAAGCCAGGAAGCATAGTTCTTTCAGTGATGTTAAGCTTATCAAGCATTTTGCGAATTTCAGGACGAATATCCTTAGGGATAATGTATTCTACGGTGTTTTTTGTAGAGCTTAAAAATGTTTCCATATCCAACGAACTGGGAACGATAGAAAAGAATGAGTACTGATTTATAATACGAGCATCTATCGTAGGAGGTTCAAGCAGAATGACGGCTTGGTCATCATCAATATCCCTGAGTTTTACATGCCTTTTCTTTAGCTTTTGCAATGTAAGAAACTTCGCGTTTTTATCAAACATAGCTTGATACTTCACTGGTAGGCGAGAGTTCACTTCATCAACATCTATTTGCCACACAGTACAATCATGCTTATAAATATCTTCCGGATTTCTCTCACTTATAGCGAAATATAAAGCCACAAGGGGAGAAAGACTCCAGTCCAGCAATCTTGTCGGCAAACCATGATGTTGTCCAATAACCATTTGGTTCCAAACAGAAGCACCTTCAAGCGCAGAGTATTTAGCAAAATTTCTCAGAAGAGAGAGTTCATCACCACCATTTCGAGCAAGACTGGTTGTTAGATGATAAGTAGAGTTAGAAAGCCCACGAAATAAGCAGAAATAAGGTTCTGTTAGAAGTGGGAAAAGCTCATCTATGTGATTTACCGTTATTATATTCATTCATTATAGTTACCTCCCTCTGTGAATATAACGAGTTCTTAACATGAAGCCTAAACTCACCATAATAATAAAAGCTCCTAATGCTCCAATGTTACAGCCCCCGCTGTTTGCGTCTTGAGCATCAGACTTGATTGCAACGACTGGTGTGTAAGTTTTACCAATTTCAAAATCTGCTGTAATTATAACATGGTCAAGTGGTTCGCTAACTGGCATTTGAATTTCTTCGCCGTTATCTCCTATGAAAACGCCATGTAAATCTTCACTATCTGATTTGTCGAGCAGAACAAGTGTAGTCCCTATTGATAGTGTTTTATCAAGCGATACATCAAATGTATATTCACCTGTCTGCGTTGCCTGAAACTCAGAAAGTGTTGCGACGACTACGTAACTTTCATTAGTATTAGCGTTGCTTACTGAAAGAGCAGATGTACTTGATGCCTTTGAAGGCCAGATGATATTTACATCCTCATCATAAATATCATAATAGACATAAATATCTTTTGCGCAATTGCTTAGGTCTAAAACTGTTAGCTGGTTTCCTTCACAAGACAACCAATTTAAAGCGGTGTTGTTACTTAAATCTAAAGATGTCAGTTGATTGTTTCCACAGTGTAATCCTTGTAGTTTTGGATTCTTGGTAACGTCCAATGTAGCCAGCTGATTATTGTCACAAGTCAAATCTCTTAGTTCTGGATTATGAGTAACATCCAATACTGTTAATTTATTTGCGCTATACTTATCACCAGCAGTGGTGTATTTGCCCCCGCAACCTAGGTAGTATAAATTAGGGTTATTAGTAACATCCAAAGTCGTTAATTGGTTGTCACCACAGCCCAAGTAGCGTAGTTTGGGATTCTTAGTAACATCCAATGTAGTCAGTTGGTTATCCCGGCAATAAAGAAGTTCCAGAGCTGGGTTATGGGTAATATTAAGAGTGGTTAATTGGTTGTTACCGCAGTGTAATTCAGTTAAAACGGTGTTATTGCTAACGTCAAGTTCCATTAGCTTGTTATTGTGGCAGATTAAAGTGGTTAACATTTTACAACTACTTAAATCTAATTCTATAAGGTCATTATTCCTACAATCCAATTTTACTAGTGCGGTAAGGTATTCTATACCTTTCAGCGTTTTACAATGTCCAAAAAACTCAGAACTTAAATCAAGCTCCTTAATAGAAGCAATTTCCTCTTTATCGAGTATACCGTTTTTATTATAATCAAGGTATGATATTTCAGAACGAAATTTCGTATCTGGAAAATGAGCTTCATCAATAGGGACATCATTATATACTATAGGAGCTTCATCTTTGTGGGTTAAATACTCATCTTGTGCTCTGGTTTCTCCTTTAACAGTTACGTTAAAGACCTTATCCTGATAACCTTCCTTAAAGAGTTCGATTTTGTAATCTCCGTTGCCGTTTTTGCCAAGGTTGAATGAATATTCTCCCTTAGCATTAGTGATAGTTGTACCTTTTGTAGTACCGTCAGCAGAAATAATTGTTACGGTTACGCCTGCAATTGGAATATCATCTGATGAATCACGGATTACGCCACTAACAGAACTTATTTCGATCCGAGTCATATAGCAATCTCGACTAAGATTTCCCCAAACACTTAAATCAAATGATGAAGTATTATAGCCTTCCTTTATTAGCTCAACTGTGAAATTCTTCTCGATATTGAGTACATTTGCAGGAAAGTTCAAAACGTATTGTCCCTGTGAATCTGTTGTAGTCTTAGTGAGAATATCACCGCTTATGTTCTTTAATCCTTTACGAATCTGCAATAAGACATCTTCGAGCGGAATATTTGTGCTATAGTCATATATTTTACCTGTTACTGTACTGTTGCTGGTCAACCCAAGTGTAATGCCAAATTGCCTAGCTATGGAGTACACTCTCGTTATAGCGTCTTGATAACCGAAAACTATACTATTTTGAGTTTTTTGGTCAAGTAATATTCCGATTGGTGAGCCGCGTTCAAACCAACCTGCTGTTTTTCCTGCAATTATATAATTTTCAACAGTTTCAAGTCCTGTAACACGGCTTTGAGCAAGTTGGGCAATGTATTTCATAACATCTGCGTAGTCTTCGTCCTCAAATTCGATAAAGTGTTTTGATGATCCTACAAAATGTATCAAAGATGTCAGAATAGTTCTGCTTGCGTCCGTTATGCTGTAATATGTTTGAGCAGCAACAATCGTTCTCGCACGCTCATCAAGGCCGCCAAAAGTCGATACGGCTGAAGCGATCCCATGTACGACACCCATTACAGGGAAGTAAAAGCCTACAGCATCAAGAATTATATTGAAAGCACCTGAAGCAACTTCACCAACTGAGGCTTTGATAACTGCTTGGTTAAATTTTTTCCAGTCTACATTATCGTCATCATCAAAAAGTTTTATCAGGTCTTGAGCGGCACTTCTTACATAACTAGGCAGACTTGTTGTCTTACTGATCTGCCGTAAGGTTTCTAAAGACTCTTCGAAGCCGACGTAGTTCATCTTGATTTTACCGTAAGTATCAAGAGTACCAATAAGATTCGCAATTGTATCCATAGCGTCAAATACAACTGAAAAACCGAATCCCACTATATCACCTCTGGTTACATCTTCTACTTCTTTCACCTTAGTTATATTACCAAGATCATCAATTTCTAGAACTGTCTTTGTGCGCGTACCCACTGAGGTTTGCATATTTTTAGTCAAACTCTTCAATAGCTTTCCCTTAACGGGTAAATCCAAATGAAGGAACTTGTCATTTACTTTACAGACTTCCTTAGCAATAGAAAAAAGCTTTTCTGCTGCCGTTAGCCATGCATTGGCATTATTCGATTTCTCCTTCACAGCTTTTGTGACTTTGAAAATGGATTCCATAGCATCATCAATTGTACTGGCACCTTCTTTTAAGAGCTTGAAATTGCTAACGATGTTATAGAAGTCGCTAACGAAAACAATTCCACCTGCAGTCTCAATAGCTTTCGTGAGAATGTTCATATTATTGATGTCCTGATGCAGGATATTACTGAGAAGCGCAACGAAATCACGCTGACTTCTTATAGCATCGAATAAGTCTTTCATATTTTCAGCTTCTGGATCAGAAATCTTATCTGGATAAAGACTTGTAGCTATCTCAGTAGTCTGCTTCCCTAATTTTAGAACTTTTTTAGCAAGGGTGATACGCTCTTTAATGGTTTGAAGTGTTGAAAGCCTTTTATCAAGCTCAACATCCTTTTCCAGTGCTTCTGCTGTTAAACAAGTCGAGAAAAATTCCATAAGAGCTTTTCTCGATTGCTTACGCTTACTATGGTCAAAGATGTATTGCATCCAATGCTCTTCTTTTGAGAAATCAAGATATTTTAAAGCTATATCATCATTAAAGTTTACATCGTCCAGCACTTGTGTCAGGCTTGTGCTCATGTCTAAATCGCGTGGTAAGGTCTTCTTCATAGGGGAAGTATTTAACACTTTTGCTTCTCTATAGTCGCTGAATCCATCATTATCCGTGTCATAAAGAAGAGGATCAGAGTTCATGTATAAATAATATTGACCATCTTTCTCAATGACTCTTATTTCTTCACCATTTAATAGACCGTCGCCGTCCCAGTCAGCATTATCACGACCATAAACATCTAAAACGCCTTCAAGCCATGCAGAACCATTAGAAAGTACCAATCTTCCACTGTTTATCAATTCAGCATAGTAATCAGGTATTTTATCTCCATTACTATCTTCGTCGGAATCTGGAGGAGTTATAGTTTTGTCCCATACAGAATCGAAATCAACTTTGTCTAATAAGATATATGTAGAAAAGTGAGTTACTTCTGCTATTACTTTATTACCCTCAGTTCTCTGATTTTCGACTTCCTCAAGCAAGCCAGTTTCATCATTAAGATAGTATACGGTTGGCTCTAAAACACTTTCTTTTATTACAGAATTAAGGGAGAAAGTTATTATTGCCGATTCAAGACTTAGTGAGTCAGCAGTAACTTCATAAGCGGCATCTAAGAAGCCTGGAATCATTGGAGAAATTAGAGGATTGTTTTCCATAGTAACATGTTCAACTTTTAAAGTTCCTGCTCCGTCCGATACAGATTTCATCGAAACTGAAATAGTAATATCATTTGCAACTGTTCCACCTTCAGCTATTGTCGTAAATGTTATCTCAGCTTTATTTGGATCAGACCCAATGGATACTTCTGTGCCATCATCGACTTGATCGCCATCAGTGTCAGGATTTGTTGGAGACGTGTAATAAACATTGATTTCATCATAGTCAGAAAGGCCGTCATAATCTGAATCAGCTAGCATCATATTAGTTCCATGCTGTTTCTCCTCATAATTCTTCAAGCCATCTCCGTCAGGATCTTCATCTTTATCAAATATTCCATTTCCGTCTGTATCAACTACTAATGGATCGTAGTTAAGCAAATTAATCTCTTCAAAATCAGTTAATCCATCGTTATCTATGTCTACAGAGTAGGGATCTGTACCAATAGTTAATTCTAGCTCATCTGTTAAGCCATCTCCGTCAGTATCTAGAGTGTTATTTTCGTTGTACCATTTTGCATAAAGCGTAATATCACCCGTTATCGGAGTATTAAAATCGAACATGAATGAAAACTCTTTCTTTGTATACCAGCCAATAAAGAGATAATTACTCTTTGTAGGTATATCTGGTTCAGTGGCGCATTCGCCTGCTCTTATAATTTGTTGAACGACAGAACTTCCTCCATCTGAATCAAATGTAACTGTGTAATTTTCTTTAATTATCGGTAGCCACTTTGCATATAATGTAATATCGCTTACTATTAAGCTAGTAAAGTCAAATATAGTAGTAAGTGATTGATTAGAATACCAAACTGAAAAAGTAAAACCTTCCTTAATAAGGAGACGAAGGTTCTGTCGCAATTTTACCAGATTGTATATTTTTAGAAGGTACTGACGAGCCACCATTAGAGTCAAAAGTAACAGTGTAAATTGTTGGCTCAGGTGTAGGTATTGGATTGAGATCAGATATTGGTGTAGAATCCGGTTCAGTATCTAGAGCAGGATTATTAGGTTTCTCCGCAAAATTTGAAGAACTACTGCCATCTCCACAACCGGCACTGCCAAATGTAACAGTAAAGAGGAAGAAGCGTTACCACAATTATGCTAAAAAATCTTCTATTTTCCATTGGAATTTTCCTTCCTGAAATTTAATTTAACTTCGCTCAAAGTATATTTTACTTCTCAAAATAAAAATCCAAAAGACAGCATATTACCTCATCTGTGCTTGAATTAGTTTCAGCATACTCAGAAGGTAAATAATAATCTATTTTTAATATGCCTCCCTGTATCTTAATCCCTCTATACACTCTCATTTTCTTCCTGTAAGAGTTATAGATTCTGAGCCTTCCTCTTTGCTACAATCTGCCACCCCCATAAAGAATTTTCTACTTCTTACATGGTAACAGTAAAAGATTTTAAGCTACTAATTGCTATAATGATTCATATCGCATCAATGTCAAGTTCGCGCAACTAAAAGAAACGAAAATACTACAAGTATAATATAAGCATATTTAAATATAAATTAAGAAGATGGCAAGTATAGCGTCTATGTTTTGCCCTTTCTTGGCAGCGCGTTCAGCGTTCTTGATAAGAGCATTAAGCTCAGTTCTAACTAGGTCATGTATGTCAGCGTCTTTCTTCAGAAGCACTACTAGCACTTAGAGATAGCTAGTTGCTACGGGCTGACACTGAAACTAGTGTAGATGATTGCCAAAACGCTTTAGAGTTTAAGGCAGAAGAGGGGCGTGCTAGTTAGGGGAGTAGATAGCGGCATGTCTAGCCCATGAGCGTTAGAATGTGCGCCATTTGCGAATAGTATCGCCCTTAAAGTCTCTGTAGAGCATAGCGATATGACAGAAACCGAGAGCCTTGACGGTCTCCAGCCTTTAGTGGCTAAGTCGAAGGAAGAGCCTGGATAACCGACGAGGACATAACAGCCTAGAAGGTTCTTATTGCCGTATCCTGCTTCCCTTAAGAGCATTGCTGCACGTTCTACAGAAGGCATAGCATCAGTGAGTGTCATAGAAGAAGGAAGTTTACTTAGGCTTGACCTGTGGGGAATATTAAAGTAGCATATTTGCTTTCATTCGTTAGTTTTTAGGGGAAAAGACTACATTTCATGAAATACAAAGACTCAGGACATAATATTATTCTTCAAAGCATTTTTAGGGCGACTCTGATTGCAATGATCGTTGCTGATTTGGCAGAAGTTATTGCAGCAGGCATTGACGGTATGCTCACTGGACGTTATCTGGGAGCTAACTCTATGGCAGCATTCGGAATAGCTAAACCGTTTTATTCTATAACAGGCATATTAAGTGCTGTGCTTTCATCAGGAGCTATGACCGTCTCTTCACACTGGATAGGAAGCGGGGATGTTTACAAGACAAGGCAGATTTTCTCTCTTACCTGCTTTCTTGGGGTCATTCTTTCTGTTACAGCAGCGGCACCGGAATAATCTTCATAAATCCTTTTACAAGGCTTCTAGGGGCGAATGCTGATTTATTCTTTGAAGTGAGATGCTATCTTCTAGGACTGTTTTAGGTGTTCCTGCTATCGTTATGGGCAATGTTCTCACTATATTTTACAACTTGAAGGCAAACGTGCGAATGTAACACTCAGCGTATTTGCTACAATCCTTGTAAATATCGGTGGTGATGCTTTCAATATTTTCTATCTCAAGGGCGATATGTTCGGAATGGGTCTTGCAACTTCGGCTAGCTATTATGCAGCACTAATAGTATTGTTATCTAACTTTATAAAGCGAGATTCAGTTATGCGCTTTAGATTTAGGGATATTGATTACGCCATGACAGGAGAACTTCTCCGCAAGGGAATGCCCAAAGCTACACGAAGAATCTGCAACGTATTTCGCCCCATGATAATTAACCATACTGTCATTACAATTGGAGGCAGTATAGCTATGTCAGCATTATCAGTACAACATAGCTCTGCGGATTTGCTCGAGTTACTTGGGACATGTCTTGCCGATGTCATAGTTCTCATGTGCGGAATTTATTATGGTGAGAGAAATCGCGAGGGAATAACGAATACCCTTTCTATGTCATTCAAATATGTAACATTTGGAGTGATGTCTGTTGCCAGTTTTACATTTCTGGGAGCGCGGTTAATTACTTCGTTTTATCTGGGCAGCGATATTCAAGCAATAGAAGCCGCTATACCGTGTATTCAATTATATGCGTTTAAGCTGCCTTTTCTGGCATTCAATGAAATATACATGGGATACTTCCAGGCCATCGGAGATACGAGATATTCACACACTATGTCAGTACTTCACAGGTTAGTTTATATCTGCGCATCCGTAGTTATATTGGGCAGCATGTTCGGAATAATTGGAGTCTGGGCTGCGTTCCCTGTTAGTGAAATTCTATTTACTGTTACTATCTTGATTCTGGCAGCACTTCATGAGAAACATTTACCGCGAAAAATCTACGATATGTTATTCCTTCCTGGTAACTTTGGGATAACCCCTGCAAATCGTTTCCATAGATTTATACGGACTCGTGAAGAGGCTATGATAGCGTCAAAGGAAGCCTATAATTTTTGTGCTGAGAAAAGAATCATTCACAAGCGAGCTATGTTAGTAGCACTTTGTATAGAAGAACTTGGGATCAACGCAGTAACTTACGGTTTCAGCAGGAAGAACCAAATAGCAGAAGTCAGCCTCACATCTGAAGGTGATGAGCTGAAGCTGAGATTTTGCGATAACGGCAGACTGTTTGATCTTAAGCAATGGTTTGAACTTTTCCATTCAGATGATCCTGCCTCACATATAGGGATTCGTATGCTGTTCGGACTGGCAAGCGATATTTCATATATGAACACAATGAACACCAACAACGTTATTATAAAGTTATGAGGGAGTGAGTAACGATGCAGTACACAGCGCAAGAAATTCAGGATTTAATAGCACTCTATGAACAATTAGAGCCTGTAGTGCTTGAACGTATTAATAATGCCTTATCAAGACAGGATGGCAGGCTGTATCACATAACACACCGTATAAAAACAGCTGACTCAATTCGTGGGAAACTTGAACGTAAACCAGATGAATATCCAGATTTATACAGCATACGTGATATATTGGGTGTTAGAATAATCTGCTATTTTTCTGATGAAGTCGATGAGGCAGCAAAATTAGTCTCAGAAGTTTTTAGAATAGACTGGAGCAAATCTAAGGACAAACGCGAACTGATTAAGCCTGATGCTTTTGGATATTTATCATTGCACTATATATGTTCGCTTCCGGAAAATTTAGGTTATCCTGAACAGTTGAGCAGCTTGTTATTCGAGGTTCAGATGCGGACAATGCTGCAGCATACATGGGCGGAAATTGAACATGATTTAGGTTATAAGACAGAGTTTGGCATACCAAGAGCAATAAGAAGAAGTTTTTCAAGGGTAGCAAGCCTGTTGGAAGTAGCAGACCAGAATTTTTCTGATATTAAGAACAGTATAGCTGCATACAAAGCAGAAGTAAGGGCAAATATTGACAGTGATAATGCTGATAACATGTATCTTGATGTTGTAACGCTTACAGAGTTCATGAAGCGCAGCCACATTTACAGAAAATTACTATCTGATATAGCATCAATTACGAATGCCCATATAACCGATACTGATTCAGAAAATCAGCTGCAGCAGCTATCCTTCTTTAAAATAAATACTCTTGGTGATCTAGTTTGTGCTATAAAGCGTGAATATTCCCAAATACTTTCATTAGCTGAAGAACGCCTCAGAGATTCCGAACTTGACGAACTGTCTTCTACAGTAGCATTCTATTATCTTTATCAGGCACTGCTTATCAGTGGGAATTACAGCCCTGAAAGAATAAGTGAATTTTTTGCACTCAGGACAAACAAAGAGTCGTCCATTAAGAGCAATACAGAGCGTATTGTACAGAAAATTCATGCTTTGAAAGTCTATGACGGGGAAGTTGAGCCATAAGATGAGGAAGCTGACAAGTGAAATAGCTTCTTCTTTATCTTCAGGCAATTTTTATTGAGCTGCTTTTTCGTCCAGTGATAGTGTGGTCTTGCTTGAGATACATTCCAGGAGAGAAAACCTTATTGCTGTAACGTGACCACTGATCAGCTAATATTTCTATGAAACTCTGAAATATCATCAGGATGAATCCTGTTAATGGACAAGAACGTTGAAATCTTGCTGTTTAGCATTCGTGTAGGCGAAATGTTTCAGTACTACTCTAACAGAGATAGAACGTTATCTTGACGACAGCCTCTTACAGCCAGTTTTTAGTGATATTCAAGACTGAATAGAGCGTAGCAATTATACGAAGCACAAGCATCACTTTAGCCATCGGTTGAAAGAATGGCATATGAATACGGTTCAGGATTTTTAGAGCTTATTCATGCATTGCTATTGAGTGATACTCTTTGGGGGCAGAAGGCTCATTAGAGAAGTGCTGGATCAAGAAATAAGAGTGGGCATATCCAGTTAGTTATACAAGAATGTGACAGAAGAACAGGTTAATGCAGGACTTAGCCATGCATCACAACTCAGTACTGAAGTTTGTTCCTGCTTCTTGTCGCGATATAAAATGTTCATTACCTTAAAGACCTTAAAGATAATTCTTGAATTGGATACCGCAATATTTTAACCATTTACTATTCTCTCTCCAGGCTTATGGTAGTATATAAATATCCTTTTCCAGCTAATACAAATTCATTTAGGGAGGTATTTTTATGGCTAGTAAGTATGATGCCCTTTCACGTAT
The DNA here is from genome assembly GCA_937892105.1 of uncultured Fretibacterium sp. The sequence goes on along the minus strand of CALAUZ010000038.1, from coordinate 656 downwards.
CATCATCCAGAACGTAGGCGGTAAAGCCAACATTAACTCTATTGCTCACTGTATCACCCGGCTCCGCTTCAACCTTAAAGACGAAGCTAAAGCGAACACAGATGTTCTCAACAGCACAGACGGAATCGTAACGGTAATGCAGTCCGGCGGCCAGTATCAGGTAGTCATAGGCAATCACGTCCCTGATGTGTTCAAGTCATTGGTAGCAGTGGGACACCTTGAGAATCTAGCAGCTTCCCAGTCAGACGACGATGCAGGTCCAGCCCCCAAGATGAATCCCTTCGATACCTTCGTCAACATAGTAACGAGCGTATTCACTCCGTTCTTAGGGGTATTATGTGCCTGCGGTATCCTTAAGGGACTTCTTGCGCTGTGCACGGCCTTCAACATTCTTGGGAGCAACAGCGGGACCTATAACATCCTATTCTCTCTTGCAGACTCAGGGTTCTACTTCCTACCCCCAATTCTAGGCTACACAGCAGCCAAACGCTTCAAGCTCCCTGAAATCGAGGGCCTATTAATCGGTCTGGCTATGGTATATCCGTTCGTCCTAGACGCGAAAGCTATGGACATCTCTAACCTGTTCGGGATACCTGTAGTGATGCCGCCATCAGGGAACTACACCAGCTCAGTTATTCCCGTAATCTGTGCAGTAG
>CALAUZ010000037.1 GCA_937892105.1 uncultured Fretibacterium sp. | reverse complement strand
GGCGTTCTCCATCAGGTAGGTCGGCTCCTGCTGCCGGAACGAAAGGACGGCGTTGCGGACGCCGGTGTCCTCGGCGTACCACTTCATCGGATAGTCCAGATACTGGCGTCCGCGCACGTCGTAGCGCAGCGCCTTGCGGAACAGGAAGGCCTCCTCGAGGTAGCCGAGATTGCGCTGGACTTTCCTACAGCTGATATATTACAGTCTCAGACGGAACGACAAAGCACCCCGCCTGCCTCATTGCATCAAGGGCGAGTCTGTGATTCTCAGGCGAACGACTCCCGCATGAATCAGCAGCGACAACGACATTAAGGCCGAATTTCTCCTGAAGTCCGATTGCTGTACCAAGAACGCAGATATGAGTCTCAACGCCGAAAATTATTGCTGTATCTTTTGCGCCTGCGTTGAATCTCAAATTGAGGAACGCATCTCCGAATCCGGGATTTTCGCAGCAAGAAAACTCTGTTTTTTCGATATAGGGAGAGCCTTCCGGGATTAAGGCTTTCAATTCAGGGATTGTGCTTCCGATTCCTTTTGGGTATTGCTCCGAGAACATTACGGGCAATGAAAGTTCTTTTGCGGCAGTGAGGAGCTTGCGTGAATTTGCGAGGACTTCATCTTTATTATGAATGGCCGGAAGAAGCCGTTCCTGTATGTCAATCATGAGCAGGAACGAAGGTATGGCCTTTATAGACTTGCGCACGGTGTACAACCTCTCCTGTGTGTGAAAAAATTTTTGTAAAAGTTATTATATACTATTCAGAAATATTAGTACTGCATCAAAAAACGAAAGAGGTTTATTGAATTATGAATGTAAAGAAGATTACAGCGTTTTACCTTGAGGGCTGCCCTTATTGCAAGCAGGCAAGGGAAGCATTAAAGGAGCTTTCGGGAGAGAAGGCGGAATATTCATCGGTGAATATTGACTGGGTAGAGGAGAACCAGCACCCAGAAATCTCGGATCAGTATGACTACTATCATGTTCCGGCAATGTTCGTTGGGGGCGTGAAGGTGTACGAGGCACATCGCGGTGAGAAGTACGGGGAGTGCAGGGAGAACGTGAGGAGGGTACTTGAAGCGGCGTTAAGTTGAACGTACTAAAGGGGGGGGGGTATTACCGATAATTGTAATAACAACATAAACAGGAGCATGATATTATGATTATCGGCAACACCACATCAACATATTCATCACTCAATGCCGTAACATCATCAAAGCCCAAGACATCGGGTACAGATTTATTCGCAGACATTCTCACAGACACACATGAACATAAAGACACACAGCCTGCCTTCCGGAACACTCAGACAGTGAATTTTGGGGGACAGGTCAATGTGTTTATGGCTGGGAGCGCAATCACTGACAACGGGGTAAAATCCGCCGTAATGATGGGCAGACTCTCTTCACAGGAAGCACAGAGTACAGGCACAATGACGACCATAAAGCTGACAGATGAAGAGCTTGAAGGCTGGCATAACGGTAAACTTCCCGAAGGCTGGAGGCAAACAAACGCGGGCGGAACAATTTTCAGCGGCAGTAAAAAGGCATACGATGATTATTTCAATGTGTATTACACTGCTGACATGGAATATGATTATCAGTTCGGAGTTTTCTATGATGAAAATTCGCCCGAAGATAATCCCGTGGTCTATCTCCGAAAAATTGCAGGTTCAACGTACACTGATTTGAATAGCCCTGAAACAGTCAAGATCGAAGTCAGCAAAGTAAATCCGTCAAACGCAACATACGAAGAGATGATTGCACTTGTGGGTTACATTTACCGCGATGATCCTATGGGAGCGAGTGAAGCGTGTGAAGCTATTGATACGGCACGCGAAGCTATGCAGGCGGACGGTCTTGACTGGCAGAATGGCCCTCACGATTACACGAGCTATTACCTTCCCGAAGTTGTGAGACGCTATAAGGAATATGACCCCGAACTTTCAGAGGCGGCTGATATGCTGCTGGATTATCTGAAGGATTACCCGCGAGGAAGAACGGAGGATATACAATGATACAGACGAACCGTTACGCAGGACTGATGAGCCTGTACACACAGATACAGAACGCAAAATATCATCACATTAACCCTGCTGAAATCTTCAACAGCAGACTTCATGATAAGTTCATGCACATTGAGATAAACGGTGCAGACATTAGCGGCATATACTCACGCAAAGGTAACACGATAACGATACCTGAACGCGCAATAACTGACGCAATAACTGACGCTGTGAACTTCGGGAATGTTAATTGTCCCGGCGGCTGGCCTACTGATTTATATGAAGAGTTTTACGCAAGCTGTGCCTTTCTTCCTCCAGTGAGTCCCGAACGTGCGATTGAACTGAAAGCCATGAACAATCACATAAACTTTCAGAGCGGCATATACTACAAGTTCACAGATGAATCCGGCAGGACAAGAGTACTTGGTTCAAATAACACATGCCCGTTTGAGCTTGAGACTGATAAACTTGCAGGACGTGTTGACGGTGAAACTGAAATGCTTTCTGATTTCTGGTCTTTGCTGTACTGCCACAACTGGCGTGATGTCCCTGCATCAAAGCAGATAGAGTATCTTGAAGCTGCAGGAGTTCAGCCTGGATTTTTCACGTTCACCGCTGCTAACGAAACGACAGAGTTTTACTTCAATCCTGAATGCAAAGGTTATCCGTTAATGGACAGAGAGGAATACGATGGTTACTTTAGGCCGTTCCAAAATGATAACTGGAATAAAAAATGGTGTGAACCCGGCGACATTGTAGAATGTGCAAACGGAAGGCAGTTTGTGGTCAATCAGGACGGAAAAATTGATGTGCAATACGGCGATGATGTACTCAGTCTGCACCCGATGAAGGTAATCGGCCATGTTGATTTGTGAGAACTGTTGATTTTTTTCCCGCGCTATAATGACACAAGACAAATCCCGCGCTATAAAGGCAAAAGACAAAGGAGAAAACTCTCATGCAGATTAACGGACTCACAAGTTACACCGCCAACGCAGCAGCTTCATCACGGACAAATCACATGACACTCAACGCTCCCAAAATGCCGGGCAGCAATGACCTTCAAGACTTGCTGTCAATCTCCGAGCTTGGAAAACGTATCAGCATGAACAGAACGCATAAAGCAGGCCGTCTCACTGGAGGAAGTTCGCAGGTTCAGGACGTTGCGGAACTGATGAGCAAATCGCTGTCGAAAGTAGAAAGCACTCTCGAAAAAATGCAGGAACTCGTGAAGAAAGCCTCAAATACTGACCTTACCGACCTTGACCGAATAAACATGCAGATAGAATATGAGGAACTCCGCGAGACATTAGCCGGAGCATCGCTGAAGATGAATGAGGGACTCGCTCAGATTTCGGGTCAGAAAGTGGACAAGCCGTATACCAATTTGACGAATGCAAGCCCTGACGGTACGAAAGTTCTTGAACGCGCAAGAGACAGGTTAATGCGCGGCGAAGATTGGGACGTAGCAGAGGCATATGGGATTAAATATGACGATGAGACAGGCGAAGGAACCGGCTACTGGGTAACAGGAAAAAAGATGACGCGCTTTATTGACGGCTCTGAAGTATCTACAGTAAGGGACAAAATCAACGCCACAGACACAGTGAACCTCATGAGCATTCTTACCGCCAAAAAAGGGATCGAACGTGTTGAAGAACAGTTGACACATGTAAAGGACATGCGTGAAAAATTCAGCTCGTTCATCATGAGCTACAACGGTGAGGACTTGGACAGCGGTGTGAAGGTCAAAGATTTGGACGAGTTCGCGCGACAGAATAAGTTTGATACAGTTCTGGGCATAATGGAGTTTCAAGGGGCGAGATTCGGCTTACCAGAATATGCGCACTCAGAGCCGAAACTCATCACACCCACAAACGGATTGGGCTTCATGTTCTCAAGGATTGATGATATGTTCAGCGATATTGC
>CALAUZ010000036.1 GCA_937892105.1 uncultured Fretibacterium sp. | reverse complement strand
TTTTTTCAAGCAGAAGACGGCATACGAGATATTATCCGGAGACTTGGGCGCACAGAATGCTGTTGCAGGAGGAGGACGCTATGACAATCTTGCAAGTGCAATAGGCGGCGGGAAAATTCCTGGCGTAGGGTTCGCGTGCGGGCTTGACCGTGTTGCTCTCGTGATGGAGGAACAGGGGTGTTCGTTCGGGAAAATGCCGGGCGTTGATGTGTATGCTGTTGCGCTCGATGAAGCTTCGAGAGGGACAGTACAGGTTCTCACACACGTGCTGAGAATGGCTGGTATCGCGTCAGAATGCGACACATCGGGAAGGAGCTTCAAGGCTCAAATGAAGAGTGCTGGGGCTTGCAGGTTTGCGTGCATTATCGGTGCTGATGAGATGACGGATAACGCTGTGTCGGTGAAAGATTTGCAGGACGGCTCACAGGCTTGTGTTCCTATGAGTGAAGCTGTAAGTTATCTGAAGACCAAGCTATAAATCAAATCCCCCGTATCTCATCGCTGAAACACGGGGGGAAACTTCATAGCTCTATATTGCTTCTACAGTCCTTCCTTTGCCTCTTGTGCAGGCGCATAGTCAGGGTTGATTTCCAGAGCCTTGTCAAGCCATTTCGCCGCGTCCTTCTTCTTCTTCAGGTTCTTGGCTATTACTCCCGCCCTGTAAGCCGCAAGGTAATCGTTTTCATATGACCCTGCAAGTTCCACATACTTATCGTAAGCCTTCTTGCTCTTATCACCGAGTTTCGCAGCGTTGGTGTGGGCAATCCTTCTCGTGTTAGCCTCGCCTGAAGGAAGTCCGTAGGTTGGAATGACTTTCGCAGGATCTGTTGACTCGTTCTCATAGCTTTTGCCTGATGTTGACACTGCGGGGGCTGGCTCTGAGGGCGTTAATGATGTCTCTGATGAAGGCTTTAGGAGGTCATCAACATTCTCCGTCTCACTGCTTCTGGGTCTGGACTTCGTGAACGCTCCCTTCTTCTTCTGCATCGCCTTGAACTCTTCCGCGTTGATGGGGTAAATCTTGTCGCCCTTCTGAACGATTGAGAGGCTTCCCGCTGTCTTTGCGTCTGCTAATTCTGCCTTGCTGTAGTCTGACTTCGCGTCCGTAACCTTCACTACAGCAAAGTTGCTAGGCCTTGACGCTGAACCTGCGTAAATCCTGTAGAGGCTGCCCTTGCTTGCACCGCCTAATGTTCCCAAGTCAAGCGTTACTTCCTTCGCTCCCTTCGCAGTTACTTTTGGAGAATCTCCTGCAAGTTTATCCCGTACTGTCAGGCTCAGTTTTGATGTAACTTCCGAGATTGCTCCAGAGTCCATTCCGCTAAGGTCTGACTGCCCGCTCGATATTCCGTAAAGCACTACATAGCTTCCACCCTGAGAGGCCTTCCCTGATGCTGATTCCGATATTACAGTGTCCCCTGTCTCAGTGTCGTAAACACGTATATCCGCCTCCGCTGAAGCCTCCTCCTTGTGCGAACCTGCAATCCATACTCCGCCTGATGTTGCTTTGCGCTTGAAGCTGGTTACTGTCCCAACTACAACGTAACGGCAGTCTGCGAGCTTCCCTATCTCCTGTGCTGTCTCGCGGGAAACATAACCTGACAGTGCTACATTGTTCTGCGCGGCTATGAGATTGAGCTGGTCTGGCCCCATTACCGAGAGTTTCTCCGATATACCGAGCATTTGGGCGAAAGTATCACCGATTGTACCGGCATAATACGGCTCAACTCCTGAGCTGTTCTGGAACTTCAAGACACCAATACGTATCCTGTCTGACGCTCCTGCCTGAGACGCAACAAGGCATAACATTACTGCCAAGACGCAAACGAGTTTCTTCATGGAATAAATATCCCCCTTGATTGAATTTACGATGATATGAATATTCTATCAGAATAGCGGAATACTGCTACAATTATTATTATGAAGAAGTTACAGCGTGAATTTTACCAGAGAAATGCTTGTCCGGCTGCTCATGACTTAATCGGGAAGGTTCTTGTTCACTCCTCAAACGAAGGCGTAACGTCAGGTATCATCATTGAGACAGAGGCATATTGCGGGCCGGAAGACAAAGCAGCACACAGTTACAACGGCAGGAGGACTTCAAGGACTGAGATCATGTATCATGACGGCGGGTTTGCCTATGTGTATTTGATTTACGGTATGTATTGCTGCTTCAATGTTACGGCGGGTTTACCCGGAAAACCGGAGGCAGTATTGATACGTTCGCTTGAGCCTCTGGAGGGTGAAGACTTGATGATGAGAAGGCGCAGTACTGACAAGAGAGTAAACCTTTGCAGCGGGCCTGGAAAATTATGTGCGGCAATGGACATAAACTTGCGGCATTATGGGATTGACCTTTGCGGTGATGAACTTTACATCATTGACGAGGGCAGAAAGTATGACATTGCGGTATCGAAGCGTGTGAACATAGATTATGCTGAAGAATGCAGGGAATACTTGTGGCGTTATTACGCTGAAGGGAATATCTACGTCTCGAAGGTAAAACAAAACCGCCCGTAATCTCTCACGGACGGCCGAAGTGTTCCTAGTCAGGTTCTTTTCCCCAGAGACCTTTATTCTCCTGTCTGGCCTCACGCTGGAAGTGTACAAACAGATTGGCGTAACGTGAATTGGGCTGTACCGTCATCAACTGTGCGTAACCATCAAGCAATAATCTTGCGTTGAACATGTTGGCGCGTATTGCAGCCTCATCATCAAGCTCTTTCGAGGTAGGTTCTTTGAGCCACACATAGGCCAACATTCTGTCGTACCTGTCCTTCACTCCTACATCAGTCTGAAGCCATACTGTCTTGTCGGTGAGGCTTGCTTTAGTGAAATCGCTGGCCTCTTTCCCGTAATACTGTACCGGCTTGTTGGGGTGAACAGTTTCGGGGGTATCGACACCGAGAAATCTCACGCGTTCCTTGAGGTACTTGCTGCCATCATCGAATACGAATGACACTATCATCGTATCACCGTCAACAACCCTCTCAACTTTCGCCTTGTACACTGTGTTGCGGCGTATTTCCAGACTTTCGAGAGCGTTTGGGCCTTTGTGGTAATGGTACTCCCCTGTCTCCTTGTCGTAATGCCCGCCGTTCTTGTCGAGTTTTCCGGGGTGAGCCGATGCCGCCAATGACATTGCCAGAACGAGGACAGCTGCCAGAACAAAACTTAACTTGCGCATGAATATCAATCCTTTCACCTAGAATATTAAATCATATATTACACGAACAAAGAATAATGATAGCACAATCAGAATAACCGGCCTTACAGCTTTTGCCCCGCCCTTCTCGAAGAACCTTGCGCCAATATAGTTGCCCGCAATGCTGAACAGCCCCGCCGTAAGCCCTACAGGAAGTATAACTTTTCCATTCATGAAGTACACTGCTATAGCTGCTACGTTGGTGGCGAAGTTTATTGCTTTCGTTACTCCGTTTGCCTTTTGAACACTGAGACGTGCCGCCCCTGCCATTAACAGAAGCATGAAAGTCCCCGCGCCTGGCCCGTAAAATCCATCGTAGAACCCAAGACAGAACGCAACAAGTACGCAGATTATGTATGTACGGGAAGTTATGCTGTCATTATTGCCCTGTTCTTCCCTGAGTAAATCCTGGCTCTTGAAGACGTAATACGCTGTTACGGGAATGATTGCAAGCATTAATATCCTGAACGCATAATCACTTATGAGCAATGCTGTACGCGCTCCCAATGACGAACCGAGAAGCGCAAAGATTATTCCCAATGCTGATAGCTTCAACGGCATGTAGCCGTCCCGCATGAACTTGCAGAAAGCTATTGATGTTCCCATTGCAGAACTGACTTTGTTTGTCCCTATAGCAAAGTGAACAGGGAAGCCGGAAATCATGAATGCAGGAAGCGTGATTAACCCTCCGCCTCCTCCAATCGCGTCAATTACACCGCCTATGAATATCAGCGGACATATGATAAAGAGCTGTGAAATCTGCCAGTCCAAACTCGTATTACCTCATAGCCTCAGAAAGAGCGTTCACATACTCATTCACGGTCTTAACGCTAAATTCAGCGTCAGTGAATATGGCCTCGAAGCCGTGAGTTGTTCCTGGTATAACGTGAAGTTCAACAGGAACATCGGCCTGCATTAGCCTTTGAGCGTAGGTTATGGCCTCATCTCTGAAGGGATCAAGAGTTCCAACCATGATATATGCTGGAAGAAGCCCCGATAAATCTTCAGCTATTGACGGTGAGGCATAAGCAGGAACATCACCGCTAACGTCAGAAATGTACAAATTCCACGCAAAAATGTTGAAATCCCTCGCCGTAAGTCCTCCTCCTGCGCTTTGTCCTGCAACAGCGACACGGTCTTTGCGGACATTGACGCGTTCATTTTTGGGGAGTGCTTCGGGCTGGATTGTCAGTGCTTTTCTCAGGGCTGGGAGAGTTTCAAGGTTTATGATCCGTCCTGGCTTGTCTGCAAGATACTGCTTCAGCTCAGGGCGTATCATGCTGTCGATATCCCATGTTGTGAACTCCTCTGCTGATGTTGAAACGCAAAACATCGCGAGAAGTAATAATGTTACGCAAAATTTCTTCATTATGTTTCTTCCTTTCATCAAAAAAACAGCCCCGAATTACTCAGAGCTGTAGAAAAATTTACCCTTGCTTCATACGCTTCTTTGCTTTTTCGATTAAATCCGCCCAACTTTTGAGCTTATCTTCAGGAAATGGAGTTGCTGCCTCTACATTTTCAGCCTTAACTCTGCCTCTTGGGTCTGTATACTTGGTGAATTTTACAGCCTGGCCTTCAGCAGACGGGGAGACTTCAAGGAATACTGCCAGAACTGGGTCAATAACATCAATGTCCTCAAAATGGAACAACTGGTTGCCCTTTATGCGGATTTTTCCATGAGGCGGGTTTCCGTAACGGCTGTAGTAATCAATTTCACCGGTTTCGTATGGAGACTCCGTTGTTTCCTCAACTGAAGTTTGCGTTTCCTGCCCTTCAGTATCAGCAGGAGCTTTCTGTTCAACAGCTTCGGTATTAGCTTCAGCGTTTTCAGCAACGTTTTCGGCCGTTTCACTCTCCTGAACTTTCTGTTCTTTTTGAGGAGGCTCATTTTTTTCCGGTTTCGACTCAATGGGAATAACAACATCAGCAATCTTTACATGGACTGCTTCCCTTACGTCATCGGCTGCAACACCCTGCTGTTTAGGTATCAGCCTGAAAACGACATCTATACTCGGGTAAACGAGCTTCTCTCTCTGTAACTTCTCGCGTAAAGCAGCGTCCGTTATCTGGTTAAGATGGAAAAATATTCTTTTGCCATCACGGAGAGGAACACCTGTTCGTAAGACTTCTTCGGACTCGATAAAGCCCCAATGCCTGTTTGCGTAATAGACGGTAAGTATTCCTGCAAATTCACGGTCAGGAATTTTTATTTCAGGCTGTTTTTCAGCGTCATCATTTTCCGGCTTCTCCGGCTTCACAGTTTTTTCCGTTTTCTCCGGCTTCACTTCCTTTGAGGGAGCTGGTTCGCTCGGTGAAACTGGAACATCTGCTGTGCTTGATTTTTCCGATGACTGCGGCTGAGATGTTGCAATTTCGGTCTTTTGTTTCGTTTTTGCAGCTTCAGGCTCCGTTTTCGCTGCTTCAGGCTGATGAACTGCCTTTTCCTCCTCACGTTCATTGCTGAAAGGCAAAGTAGGAGTTGTTATCGGTCTTATTCCTAAAATCGCCTTGTATGACCAAACTTCATTTCCTATGACGATAAAATCTTCATCGCATGACTTCAAAATCCCGGCGGTTACTGGCATATTTGGAGCCATGAACAGTTCAACTTGTTTCCCGATGAAGCTCTCAAACAATTTTTTCTGCAAAGCTAAAAGCCCCTTTCGTTAAAGTTTTTTCAAGTATTCTATCAAATTCCAGTGAAAAAGCAGCCCTAAAGCTCCCAGAGCTGCAATTTATCCCTATGCTTCTATGGGTATTTCTGCCTCGTCCTGACGCGGCCATGTCGATGTCCACGTTCTGACAGGAAGCCCCCATATATTGATGAACCCTACCGCCGCTGAATGGTCGAACGTATCACCCTCAGAGTACGTCGCGAGGTCATGCCTGTAAATGCTCTTAGCCGTCTTCATTCCGCGAACAACACACTGACCCTTGAAGAGCCTCATCTTAACCGTCCCATTCACGTATCTCTGTGTGTCGTCCATGAACGCGTTGATTGCGTCCCTGAGCGGCGAGAACCAGTAACCTTCGTATGTCAGCTCGGCAAATCTCGTCTCAAGTTCACGCTTCGTCTTCAGCACCTGCTTATCCAGCGTCAAAGTCTCCATTGCTCTGTGAGCGGCAAGAAGCACCGTAGAGCCTGGACATTCATACACTTCCCTCGACTTGAAGCCAACGAGCCTGTCTTCTATCATGTCAATGCGGCCTATCCCATGTTTCCCTGCTACAGTGTTAAGCTTGCGTATTAGTTCAACACCGTTCATTCTATCACCATTGAGACCGGCAGGCAGTCCTCCCTCAAAATCTATCTCTATGAACTCTGGGGTATCAGGGCCTTCAAGAGGGTTTGAAGTCATTTCGTAGGCATCTTCGGGGGGTTCGTTCCAGGGGTCTTCGAGCAATCCGCATTCTATAGAGCGTCCCCAAAGGTTATCGTCCGTGCTGTAGGGTGATGAAGCTGTAGCTCTTACGGGTATGCCATGTTTGTTGGCGTACTCGATTTCGGCCTCGCGGGTGAAATGCCAATCCCTGACAGGGGCAAGAACCTTAATGCGCGGGTTGAGTGCTGTTGCGCAGACTTCTATTCTGACTTGATCCTGGCCTTTTCCGGTGCAGCCATGTGCTACTGCGACAGCTCCTTCCTTGTTGGCGATGTCAACGAGGGTCTTTGCGATGAGTGGACGGGATAACGCGGAGACGAGTGGGTAAGTTCCCTGATACATTGCGTTTGCTTTGAGTGCGGGGTAAACGTAATTCTCGGTAAACGTCTTCTTGAGATCGAATATGTAGGCTTTCACTGCACCGCTGTGTAATGCTTTTGCCTTTGCCGCCTGAAGATCTACGTCCTTCTGGCCAACGTCTGCGGTCATTGTGATAACGTCATAGCCCTGTTCCGTGAGCCACATGACGGCCACCGAAGTATCAAGACCGCCACTGTATGCGAGAACTGCTTTTCCTTTTTTTTCGGGCATAGTGAAAAAAAATCCTTCTTTCAATAAAATTAAAATTTGGCTATGATAATATCACAATGGCGAACTTAATAACTGCACGCGAACTTTATAGGCTTTTGATTTTTGATTACAGGATAAAATTTTTGACCGGCAGCATAAATTTTCAGCTTGGCGGCATATCTTCATGTGTAAAACGACGGGATATAATGGGCGAAGTTCTTCAAGACTGGGTTTGCGAATGGCTTGAACGTTCGCGCATAACTTTTGTCGAAAATCCGTTAAGAC
>CALAUZ010000035.1 GCA_937892105.1 uncultured Fretibacterium sp. | reverse complement strand
ATCCAGACTGTTATATCGCCCGTGTCTGCTTCAAGTTCTTCTCTGAACATCTTGGGCGTGATTTCGTCGCCCCAGAAATTTTCACTGTCAATCGGGCCTTCTAATCGAAGAACACGCTCTCCAGCGTCATTTTTGATGAAGTTCCAAAACTTTGTATGTTTACTCATAGAATCCCTTCCTTCCAATGTTTCCTCTTCTACCTGTCTTAACTTAAATGTGCCGCATGTCTTGCCACAAGCTGTTTCTTGCGAGTCGTTGTAGCCAGCAGAATTGCGTCTTAGTCATTATCCACTCTCCTCTCTGCCTATCCGTTCTGCCTTGCGTTGTTTCTTACGTTCGGCATGTCGTTTGCTCTTTTTGGCGGGCTTCTTTTTATCTTGCTCCTCATCTTCTTGAGCTTCTTGAGTCTTTTGTTCTTCATCAGGCTTATATGGCTTATCAGACTCATCGTCCTCGTCATCTTCTGACGGCTGTGAAAGAATTTTTTGCACATTCTCCACATAGGCTGCGCCAATATCCTGAAGTTTTACGTATGAACCGTTAGTCACATAAACGTTACCTCCAAGTTCATCTGGAATTGGATCCATATTTTCAAGCTTCCTGATGTCATTCGGTGATAAAAATCCATTAGCAAATCCAGTTGCATAGCCTCTCATACGGCTTTCGTAATCTCCCCTGAGAAGCCCGTCAACATTGAATTTGGGGTAATAATTATCCTGTTCGTCCCCTGCAAGAACATCTTTTATTATTGATTGCTCCAGCAATTCAAGCCAAGGCATCAACGTATATTGCACATAGGAAATGCCTTGATGTTCGATGTTGTTAAAGCTTGATCGTCTCAGGTCTTGAACGAGATGCGGTGGTACCCTGAAAATCCTGCAAATCTCCTCAACATCAAACTCTTTTGTATCGAGAAATTGGCTGTCTTCCGGCGGAAGTGAGATTGGTTTATAGTGGATGTAGAGTAGGCAAGTGTCGCCTTGTACTGTTGCCAGTATAGGTTTACACAAGCCTCTCCCCAAACCGGACTTACACCTCTCGATGTATCCGGCTTTCCATTTATGCTATGACGAATGATGTATCTTCTTGTGGCATTCTTTACACACTACAAGTGTTTTTCTTCTCCTTGCAATCATAGCTTTTTCCCACAGCTCTTTGCCTTTGAGGTTCTTTATCCTGTTTATGTGATGAACTTCAAGCACGATATTTTCACCCTCAGCTCCGCACAGTTCGCATTTGTGAGCTTTCAGCCTTTGTTCAAGTGATGAATGACTGGCAAAATGAACATTGTTCTTGATGTTGTCAATGCTGGTGTCATTATATACCTTGTCTCTCTTAAAATCAGAGAATTTGGCAATCATCATACGCTTTTTGCCGCTTTTAGTTTCATACGGTATACCCCATGACTTACCAGCCTTAAATATCTTCTTTATGACTGAAATTCTCGTTTTGTGCTTCTGTTCCAGAGTTTTAAGGCAACTGTATTCCATTAAATAAACGAAATACGCGAGCTTTAAAAAATTACTTGCTAGATTGTAGTAGTTACAAATTCCACGTGTCTGCGAATTATAGGTATCTACAATCTCCAAGTCCGTTAATCCAGACATGGATAATCTCTGCCAAGTAGTAAGTTCGCCGTTCTTACCCTGTATTACTATTTGACGATCGTACATGAATTTCTCAATTCTATTCATGGGAACCAATAGCTCTACAGAGTTATTCAGCGTTCTTTGTACAACTCCGTTGGATTTTCGCTTGCTTTGAGAATTTCTGCGAATATTCAGTTCGTATCCGAGGAACAGAACGTTATTTGAAGAGTGTATTACTTTGGTCTTCTCGTCGCTTAGCTCCAATTTGAGCTTTTCGGCTGTAAACTGTGCCAGTTCGCTTTTAATTCCCTCTAAGAGAGCTTTTTGTCGCTTTTGTCCTTGTAGGGTAGTTTACGTTTTTCAGCTTCCAGTTTATGAATTTGCTTTAATAGAGCCTTTTTCTGGGCTTTATCATCGCAATTCCCATATCGCTTTCTGAGCTTGTTAATTTCTCCTACCTTTTTGCCGTACACATACGTATATGCGTGTTTTGCGGGTGCGTTGTAGCTTTCCTGCATGGCTTCTACCTTCTTATCTAATTCATGCAGATAGATATTTGCAAGAATTGGGAAAAGTATACCGCCTTGTGGAGTTCCGCTATACGTCCTATGATACGTCCAATCTTCGATATAACCAGCTTTCAGGAATTTCCCAATTAGGTTTATGAACTTACTGTCTTTGATTTTCTCGGACAGCAGTTCAAGCAGTATTGCATGGTCAATATTATCGAAGCACCCCTTGATGTCTCCTTCAATAAACCACATTGTGCCTCTGAACGCTTTACTTACCTCTTTTAAGGCAGTATGACAGCTTCTTTTCGGCCTGAAACCGTGTGAGTGAGTGCTGAAAATCGGCTCATAAATTGCCTCTAAAAACTGTTGGATTACGTCCTGCACAAGTTTATCTCTGAAAGACGGAATGCCTAATGGACGCATTTTACCGTTGCGCTTGGGTATATTGACACGCTTTACGGGTTTCGGCTCATATGTTAGATTTCTCAGCTCTTCAATGAGTTGATGAACATATTCCTCTCCAAAGCCGTCTGCCGTATCATTGTCTACTCCTTCAGTTCCCGCGCCTTTGTTGGCATACAAGTTCTGATATGCGGTCATATAAACATCTTCTCGCAGTAAATACCTGTATAACCGCGTGTAGATACCGTCTTTGTTTTCCTTAGAGTTACATCTCATTCGTTTCAAAATTTCCGATGTTGGTTTCATTAAGGTTTCTCCTTCCTTTCATCTTCAATTTTGAAGTTACATAAACTGCGTCCCTTCGCCATGTAAACGGCGTTATCGTTCTCGGACTACTACGGACGCTCCGTACCCTTGGGACGTATTCAAGTCCAGATGACTATAGTCTTTTCTGACATCGTCCTTTAGAGTATCCCCAGTTAGCGTCAGTGCTTGGCATTTTCGGATTGTCGGTTTCGCTTTAGACTCTTTAATACAGGTTCTCCTGCTTGTGCTGCGGCTTTCGCAATCTCTCTGCCCTTGAGGGATCTAAGAACAGACCGCCACAGAGTTGGTATCAGGCTAATTTCCAAAATCCCCTCGGAAATGGACACTCAAGTCTCACGTTCAGTAGATAACTTAAACCTTATATCCGATTGTTGTTGCGGTTCAGTCGTACCCTTTAGCCTTTAGGTAACTTACCGCTTCAATGTCATACTATGTTCCCGTTTCAGCTTTCGCTTTTCGGTTAGACATTTCAACTCACCCATGATTGTGGGTGGTAGTACCAATCACTACTATCACTAACGCCTTTCTGGGCGTACTCCCTCTTCCAAAACAGCAATTTTGTGCGCGTTACTTGCTCCGCCATAAGTATCCATCCATCTATCTCGAATTTTTTGAGGGTCTTTCAATTCTCCCGGATGTTCCAAAACTCCAACTGGCTGTGCCCCATTCTTGAAGAACGAACTGCCATATCTATTCACAGCAATTGCTGAACCCAAAGCATTTTTCATCATTTCTATAGGGGAGAAACCGACTAGGCCGTTAAATCCCAAAGCCGGAATATGTAAAATTTCCTCTCTGCGGAAATAAATATCCTTATCCTTCTCTCCCGGCACTTCATCAGTATAAGCATGATAAATGTAATAGAGTTTTCCGCTTTCGTCTCTGTCCATTTCCACATTCTCAGGAAGTAACGGATACAGTCCAAGAACACCATTTTTTCCATCTCTTACTATCTGTGCGTAAGCATTACCCCACAGTAACAGATGTGTCATGACTGTTTCTCGAAAACTGAAGCTCGTCATTTCTGGATTTGCCTGACGATACAAGATTGTATACAGCGGATGATCTCTTGCCTTCTCCTTGCCTCTATCGTCGTTTGTAACGCGGTACAGATGTAATGGCAGACTGGCTACGGACTCCGCGAGCAGCCTAACACAGGCATAGACTGTCGCTATTTGCATTGCTGTCTTTTCATCAACATGCTCTCCGCTATTGGCCCGTCCAAAAAGGAATGTTGTTCCTGAGTCTCGGACATTATTCTGAAACTCAGGTATTTTGGGCTTAAATCCTAGCCATTGCATAAATCTGCCCATGAAATCACTCCTTCAGGTCTTTAACGTTCAGAACGATTAAGCCTCCGCAAGGTGCTCTCGAAATGAGTCTCTCAATTCCAGAGTTAATGATCAGCCGTCTGCACATGGCACAAGGCTCCGCGTAATAGATAAGACTTCCGTCAGCTTCCTTACCGGCTAAGTAAAGAGTTGCTCCGAGCATGTCTTTCCGTGAAGCTGAAATGATGGCGTTTGCTTCTCCGTGAACTGAGCGACATGCCTCATATCTCTCACCATGCGGAATCTGTTCATGCTCCCTGAAACAGTAGCCAATATCACAGCAATTCGCCCAGCCTCGCGGCGCACCGTTGTAGCCAGTAGAAATTATCTCGTCGTCCTTGACAATAACGGCTCCGTACTTTCGTCTTAAACATGTTGAGCGTTCTAAAACTGCCTCCGCGATATTCAAATAATAACCGTGTTTATCTCTTCTCAAACGTTTGCCTCCTTAGTGTCATGAATGTCATGAGTGCTATGCTCAAAATGTTCGTAGTAATTTGGATTAGCCTTATCTATTGCTTCAGCGTAATCTTTATTAATTTCACACATAATCGGCACTCTGCTCATGCTTCTCGCAACTCGTCCCGTTGTCCCCGACCCCGCAAAAGGATCAAGCACCGTGTCACCTTTAAACGAGTAATACTTCAAAACTCTTCTGACCAGCTCTTCTGG
>CALAUZ010000034.1 GCA_937892105.1 uncultured Fretibacterium sp. | reverse complement strand
CTAAGAAATTATTAGGACGAGGCCCAAAAGAAATGATCTTCAAATCTCTAAGCCCGACAACAGCTCGTGCGATAGGAAGAAATTCGTGTATCATATCCGCACATTCTTCAGCAGTCCCAACAGGCTCTTCAGGGATATAGGCTTTTGTCTTTCTCAAATGTAAAGCATAGCTTGCATTAAGTAATCCACAGTAAGCATCGCCTCTGCCGTCAAAGAGATCATTTTGGCTCTCTTCAGCCGCCGCACAAAACATCACAGGGCCATTGAAACAGTCTGCAAGCATTGTCTCTGATATTTCTGGACCAAAGTTGCCCAGATAAACACAGAGAGCGTTGCAGCCTTCTTTCTCAATGTTCTTCAAAGCCCGAGCCATATGTAATTCGGACTCTACAATGCAGACTGGGCATTCGTAGATAGCGTTGTCCCCGTACTTGGCCTTATACTGCTCTACAAGAGCCTTGCGTCGATTGACAGCTAAAGACTCAGGGAAGCAATTGCGGCTTACAGTAACTATGCCGATTTTGATTTTTGGTATGTTTTTCATTGCGCTACCCTTTACATATTGACATTTGGCCGGTCTTGATCTCCATCTGCTTTGAAGATGATGATATCAGACCTATTTTGGTAATAGTTCTTTATGTTCTTTTGAACAAAAGGTTCAAAGTAATGAGGAATTATCGTAGTTCCATCTGGAACGAGAAGTGAAAAACCGGCGTCTTCTAAATGATACTGAGATAAGTCTGATACCATGAAATCAATATATTCGTACCTATTTTGTTTAATCAGGTTATGCAATGCCGAACCAAGCTTGTTCAAATAACTAAGATCTCCACGGTAATCAACCAGTCTTAACAATTGGGTTTCGTTCTGTATTATCTCTCTGCCAATTAAGAGACCAACAGTCTTTTGACTCTCATCCCTAACTAACCATTTTTTGTAGGAGTAAATGGGATGATTAAAGTATCGCTTTCTCATGAATTCACAAGATTTAACAGGCATTAAAACATTAATCTCATTTAAATCATAAGTACATTCTTCAAAAGAACGAATTTCCTTAAGTTGATATTCAGTCTTCAAGTAAGTTGCTGAGTTGGCAACTATTCTCTCTAATTGTATTTTATCTGGCTGAGCAACTTTAAATTCTGATATTTCCTGAATTTCAGGATTAAGAATGTAATACTGTTGCATTATGCCTATTCTATGATGAAAGACTTTCTCGTATAGGGGCAAAATCGTTTGGGGATTTGTTCCGCTCGCAAAGTGTTCTTTTTCGCCGACTATCTGCATCTGCCGTTTCATAAACTCCAAGCCGGTCATGGGCAATCTAACTCGTGTAGAAACTTTTGTCATTGCGGGAGATATATACTGATTTTGTGCATCGTATGCAATAAAACCGATTATACCAGAGATAGTATCGTTATTTTTATCTAGCATTAAGACAAAGTTAATGTTATTATAATCACCATACTCTGTTCGACCGTATTGCCACAAGAATAGTTCGTTATCGTGAGCTAAAATATGGTTCTTTCCCCACTCATCATGAATGAACTTCATTATGGCATCAAGGTCAGCAATTGTTGCCATGCGGAAGTGAAATATTGAATCGTACTTGTTCATATCCCCGCATCCTTCGTCTGTGCCCACAGTTTCTTATAATTCCCACTCTTCGGAGGGAAATCGTTGCAGTCCAACCTCGGCAGTTTCATTGACTCGTCCTTTCCAATCTCTGCCACTCTCACCTCAGTAGTAACGCCACAAACACAGCCGCATTTAACCACATAATCTATGACTTCTTGGCTGTAGTTTCCGTAAGGATAGTTCATTACCCACTTGTCCGGCTCTATCACGCCAAGGCCGTTCATGACGCTTAGTGCCTTATCTATATCCGCCCTCATCTGCTCCGGGGTTAATCTCCCCAGCCAATAATGATCGTATCCGTGCAGGCCTATAAAGTGCCCACGACGTTTTATGGTTTTTATCTGATCCTCTGTCATGTAGAGTTCGTAGGCCAACTGCGTCTCGCTAACTCCCACATAGGTCTCGAAGAGGTCGGAACTGATGCGGTTACGTAACTGCTCCGGCAGCACTGTCTGTAATATCCGTTTGATGAAGACAACATCACCAGAGTCAAAGCGATTCGGAACTGCCCAATCCTTATACAGTTCCTCGTTAGACGGGAAATCAAACTCATGACCGCGATAGAAATCCATACGAGAAAACAAGTCAGACACAAGCCGTTTGATGCCACCGTCTATATCTTCGGCACTAGCCAAAATATAATGGATTTTGTTCACATCCAATAGACGATGTTCTGTAAATGTCTTACCTGGAATGAAAAAGCTTCCCTGAAAACCAAACTGCTCAAGTAAAGGCATTGCGAAAGTATAATTATCAATATAACCGTCATCGAATGTTAATAATAACGCGTTTTCAGGTAATGCTTTAGTATTTATTCTTTCGGTTGAATGCAGGGAAGCCAGCACATCTTCCATACTAACCACGTTAAAATGGCTTGCGAAGAATTCAAGCTGTTCCCTGAACAACGGCAAGTCCAACCCTTTTATATGCGGATAACGAGAATGAACAAGATCTCGTGTGTAGTGATACATGACTATAAAGAGTTTGTTACTACCACTTATAGGCACAACTTAACCTCCTTAAAAAAATTAAGTTATTACAGTTATTAAAACCATTTATGGTTTGGATTCAAATATTTATCAATTTCTTCTGCAAATTTCTTGTTTTCGCCAACGTATTCAATAGATTTAGTTTCATATGCTTGCCATTCACTCTTGAGATTATTGTCACCGTACCTATCAATCATCATTTTATTAACCGGCAACAAAGTCCTAATAATGCAATCCATCAGCAATACATGGTTCTCCGCGAAACCCCTAAATGGCTTGAAACGAAACTTCTTCTCATCATACGGCCGAATATCAATATTTGTTTCCATATGATTTACTTCATGATTTTCACGACATAACGCGCTATACAGCGTATCGTGTAAATCTTGCAGACCGGCTATTTTGAAAATATCTACTATGCTCGTCCTCTCACCTTCACAGTAACTGTACCAATTAGGCCACGGTTTCTTAGCATCGCGAATAATATTTACGAAATTTTTGTAGCAGTCTCTAGCTTCCATGTCGTGATAGAATTTTACTTCTTTAGCGGCCTGCAATTTTGTGTCTGGATCACTTGTGCTTCTTTTTATGTCCATCATCTGCCAGATAATTGCTCGCTTTTCAATCTGACTATCATCACAAAGTACATAACAAAGTTGCGCTGCGCACTCTAATAGCGGTCTCACAATCAACAGTCCTGAATTAATCAAGCTGTTCTCTGTCATTACTTCGAGAGTGTCTAACAATTCTAAAATCTTATAATAGGCTGAATAAATTGTGAGTTCATAATCTTGGATTGGAGAAGGGAAACATTCATCCAATAAATGATTGCCGAATTTAAAAAAATCCGCATAGAACTTTTTGTGTTCCTCGATCATTTCCTTATCTTCTTTGCCGAGAACATAAATTGCATTGTTGTTCTCGTTACAGTAAGAAGATGGAAGCAAGTCTAACATATCGGCTAACAAGTCAGGTTCTCTCGCAGGAGCATTGTCAAACACATCTTGGAAAGCTGGATTAGTCTTAAATAAATGCTCCGCTACTGTTTCCATCAATTCAAAGTCATTCTCATGATCTAAGTCAAGAACCGCGGTATCATACATTTCAACCATTTCACAGTAACCGTCAAGAACGCCCTTACCGCTCTTTTGCGCTGAACGTAGATACTCCGGCTTATAGGCGTAAATTGACGCGTTCATGTCGTAAATCTCTGGTGCTTGCTGGCGGGCTGTGAAATTACTCTCGATTACCTTCTTGTAACCACGCTCTGTTTTCTTGACTTGATTGAAATAAGGATTCCTTCTAGCAGGAGCTACCGTAGTCGTAACATCTGCGCCAGAACGAATGTGTTTGCTAATAACCCGTTCTAAGTCAGCCACAGTCCGTAATGGAGATGTTATGTCAAGATCGACAACAACATCGAAGCTCTTGCCGTGCTTGGCCTCCATCTTTGTCAAGCAATCTTCTATAACGGCTATCTTGCCAATCACGTCCCCGGCTAGAGACGCATCTCGCTCTATTGTGTCAATCGAGATCAAGCCGTTATTAGATACGAGTTGTAATAACTCCTGACTGTCCGAATTAACTACCACAGAAGCATCTAGCTCATGGTGTTGCCGCAAATACAAGTCAATAACAGAAACCGTCAAATATGCCAAGGGTTTACCGCAGAAGGAGCGTAGGTTCTTGTTCTTGATTCCTTTTGAACCGGCTCTGCCACATATTGTAAATAAAATATTCAATTATCTTTCCCTCTTCTCGTTTTCAGTTCCGCGTTGTCTCTCTTTCCCCAAATTCTTTCAAAATAAGCTGTCATCTCGTCTTCTGTCCTATGCTTGATAATTATATCAGGCGACTTTCCGAACACAAGGCAGTTATCGGGAATCACTTCGTTCATCAGGTATGTATTCGCCGAGATGATGACATTATTGCCAACATGTGTATTCCCAAGAACTGTAGCGTTTGCGAATAGAACAACGTTATCCCCAAGTGTCGGATAAAATAACCTGCCATTCTTCCGATTCCCTCCGACCGTTGTCCCCTGATAAACGAATAAATAATCGCCGTATTCCGCCCTGCCCAATACACTTCCTAGCGGATGCTCACAGAGAAAATGAGGTGGCAAATTAATTGCGTAAAGCCAATCATTAGCGTGCATAATTTTATTCAAATAGTAAAGCTGATCGGCTTCGGGGGGGGTATCGATATTTAGCCTATATATTGCATTAGACAAACGGTAAAGAAATATCATCCAATGTACAGAGAAGTAAGGTGAGAAAACGATCTCTTCCCCGTTGAAGAAGCGACTGCTGGGGATACCGTGAAAACCAACTTCTATCGCATTAAGTGCTTGCGGCATGGCCAATTCTATAACTTTCGGATTTGTATCGCTCCAGAAATTATTCAACTGTTTGAGGACGAGAGCCAGAAACTCACTTTGTCTTGATAAAAGGCGGCTCATGTCAGTATCCCCTGTGTTAAATTCAGAACTTTCAAACCGTGTATAAATTCTTCGAACCGCGTTCCCTGTTCAGCAAGAGAAGTTAGAGATAGGAAATGTATTAACTCCCTTTTCTGGTAATCGTTCCGTTCTTCATGAAAGTCGATGACTTGGCCAGCTCCCTCCGCGCTTAAGAAACGAACCTGATTACTAACCAGATCACCGATAATGGTCTCATTCTTAGTGAAGAGCTGAATTTCCCTTATTGTTTTTCGCCCAAAATAATCGAGATGAAGTTCAACGATTTTGTCTTCATACTCGGCCATGTATATGGCGTAGTCATCGCTGTCGATTTCGAGACCAGATTTCTTCCCGATGAAAGAACATACTTTACTTGGCCAGCCGAAGAGATAAGTTAAGTAATCCCATTCGTGAATTAAGTCGATACTCACGCCGCCGCCCATATTCCTGTGGGCACTGTAAGTCTTTCTGTAGTCTTGGCCGGGTCGCCAGTCAGGTAGGTAGCTGGATGAAATGCTTCGGACAGAGATTACATCGTTAGGGTTTATGTTATTCTTAACCCATTGAATAACGGCGTTATAGCGAAGAGGACAGGCTACGTAATAACAACTGTCTGGTCTTAACTCGAATTTGCTCGCTAGATGAAGCTGATGAACAGAAACCACAGGCTTTTCAATGAAGAAATGCAGTCCTTTGTCATGAACGCGTTTCAACGTTTCAAAATGAAGCTCCGTCGGGTTCGTGATGAAGATTGCGTCATAATCACGAGGGAGCGCGCTAAAATCCGTGTATATCTTGTCCACACCGTCTACGTCTTCATTTGTCTGCCTCAGAGCATCGATCGTCAGCTCCGATCCGGCACATACTGTACACAAATTCTTGATATGCCGCTTCGCAATTGAGCCGATTCCGATAAAACAGACTTTCATGATCTTGTTGCCCATACCCGCGTCACGCTCCAATCTCCCCGATCAGAGCAAGAACCGCTTTATCCTGTTCAAAACCGTATTCAGGTTTCTTGCCGTTAAGCACCGCGTTGAAAAACTCACGAATTTCATTTTTATAAGCGTTTTCGACAACGAAGGAAGCATAGCCATCTCTATGCTCAGCCTGCTCAGTTAATACCACGTTCTTTAACTCTTTTGTCTCAACGTCAAACGCAAATATGCTCTTCGGATTTCCTCCCCATGAGAGATAAGCTCCTTCTGTATAAGCTGTGAAGTTTCTGACAGCATTCGGTGATACTACGTCCACAACGAGAACGCCTTTATTCCCGTTTGAATGCTTGACTTGAATCATGAAGTTATCATCGTAGTCAATGTCCAATTCTGTCATCTTGTCTGACACAGCATTCAGTTTTTCTATACTGCCGAATGTTTCTATTAACCACGGAAGCTCTACTGAGAGGATTTCTCTACAGCCATTAGTCCTCTTATCTCCTACGAAGAAATCCTTGTAACTTTCCCACGGATGCCAGTCCGGAAGATATTGTCCTATGTGATAGATGTAATTCCAACGACTATCCGAACTAGCAGTACTAGCTCTGACGTTCTTCCGAATATACCGTGTCTCTTCCCTGTATAAAAACGTTGATGACATGAAGAGAACGGCTTTGTTCTTTTGGGCTAAAGCGATATTCCTATCATACCCGTCATCAACAAGATTCAATTCTGTAAATACATTCCAGCCTTTTTCAAGGCAGGCCGTTATGATATTAGCGTGGGACAAAGGCTGTGTACACACAAAAGCACAGTCGCAACCGCTTACATCATCTAATGATGAAAAAGTCTGAATGCCTGACTGATTTCGCGCTTCTGCCTGCCTGTCCTGCCTAGCGTCAACGCCAACAACTTCATATTCGGGATATAGTTCCTTGATAAGTCTAACCCTTCTTTTTCCCATAGAGCCGATACCGATGATAACAACTTTCATGCCGCCATGCCCCTTTCTTTAAAAGGAGAGAAAGACTGGACAGCATAAAAGCGGCTCGATTGCTTTTGTATTTGATATTGTTGATAGTTGCTATGTTTAACTAATCCTAATTTTCGCAGTGGGGGG
>CALAUZ010000033.1 GCA_937892105.1 uncultured Fretibacterium sp. | reverse complement strand
CCTCTCACTGTAACTGTGAACGTGTACACTCCTGCCTGCGTCATAGTTCCTCCCAAGTAGGCAAATGATGCCCCGTAATTCGGAAGAAGGTTGCAGCCTGGAGGGACGCCGTTTTCCGACAATGAAAAAGTGTAATTACCTGTTGCAGCTGAAACAGAAAAGAAAGCGAACTGAGCCGATGAATTCCCCACATAACATTCATCAGGGAATGTTTGGTTATGGACTACCAGACCTGCTGATGCCACTGAAGCCATAACTTCAAGAAGAATTACAGCCTGTACAAATACTACAAATTTTTTCATGCTTCTGCCTCCTAACAGCAAAAATAAAATCCCCTCCGTATTACCTTTTGTAAAGGGGATTATATCATCTGTTTCCTAACATCTCAATGAACGCACCTATACGTGTCTTCAGCTGTTCTGTATCCTGGTCAGTGTAGTCCGTCTCAATCCCAAGAACAGGAATACCCGCAGCCTTCAACTCACGCTCAACAAATCCGCCCTCAATGTCATAGATACTGCAGAACTTCAGGTTCATGTCGATTACTCCGTCAGCATTGTATTCCTTCACTAGGCGTTTTATGTCGTCTATCCTCTCGCTGTTTGGCGTGAAACATGCACAGTGAATTGCTCCCATGTACCTGTCCACAAGGTGCTTTATCATATCATCAAGCGTTGAGCCGGACTCGTCAACACACTTCTCGTAGCAGCGTATTCCAGTACACATTTCCTCGCACACTACTGCACCGCCTGATGTCTCGATGATGTGATGAACCTTCCAGTTCGGAATGGATAATGGCGTTCCAGTAAGCAGTATCCTCTTTGTGCCTTTGGGGAATACTGAGACTTTATCCTTCACTCTCTGATCCAATTCGTCGCACAGCTTGTTGATTTGCGCCGTTATTCTCGCTGGATCGTCATAGAATGCTATCTGTGTTATAAGCAGTGCATTCTTGCCGCTTATCGGGATATTATCGAGCTTCCTCAAATCTGCAAGCCTCTTTAATGCCTTGCGCTTCTGGTTAAGGAGCTTTATTGCCGCCCTGAGATTTGCGGGAGTTACTTTGTTCCCCGTAAGTTCCTCACAGCGTTTCATGTAGCCTTTAACCTCGTCCTCCCAATGCGCGTAATCCTTTGGCATCTTCATCTGCGGAATATCCATAATGTGCATGGGTGCGTCCTCTGCTAAAATCTCCAGAGTAGAAATAGTCCATTCCTTCCGGCCTGTCATCTTGAGACATGAATATGCTCCCAAACATTCCTGGCAACGCCTCACACAGTACATCATGCGTCTTAACGTCCATTCCCAGAGTTTCCCACATAGCACGGTAATCCATAGTTTATCCCCCTTAACATTATTTACCCAGCAACGCAGCCCCAATAGCACCTGCAAATCTTGCATCAGGGCACGTCTTTACTTCAGAGCTTAACGCTTCACCAAGTTTGCGCACCAACAGCGGCGATTCACAGAAACCTCCCGTGAGGTAGTAATCACCTGACGTGCTTTTACGGCTTACGAGCGTTGAGACCTTCGACACAACAGAGCCTACAGCACCGCAAGCAATATCTTCGCGGGGAGTTCCAAGTCCCATGAGGCTCACAATCTCGCTTGCCATGACATGTAATTTCTGTGAGCGTACTGTCAGCATAAGGTACTGAAACTCTGCCGTAACCTGTAGCGGTAATCCTGGCATTTTCGCGTGAATACCCCTGAGACTTCAGCCACGATAATATTTCCTCAGCCGTCTGCCTGCTGTTCCAACCTGAAGGCATAAGACAACGGGCAGTAATTCCCGATTTATCCTCACTGAGAACTACTGCCTTAGCCGCTGTTGAGCCTATATCTATTCCAGCCCAGAACATTAAAATATGAGAGTGTTATCTGCTCCCGTTACCATCTCCATAATCTCGAACATATTGGAGATAGTTCCCGCCGCAATTTTGTCCGTAATGCCGAAATGTGTTGTGCATGTTCCGCAGACGAGTATCTTAGTGCCAGCCTTCTCCAAATCCTGAATGTAGCTTAACGCAGACGACTCCGGAAGTACGAGCTTAACCCCTTCATTCATGAACGCCATAACAGCGGGACGGCGTGTAAGTTTTGAGAGGCAGCCGAGAAACGCCTTCATGAGGACTTCGCCTAGTTCGTGGTCATTTCCGCCGAGAACGTCATGTGCAACGAGGATTGCGAGGAGTTCATCGCGAGACTTTGAGGGTGCAACTTCGCCTGAAGATGTTTTGCGTGCTGTGAGCTTGCGTTCCTGAGAGTCCGGGACTCTGGTGAGTTCGACGGAGTAGCCTTTGCCCTGAAGGAGACGGGTAACATTGGAGACGGCAATATCGTTATCGACTGACACGGTGAGTTCCTGCGCACCCTTTTCGATTTCGGCTTTTGTCATGATGACGGGTTCGGGGCATAACTTGCCCATTGCGTTTACGTG